>NZ_DATFFD010000001.1:0-4961 GCF_035250425.1 Sphingopyxis sp.
TTCCCTGTTGGTCATGCTGCCTTCTTTTCGCTTTTCGCCTTGGCTTTCAACCACTTTGCCATCTGCTCGCTGACATCGCGGCCGTCGCGGATGCCCCAGACCACCAGACTGGCGCCGCGGACGATGTCGCCCGCTGCAAAAACCCCCGGCAAACTGGTCATCATCGTCTGGTGATCGACGCGCAGCGTGCCCCAGCGCGTGACCGACAGGTCGGGCGATCCGAACAGGTGCGGCAGCTCTTCGGGATCGAAGCCCAGCGCCTTGATCACCATGTCGGCGGGAACGTCGAACTTGCGGCCGGGGTCGGCCTCGGGGCTGCGGCGCCCGCTCGCGTCGGGGGCGCCGAGGCGCATTCCCGCGACCGCGACCTCTTTGACATGCTTGTCGGCGGTGAAGCTTTCGGGCGCCGAGAGCCAGACGAATTCGACGCCTTCCTCTTCGGCGTTCGCGACTTCGCGCTGCGACCCCGGCATATTCTCGCGGTCGCGGCGATAGAGGCATTTCACCGATTTGGCGCCCTGGCGCACCGCGGTGCGGACGCAGTCCATCGCGGTGTCGCCGCCGCCGATGACGACGACATGCTTGTCCTTGGCATCGAGGCGGCCGTCGTCGAACGCCGGAACCGCGTCGCCAAAGCTCTTGCGGTTCGATGCGATCAGATAGTCGAGCGCGGCGATCACGCCATCGGCGGTATTGCCGGGAACATTGATCTCGCGCGCCTTGTAGACGCCGGTCGCGATCAGAATCGCGTCATGCTTCTGCCGCAGCGCGTCGAGCGTCGCATCCTCGCCGACCGCAAAGCCGAGGTGGAAGTGAATGCCGCCCTCGACCAGCCGGTCGATGCGGCGCATCACGACCTCCTTCTCCAGCTTGAAGCCGGGGATGCCATAGGTGAGCAGCCCGCCGGCGCGATCGTGGCGGTCATAGACATGCACTTCATGCCCCGCGGCGCGCAGATATTCGGCCGCGGTCAGCCCCGCGGGCCCGGCGCCGATGACGCCGACCGACTGGCCGGTCGCGGCGCCCGCGTGCAGCGGCTCGACCCAGCCTTCGGCCCAGGCGGTGTCGGTGATATATTTCTCGACGCTGCCGATCGTCACCGCGCCATGGCCCGAAAATTCGATGACGCAATTGCCTTCGCACAGGCGGTCCTGCGGGCAGATGCGGCCGCAGATCTCGGGCATCGTCGAGGTCGCATTGCTGAGCTCATAGGCTTCGCGCAGCCGCCCCTCGGCGGTCAGGCGCAGCCAGTCGGGAATATGGTTGTGGAGCGGGCAGTGCACCGAGCAATAGGGCACGCCGCATTGCGAGCAGCGCGCCGCCTGCGCGTCGGCGTCGGGCGCAGCGTAGCGCTCGGCGATCTCGCGAAAGTCGCGCGCGCGTTCTTCGGCGGAGCGCTTGTCCGGATAGGATTGTTCACGTTCCACAAACTGGAGCATGCGATCGGAAGCCATGCAATAATCCCCTTCGTTGAGTGGGGAATTGCATGGCGGAAAACGGCCTGTCACGGCCAAATTGCGAGTTAGGACAGTATTGCTAACCTAAAATTGAGGTGAATTTGCATCAAAACTGGTTCGCGCAATTATCTTTCGTCAATTAATACCGTTTCGGCCCTATCTCATGCCGAGCCAGATCAGCGCGGCGACGCCCGCGATGATTCGATACCAGGCGAAGGGTGCGAAGCCGTACCGCGTCACGACCGCGAGGAAGCCCTTGATGACAGCCCAGGCGACGATAAATGAGACGAGCGAACCCACCGCGATCAGGCCGAGGTCGTTGCTCGTGATCGCGTCGCGATGCTTGAACAGCTGGAGCACCGTCGCGCCGGTGAGCGTCGGGAGCGCGAGGAAGAAGCTGAACTCGGCGGCGGTCTTGCGATCGACCCCGAAGGACATCGCGCCGAGGATCGTCGCGCCCGAGCGGCTGACGCCCGGGATCATCGCGATGCACTGGACCAGCCCGACGAGCATCGATTGCCGCGCCGACACATTCGCGACGCCGCCGACGTCTTTCGTCTTGGCGAAACGCTCGACGAGCAGGATGGCAAAGCCGCCGATGATCAGCGCCCAGGCGACGACGACGGCATTCTCGAGCAATAGCTCGATATAATCGCCGAAGGCGAGGCCGAGGATGACCGCCGGGAAAAAGGCGAGCAGCAGGTTGCGGACAAAGGTGATCGCGACGGGGTCACGGCGGAAAAAGCCGGTGAACATCTCCCAGAACAATTTCCGATAGAGGACGACGATCGCGAGGATCGCCCCCGGCTGGATCGCGATGTTGAAGATCGCCCAGCGCGCGGCGTCATAGCCGAGGAGTTCGGTCGCGAGGATGAGGTGCCCCGTCGAGGAGACGGGCAAAAACTCGGTCAAACCCTCGACGATGCCGAGGATGATTGCGGTCAGCCAGATACCCATTATCGCGAGGCGAGCTTGGCGAAACGACCATGACGGCGATATTGGACGAGCCAGCCCTCGGCGACCGAGGCGAGCGAGGTCGGCGTGATGCCAAGCTGGGCGAGGTCCGCCGCCCCCTCGGCAACGACATTGTCGCGCTGAAGCATCAGCCACTGATCCTTGGTGATCGGCGCGCCGGGCGCCCAGCCGAAGCCGCTCGCGAGCGCCGACGCGACGAAATCGGGCACATCGACGAACAGCGGGCTGCGGCCGGTCGCATCGGCGACCCAGCGGAGCAGTTCGCCCATCGTCAGCACTTGCGGCCCGCCAAGCTCGAATGTCTTGCCTGCGGCGTCGCTGCCGAGCGCCGCGACGACCGCATCGGCGACGTCGCCGACATAGACGGGCTGGAATTTCACCTTCGGCGCGATCACCGGGACGACCGGTGCCATGCGCATCATTGTGGCGAAGCGGTTGATGAAATGGTCTTCGCGGCCGAACAGGATCGATGGGCGCAGGATCGCGGCGTCGGCAAAGGCCGCGCGCACCGCCGCTTCGCCGTCGCCCTTGCTGCGGCCATAGGCCGAGGCGCTTTCGGAATCGGCGCCGATCGCCGAGACATGGACGAGCGTACCGGCGCCCGCCGCCTTCGCCGCGGCCGCGACATGACCCGCGCCGTCGGCCTGCACCGCCTGCATGTCGCCGAACGCCCCGACGAGGTTGATCACCGCATCGCTGCCCTGCACCGCGCGGAGGGCGCTGGCGGGATCGCGGACATCGCATGCCACGAATTGCGTCTGGCCGAGCCCGCCGAGCGGTTTCAGGAAGGTCGCGGCGCGGGGTTCGCGCTGCGCGACGCGGACGCGCGCGCCGCGTGCGAGCAGGCGCTGCACGACATAGCGGCCGAGGAAGCCGCCGCCGCCCAATACCGTGATCAATTGCCCGTCGAGTTTCTGCATGTCGTCCGCCTGTGATCGATTCTCTAGGATGGCGCGAGGCGCGCCGACGGCCTTCCCCATGCCGCGAAGCGGAGAGGGGAGCAAGGGGCGAGGACGGCATTATGACGCGAAACCGACGGCTTTGCGATAAAATGCACTCCGGCTCGTGCGATGCGGTTGACAAGCCGACATACGCGCCGCTAAGCGCCCGCTCCTACCCCGTGCCCAGATGGCGGAATTGGTAGACGCACCAGCTTCAGGTGCTGGCGATCGCAAGGTCGTGGAGGTTCGAGTCCTCTTCTGGGCACCATTTGTACTAGGGCTTTGAAAGCCTCGGGAAATATAGGAAATTTAGGGATTTTCACAACCGCCTAGTACAAACGTGCTAGGGAGCAATCGCTATGTGTACCTATCTCCACAAGGCTCCGAACGGGGTCTATTATTTCCGCATGGGCATCCCTGTGGAGCTTCGGTCCCGCTTCGACGGGAAGCGCGAAATTAAATTCAGTCTCGGAACAAAGGACCGGGATACCGCTAAGCGGCTAATCCCTGACCAGACCAAGGCAGCCCAGCGCCAGATTGAACAGGCGAGGGCATCAACCGTCCCAGCTCCTAAACCCGCCCCGGCTAGATCACCGGCCCAGCTTGCCCGTGACAGGCAGCGGTGGGAGTTCGATCAGGAACAGGAAGACCTTGCCTCTGAGGCGTACATAGATGCTGACCTAGAGATTGCTGAGCTTGAGCCGGTTATGGATGCCCTGAGCGCCGGACAGGTTCCTGATGCTGCACCGCAGGACGTTGCCCGCGCCGCTCAGCTAGCCCTTGCCCATGAAAGGGAGATGGCGGCAATCAGGATCGAGCAGGAAGCGAACAAGCGGATTGCCCGTATTGCTCCCCTCGTCCCCGGTGGGGCCATTCCTGAGCCGAAAGGGAAGGGCATCTATCTCGATACCGATATTATTGCCGGGTGGGCCGCTGAGCGCAATCCGTCTGCCAAGGGCAAGGCTGCCTATCTCAGTTCCGCCAACCTGTTCCATTCGATCATGGGCCGTAAGTCTGTCGAGCTAATCAGCAAGGCCGATGTCATGGCATACAAGCAACGGCTGATCGCGGACCCTTCCCGGTCGCAAGTCAATGTGCGGGACCATCTTGGATACCTCAGGACGTTGCTCGATTGGGCAGCGCAAGATGACAAGATAGAGGCCAACCCCGTCAAAAATGTTCGTATGCGGGTGACGGATAAGGGAGAGGCCCGGAAAGACTTTGACATAGATGACCTAACCGCCCTGCTAGCTGGCCCGGTTCATGCCAATGGCGAGCGGCCTAGTGGCTGTGGCGGAGAGGCTGCATACTGGCTGCCCTTGCTCGCCCTGTTCATGGGAGCAAGGCGAGAGGAGCTAGGCCAGTTGCGGGTTAGCGATGTCCGACAAGCTCCCTATGTGGACGGGGACGATAACCGGCAACAGGTATGGTGCATTGATATTACCGATACCCCGGATGACGGGGAAGGGCTGGCCAATCAGGTTAAGAACGCTGCCAGCCGCCGCCTTATCCCGCTGCACCCCAAGCTGATCGAGCTTGGATTTATCCGCTATGTGCAGGGTCTAGCCAATCAACAGGGCAGGGTGTT
>NZ_DATFFD010000002.1:0-18709 GCF_035250425.1 Sphingopyxis sp.
ATGGGTGGTGCCAGTGAGATCGAGCCAGAGCCCGTCGCTCCCCGACACAGCGGCGGTCGGCGTCCAATGGCACACGGCATGCAAGGCGAGCCGGTCGAGCCAGGCCCGATCAGCGTCAGGCTCGGCCTCAAGCACGTCGAGATCGGTGACAAGCGCACGCGCATGCGCCGCGGCCATGCCGGGCGCGAGGCCGAGATCGAGCGCAAGCGGGCAGGCGGCGGTCACGATATCGCGCTGGCCGGTACGGGCAATCAGGATGGTGGGCCGTGTGCCCCAGCGTGCCGGCGCCCGCTGCGCGGCGCCGGACGCCGGGCTTCCATCATCGACGCGGGCGAGGCGAAAGACCGGCGCGGCCGCCTCGCTGCGGCGTCCGAGCTCGCGCATTGGCGGTCGCTGATGCGCGGGCAACGCGTCGATCGCGGTTCGATCAGGGCGTGCGTCTTGCGCCCAGCGCGCGCCTGGTCGCCAGCCGCCGCCGCGCGGCACCGAGCAGGCGCCGGGATTGTCGTCGACGGGTTCGGGGAGGCGCGGTGCGAGCGGCGCGGGTTCAGGCCGCGTGCCCGAGCGCGAGATCGGCGCCGCCTGCCGCAAGCGCTCGATGGCGAGTTGCGGCAGGAAGAGCGAGGCGACCCTGGTCATCGCACGCCTCCAGTTCGAGGGAAAAGGGCGGCCCGCCGCGCTGCCGGACAAGTTCGACCGACCAGCGCGCGCGCCCGACGCCCGGCATTGACAAGGGGGTCGATGCAATGCTGCCGACCCGCCAGCGCGTGCAGGCGAGCGAAAGATCAGTGAGCGGACATTGGCCATAGCGCCGGTAGCGGCGATAGAGCAGCATCGGCGTCTTGCCTTCGGTCGCGGCGAGTTGCAGACGCCGCGTCGCGGTCTGGTCGGCGGCCTTCACCTCGGCAACGACACAGGCGAGCGAGCCATCGCGCAGCGCGTCCTCACACATGGCGAGAAGCTCGCGGTCATTATGGCCCTGCGCGTAGAGGATGCGATCCGGCCCGAGCCCGGCCTGTTCAAGCCCCGGCGCATAGAGGTCGAAGCGCGTCAGTGCCCAGAGCGCCGAGACACCTGGTGCGGCCGCAAAGCGCGCGGCAATCCCGGCGGCGAACAATGTCGCCGCCGCATCGTCGCTCCAGCTTGCCGAGGCCGCCGCGACCTCGTGCAGGCCCGCGCCATCGAGCCCGCCACCGGCGAGTAGATGATCGAGCGGCCCGACACCGAACGGTAGCACCGGACCACGCGCCGCCGCGACGCGCGACACAGCCTCGCGAAGCGCCTGAAGCTCTTCGGTGCTTGGCCGGGGCTGCGGAAAAGGCGGTGCGGTCATGCTGATATCGACTCAAGTGTTCCCTTTATGTTCCACTGAGTCGGCGTGATCGTCAAGTTGGCAGAAACAATGCTCGGCCAATCGCGGTCGAAGCCACGGATTATGAAGGTTTATTCGAAGTCGAAACCCAGCTCGGTAGCGGCCAGAGTCTCAAGAGCGAGAACTGCATCGGCAATCGCGGTGGCCGCCTGATGCGCTTTTTCGGGTGGATCGAGATTCGCTTCCTGCACAGCGTCCATATCAGCGAGATAAGTTTCGTACCGCGCAATGAAAGCTTGGGACAGAATCAGCCGCTGCGCATGATAGGCGAAGCGGGCCGCCTGCATCTGCTCTACCATTTGCTTGGTGGCGCGCTGCTCGTGCTCGCTTCCGCCAAACCCTTGCGGGTCCTCGTCATAGCCCTTGTCGATATAGCCCAAGATCGCGCGCGCTCGGTCAAGGCTGCCGATAATTCCGGTATAGGCCTCGCGGCGCAGGTCCCATGATCGCTCGCGCCTGTATTTTCGCCGCTCGCCGAGTTGTACGAGCCAAGTTGTCAGTCCCGAAATCAGCCCGCCGACGACAACTCCGCCAAGGCCGATCCATGCGATATCGAGTTCCAGCGCCATGATCCCTCCAATCGGCAAGCGCGACTGGCCCATACGGGTGCCGCGCCATTTCCCATCACTATAGCAGATCGATAGCCCGCTGGTCGCGATCGCCGGCAACCCAACATTCGAGAGCGGCGGAGAAGGCGACTGTCGGGCCGGCGCATTTGCTAGTCTAGTGGAGTCTCGGCGTCTGAAGACGGTCGCGGCTCTGCCGGATGGGCGATCGTAAAGCTCACGGAGAATTGGCCGGAAGGACCAGGTTCGTCGCTCTCGATCCGGAAGATATATCCGTTCCATTCGAGCGAGACACCATTGTCCTTCTCGTCGAGCACCCCGCGAAAGGCCGCAACGGCCTCAGGCCCGGCGGCGCGGTGCATCAGCAGCGCTATGAGTTCGGCGAACCGTTGCTCGTCGCTTTCCTTATTCTCCGGCCCCCACATCCAAAGATCGACCGTGAGAAGGGTAGCCCGCGCCTCGTCGCCCTCGACATAATAGGTCGCGTGGTTCGCAAGCGGCCCATCGCCAAATTTATAAACTGCGCTAGCGCGATACCGGTCGAAATACCAGAGATAGGCAGAAAGAAGGAAGCCTTCGGACGCCAGAAATTCCATCGCCTCATAGGGCGACCAACCATCGGCTGGATCAACATATGGTCGCCTTACGGCGCGCTCCTGCTCGCGCCTTGCCTGAGCAATTGCCTGAATGACGCCCAACCGATCCGTCGGCCGGCGATGCACGATGATATGCCGCCACCGCTTGAGGAGATCGAGATCGCCGCGAAAGGCAAGAAATGCGCGCTGCCGCGCAAAGCGCGCCAGGCCCTTGTCGCGCAGCGCAAAGGAGATGTTCGTGAAGTTCCGATCATAAACGACGAGGACCGAAACACCGTAGAGGAAGGGAAGAAAGAGAAGCGACAGCAAGATCGGAACAAGCAGTTCGCTGACATTTTGCCGCACGTTGAATGTCGGCCATTCGGCGACGGTCGCATAAATGCTGTAGCCCAGAACAATGAGACCAACGATCAGGAGAAAGGTGCCAAGACAGCGCGCAGTCGGTGCGTGCGCCGCGTCGCGCTCGCTGACCTGGTGCACGAGCGCCAAAAAGGTCACGACCGGGACGATCGCCAATTCGACCGGAAGGCTGAAACTTTGCAGCCCGCCGATGAACACCAGCAAGCCAGTCAAATCGAGGGTGCTTCTGATCGTTCGACCAAAATAGGTCCGGTCTTCGTCGATACGGTTCACATTGAAGAGCGTCGCGGGAACGAACGCCAGCGACCATGCGACAGTCGACTTGAGATTGTCAGCCGTCCAGATGCCCCACCAGGAAAGGAATGCCACGCAGGCCGCGACGTAGATCGCAGCCGCCGCGAAGATCATCAATATCGCGCGATGGGCCATCGCCCTCAGCATCGCGCGAAACGCTGACCGGACGGGCGCATTGAAGAATAGCGCCGCGATCAGGATTCCGCTCCAGACCAGCGTCGCAATTTCGCGATTGTTAAACTCCATCCGTCCCCCTCGGTCTGGTGAGCGATGTTCAGCCGGACTCCCGGACGGCCAGCAGCTTCATTGTGCGCTCATCGCGTTGCCCGCCGAACCAGCGATGAAGCGCCGCCGCCAACAGCGATGTGCCACCGGCCGCTTCGAACAGGGTCAGCGACGAGCGGAGCTTCATGGCATCGACCTCGCCGAATATGGCCACCGGGTCGCTGCCGGCCAGATCCTGCAATGCCTCTACGCATTCGACATAGCGGAGGCCGAGCAGTGGATGAGCGAGATAGGCACGCGCTTCATCCGCATCTGCGATGGCGTAGCGCTCCGACATCGCACTCCGCCCAAGCCCCGCGAGCTGGGGAAATATATACCACATCCAGTGCGAGTGCTTCCGGCCGCGGCGAAGCTCCTCGATGGCGCTCGGCCACGCCTGTGCCTGTGCGTCGACGAAACGATCGAGGTCATAGTCTTCGGTCACAGCGCTAACGCGCCCTGCGCGGGCGGCTTGCCGAAGACCTGGGTCGGCTCGAGGCTCCCCTCGGGCAGCCATTTGAGGACATCGCCGGCCGGAACGCGCGGGTCAAGCCACGCAGCCCACTGGTCGCGCGCAAGCGGGATGATCTGGCGATGATGGTAAGGCGCGACATCGGGACCGGCATCCATGGTGAGCAAGGTGAAGGCTTCGCCGCCGTCATACTCGCGCCAGATGCCGGCCATGCAGAACCAGCGATGCTCCTTCATCGTGAACAGCCACTTATCGAGGCGCTTCTGCGCCTTGTCGGCGGGATCGGTGAATTCGTAGAAGCCGTCGCACAGGACAAGGCAGCGGTGCGATGTAAAGTCACGTCCTTCCGAGCGGAAATTATAGACCGGCTTGCCGCCCGGCCCGGGCCAGCTCCACCGCCGATTCACCAGTTCGCCCATGCCCCCGCCATCCGTGCTGCGGACGATCGGGGCCATATCGGTTATGCGAACATCCTCGCGGGCCGGCACGTTCGGCGCGCCTTCGGGCATGTCGATCCTGATCTTGAGGTCCTCGAAATCCTCGGCAATGGAGGCGATATCGACTTCCAGCCTGTAATCATTGCACATCCGCGGTCGTCCCCTGGCCCTTGCGACTCACTGTCGTTCCCATTATGTTCCGCTCATGACGGCCACGCCAGCACCCTTTGATTCCGAGGCCCCGAGCGGCGGCGTGACGGCGCTTGTCCGCCGCAATCCCTACGATATGACCGAAGTCGAAATGGTCAATGCGGTCTGGGGTTCCGATCCGCGTTTCTCGGACGGCATCAATTATCGCTCAGTCCGCGCCGAAGGCCGCGCCGTCCCGAACCGCCGCTGCCTGATCCCCGCTTCGGAATTCCGCATGGGCACCGGCGACCATCGCTACCGGGTCACGCTCGACAGCGGCAATTTCTTCTATCTCGCCGCAGTCTGGGACCCGCCGCTCGCCGACTGGCCGCTGTCGTATCGCATCCTCACGATCCCGGCCGGCGCCGACGTTATCCCCTATCAGTCGCGCCACGGGGTCATCATCGAGCGGCGCAATGTGATGCACTGGCTCGACGGAACGCTCCCAAACGAAGAATTATTCGCGGAGCCGCCGCGCCACACGCTGTTCGTCGAGCCGCTGCGAGCGCAAGCCGCGCTCGCGCTGTGACGCGCGCCGCCGCCGCGGGGGCACACCACGCCCCCCAAGCTGACCTCTTCGGTCCATCCTTGCTGCCCGGCCTCGCCTATCGCGACGATGTGATTACACCCATCGAGGAAGCGGAGCTGATTGCCCGCATCGAAGCCGCGCAGCTCACCCCGTTCCAGTACCAGCAATGGGAAGGCAAGAGGCTCACGCGCTCGTTCGGCTGGACCTATGATTTCCAGACCGGCCGTTTCGCCCCCGGCGATCCGATGCCGCCATGGCTCGACCCGCTGCGCGCTCGCGCGGGGGCATTCGCCGACGTGGATGCCGGTTCACTAGAGCAGGCATTGCTCATCGAATATGGCGTCGGCGCCGGTATCGGCTGGCACAAGGATCGCCCTGTCTTCGAGCATGTGATCGGCATATCGCTCGGGTCGCCGGCGACGATGCGGTTTCGCAGGCGAGCTGGAGACAAGTTCGAGCGCGCTAGCGCCGAACTTGGACCACGATCAATCTACCATATGAACGGCGAAGCCCGGAACGACTGGGAGCACAGCATTGCCGCGATGGATGCTCCGCGCTGGTCGGTGACTTTTCGCAGCCTGCGCTAGCCACGAAGCGCTGCTGGCCGAAGTTGTGAACCGGCTCGCCAAGGTTCACCAATGCTCGCGAGAGAATGACGCGCTCTTGGCAAGCCCGCAGCGGGGCGGCGTGCGATGCGCGCCAGTGCCTAGCCGCTGCCCCGCAAGGATAGCGAGCCCAAGTGCGCACGCGCGGCCCAACATCAGCGCGACCCCTGGCCGAGCCTGCCGAGGCCAGAGTGCGCCCAATTGAATGCCGCGCTCTCTGGCCGCCTCCAAGATGGCCATCCGGTAGCCCTCGAATCGGCAAAGCTGCATTTCCGTCAGCACTCACAGACGCGCTGCTCAAGCGCTTTGATATCGATCTGTTGCAATGCCGCGATTTCGGCCTCGGAAAGAAAGTGCGCCCTCATCGTCGTCTGCGGACTTAGAGCTTAAACAAGGGACTGGGCTTGTCCTTCGAGACGACGAGCATCAGCGTCCGGGTTGCCCGACTAATCGCCACATATAGTCGGTCACGCGACGCCTTCGTGTTCGAGAAATTATCAGCATCGCACGGCAGCACCATCACATTCTCGAATTCGAGACCCTTTGCTTTATGGATGGTGCTGATCGCCTTGGACGGTATTTGCGGTCGCGCATGTGTCCGTCGCCGGGCGATCTCAGCAAAGCCGTCGTCCGCGTTCTCAAAACGGCAGAGCTGGATCGCTTCGGCAAATTCGCGGTGGTGATGGACGCGGACCTCGGCAAATGCCGATTCGCCGGCGATGAGCCCGCGCAAATGATCGAGCGCTTTGGCAACGCCACGGTGATCGGGTGTCTCGACAATATGGCGCGCCATCGCTTGGAGATGCTGCGGCTTGCCGTTACAAGTCTTGGCGCAACCCTGCTGTGCTTCTTGGACAAAACGGTTGCCGAACGCCGTGGGCGAAAAGCCGGTTGCAACACGACCCATGAAAGTGAGCGTACCGCGCGCAAGCGCTTCAGCATCGCCTTGGCTGGCGGTGCAATGCGCAGCAAGGTCGGACAAGGCTTCGCGGACATGGCCCTCCCACACCGTCAGGCGGCGGTTGAAAAAGCCGCGCAGCGCGGTGACGCGGTCATTTTGCCCGGTAAGCACGAGCATGGATTGTGCGTTAGCCCGCGCATAGATCGGCTGACTGACATTGGCTGCAACGCGAAACCCAGTGCGCTGCGGTGACGTATTTTCCGCGATATGGACCGAGAGACCGGAAGGGAGATTGGCCGTCAGATCGATTTGCCCGCCATCACGGAGCGTGGTCCTCGCTTCCATGATCCACGCCCCTAAGGTTGGTTGGATACCGGCCCAGCGATGCGGCTGGTCGAGCTCCTCGAACCGGTCAGCCGCAGCTTTCATTTCAACCCAGCGTTGCTCCGCCGCAGTCCGTTCAGCCTGTGTGCCGTTAAAAATCATCTGCATCGGGTCCGCGAATACACGCACACGCGATCCAGCATGATAGAGGCTCATGACGATCTCATGCTGGTCGGCGCTCGCGTCTTGGTGCTCGTCGCAGATGACAATCGGATAGCGCCAAGCAAGACAACGCCCAATCCAGGGGTTTGCAGTCAGTAACCGCGCAACCTTCTGCGCGAGACGGTCATAGCCACTGGGTTCGCGGCGGGCCCAAGCGCCGACGTCTTCGGGCAGCCCCAGCGCCCCGCGATAAGCGGCGGCAATCTCGCCGATCAGTCCATCGATCGTGCGGATCTCGACGCGCCGGCTGCGCCCGCGCGTTCGGCTCGCGAAGACGTCGCACGCGGCGTTGGTATGGGTGAGGATCAGCAGCCGGCCGCCGCCAAGCCCAGGCGCGACATCACTGGCATAGCTGGCACCTTGGTATGTCTTGCCGCAACCGCCTGGCGCCTCGACCACGACAAGGCGAGCGTCCGACCGCAGCCCTTCGGCGACGCTCGCGTCTGACATCAGGCGATCGCCTGTACCGCCTCAAGCCCGACGCTCGCGCGAACGGCGTTGACGAATGGCAGCAGCTGGGGGGCGACGTGCGGCCAGAGGCCCATGGCGATCATTTTATCCGCAAGCTCGGTTCCGCCAGCGACGTTCTTGAACCAGCGCTGGCCGTGCTTCTTCCAGGCCTTCTTCTGCGTATCGGGTGCTTGAGGGTCGGCGGGACCGTGCCCGCAAGCTGCTTCTATCATCAGTTGGCGGATATCATCGCTCGCTGCGACGATCGCGGCCAGTGATTTGTCGGCGAGCCCAAGGCGATCGGCCAGTGTCCGCAGGCGCTCACCAGTGTCGCCATCGGGTTCGGCGATGAAGGCTTCGAGCTGATCGTCCTGAACATGCGGGATTAGGTTGGTTTCGAGACAACCTTGCTCCCAACGCATGAGCAGATCACCGAGCTTCGCCTTGGTGTCCTGCCAAACGCCCTCCTGCGTTCCCTCATTATCAGCGAACCCCGCGACGGTGAGTCCGCTTTTGGCGAGCCCCTTCAAGACCGTCAGAGCCTCCGAATTGCTGCCGCCGTCGCTAACCCAGATGCCGTGGCGCCGAATATCGTCGCCGAGTGAGCGGTTGAGCAGCCGCGTGACAAATCCGACCTCAGTCGCACCTTCGGCGATCACTGCGACGCGCGCGAGGAATGTTTCCGGATCGCGTTTCTGCTGTGCGGCGACCGTCGCCGGAAGTCTGCCGACCGTGCCACCGGCATCGACATACCAGAGCGTAGCCTCGGCCGCAGCGTGAACCGCGGGCGCGCTATGCGTCGTCACGAATACCTGCGATGGGCTGGCTACTAGTTCCTCAATTAGGATCCGCTGGCGATACGATTCTAAGCCCCGTTCGATCTCGTCGACGACCATGATCGGATGCTCGGCATGATGCGCCGCAGCAACCTCCAGCGCGGCAAGGCGGCGGGTGCCCGCCCCCCAGCTCGACAGCGGTAACATGGCCTCGTTCTTGGCGGCGGTGAGCCCGATGAGAGCATTTAGCGAGAAGCCCGGCCCGCCTACCAAGCCAAGGCTGAGCTTTGCAGGGAGCGTGCGCTTGTGGAAGCGATCGTCGAGTTCCGCGAGCGCGGCTTTAGGGCCGTCCTTGAGCTCGCCGTGAATGTCTGTTTCGCCGAGCTTGTCGGCTAGGCGCGAGCGCAGTGTTCGATCGCTCAGCAAGCGATCGAGCGCCGAGCCCTGGATAAGGCGAAGGTCGCGATCGTTGCGATCATCGCCGCTTAGCCGGACAACGCCGATATTGCGGCGGACCGAGACCGGAAAATGGTCGAAGGATTCGTCGGGCTGACAAATTTCGTGCTGTATTTCGAAATCGGATGTCCCACACACGCGCACGCAGAACACCGGATCGACGGGTTGGCCGTCATTGGCCTCGGGGTCGGGCAGCTTCGCGCCCTCCTTGCTCCATTCCCAAGGCCAGTTCGCCTTGCGTTGCTCAACGATCCCACAGCTGAGCGGCAGCGACATAGTCGCTGCGATTTCAAATCCTTCCTCATGGCATCGTTGCCAATAATCGGCGTCGGTAAGCGTCGCAGCGTTGGTGGGGTTTAGTAGAAGCGCAATTGCGTCGAGGATTGTGCTCTTGCCGACATCACCACCCCCCAAGAGCAGGTTCATGCCCTTCTCTGGAAACCATGACAGCTTCTCGATTCCGCGGAACCGCAGGATCGACAAGTGACGAATATATGGGGCGTCTTGGACCGGAGCGGGGGCGTCATCTGCCATCATATAAGGTTACGGCTTGCGGCTGGATTGATCCAGCAGCAATAGAAAATCTGTTCCACAGTCGAGGCTTTTGACTGAGATGCCCAGCCGTTCATTCTTCCCACTCCCCCTCGATCCGCCGCGGCTGCACTAATGGCCATTCTGCCGAACGAAACGTCGCGAGCGATCGTGCCCCAAAATCCGGTTCAACCTGCTGCGCCCAACCGATTAGGCCGCGGATATGGTGGTAAAGGCTCGATATTCCGGTCTTCCTCGCCAGCGCATGCTTCGCGGGGCCGAAACTGGGCGATGTCAGATAGTGGAGGTGGAGGCGGATATTGTCCTTGAACGCCTGCGAAAGGCGCGGCGCGGGCCCATCGACTAGCATACCGAGGACAATTCGGCGCGCGCCGGGACCGCGGATAACGGTTTTGCGGTGATTGGGAGTGAATCCGGCGTGGTTGAGCACATCGCAAACCTGACGCTTTAGGTCGTGCATCTCCGTCAGCGTCCGCTGGCGATCGGACGAAAAGGCAAGATCATCGGCATAACGCGAATAGCGAAACCCTTTAGCCGACGCTAAATTCGCCAATGTAGTATCGGTCCGCACCATGGCGAGATTGGCGAGCATCGGGCTGGATGGCGCGCCCTGCGGCAACATGCCCTCTGTGCTATGCGCGTAGAAGGCAATTGGTCCCGGATGCGGCGCGGGGTTCTTGCCAAGCCCGCGGTCGATGGCGAGCGTGCAAAGCCGCGCAAATTCGAACGCCAGCAGCTTGGGAAATCCCAGCTGCGCGAAGATCGCCGAAACGGTGCCTTCGCTTACCGAATGGAAGAAATCCTCAATATCGACCTTGAGCAGCCACTGCGTGTTTGGGTGCTGCTCGGCCGCCTGAACCGGCGAGGAGTCGGGATGAAAGGCAAAGCTCGCCGGGTGGACGGGCACGAAACGTAAGACATGATCGACCAGCCAGCGTTGTGCGATCGCGAGGCTGACTGGCGGGATTGAGATCAACCGTTTCGACGATCGGCCCGGGATGCGCTTTTTCAGTAGGACATGCCGGTATCGCGCATGGCCTCGGCGAGCGACGCTACGGCGGAGGAACAGGTATGGAAGCTCGGTCAAGACTGAGAAATGGCGCAAGGTTAGGACGGGGGTAATTCGCGGGTCCGTCGCGCGGACGCGGGCCAGTACCGCCAGCGCATTGTCAAGCGTCTCCTGATCCACGCCCTGACGTCGCCCAACCGAAGCGTAGCGTTGAGGACTCGGCGCTGACATCTACTTCGACCCACTCAGGTGGGTGGGACAGCAAGTCTCGTCCAAGACCCCGCCAGCCGCGACTTGCTGTCTCGCGCAGCGCGAAGGTCCTGCTCCGATATACGGACCCGGGAAATCCCTGGCCCCAGGCTCCCAAGGAACCCGTCGCCGCTTGCGCGGCGCATTTCTAAATCCCCTCACCGGGCCCTCAACTGGGTAGGATAATAATAGGGTTGATCGTCGGTGGGAAGGACTACTGTGCGTGAGCGGCGGAGCTGGAGACGCCTCAGCTCGCGCCGGCCCAACACCGTGAGGACGTTGCGATCATTCGTCCAGTGCGCGATCTGCGTGAAGCGTAGGATTTCCTCGGCCTCTGCAATTGGCAGGCGTGTGCGCGCCGAGACGTTACCAACGGTGCGCGCACCATCGCGCAACGCCGTAAGTACCAACATGGTCTCGATCCAGCGGCGATTGGTTTCATCGGCTAAGAAGCGCTCCGCTGCCCGAATATGCAGCACCTCACGCGCGCGCTCGGCCAGCTCATCAGCATTGGCCGACGGAAATTGTGCGTCAGCAGCGAGCGCGCTGCGGTTGCGAAACAGCGGCAGCCAGCCCTTGCGATCGCTGTGAAAGATCGGCGGGGCGTTGTTCGGCATGCCGTGGGAAAAGGCGATGAGCGCGCCTGACCAACCAAAGCCAAACGGAAAGCGGGGTTTGCGCGGATGGCGACGGCACAGTGCTTCGACCTCATCGCGCGCTCGGCCGGTGAAGGTCGCAGTAATGGTCGGGCACGCATGAACGACACGGACGTCTGGTCCTGACGAGTGCGAGCGCACAAGTTTCAGTCCATCTTCAGTCCCTGAATAGGCAGCCACCGCAAAGCGCACCAGTCCAAAAGAGTGCCAGCTGCGGATCGTCGCGACCCGCCAAAACGCCTCGAGCATTTCCCAGATGCGTTTACCTGAACCGATGAAGTCGGAGACAATGACGATATGGCTCACACGGCCGGCACGGAGCGAATCGGGGCCAGGATGCGGAAGTACTCGTCCCCGATGCAGGCGCTCGTAGCCGGTGATGAAATTGGCGATGGCGCCTTCGCTACCAACTTCCTGATCTTCAGGATCGACGACGATCGGCGGCATGCCCTCGCCGGTCGCGCGTCCGTTCTCCGTTCCGGGAAAGAAGGGCAGGACTTCGTGCCGAATGAATCCGTAATCTGGATCTTCAATGTCGCGCGTGTCGACCGCGCGTTCAGCGAACAACGCGATCGGCCGATTAAGGTCTTTCTCCTCTCGACCCGCCATGATGTCGTCGAGCCGCGCGCGCAACCCGCGATAGAGTGCGTCGTGACTGACCAGCATGACGGCATCGGCCAGTCGACTGGCCAAAGCGCGCTCGGTATCAGAAAATTGGTCCAACCACGATTGCGCGAAATCGGAATTTGACAGGCTCATACCGACTTCGATTCGAACGAGATTGGCCGCAGATTACGAACCTCCGATAGCACCCGGCCTCGCCCCCTCTAATTGTTGCTCTTGTCTTCTGCCCCAGCTTCGATGCCCACCTTGCCGTAAACAAAGCTCGCCGCCAATCCAGAACAATCGGATCATCGCCGTAGTGTGGCGCTCATCGCTGGGCATTGTCAGAGTATTGCCAAGCTACCGGCCACGGATATGCCTTAGGAAGACCAACGACGGCTTTCGGGTCAACATGCATCCGATTGAACGACGAAATCTGGCGTGTAGCCGCCAATCGGTCAGCCCGCCTCCTTCGCGGTGGCTTCGAGATGTGCGATGCGCTCCCGGCAAACCTTCTCGACGATCGCAGCCAACGCCGAAACGCGCGCGCCCAGCCATAAAAGCTCATCCTTGGTGATGCGATAATGTTTCGAGTAGCGCGCCTTGATGTAGGCTTCTTTCAGCTTCTCGAATCGCGCCCGATCGGCTTTCATCTCACGCGGCCAAGCGTCGACGAGCCGTCGATCGATGCGCTCCGCCTGCGTCCGCAAGAAGATCAGGTTATGGACGTGCGGGGAGTAGAATGTGCAGACGAGAAGTACGCAATTATAAAGCCGTTCGGTGGCCTGATGCAAATCGAAGGCTGCTTTCTTGTTCCATCCTTGGGAAATCGCGTGCGAGGCAGATCCGCTAAAGTGACCGGCGGTCTCGAACCACTCCTCAAAATACTCCTTCGCCATCTCGAGCGCCGCATGTGGCGACTTCGGTTGCGGCTCGGGCAATTCATCATCTACCGCCTGATAGATCGCAATTCCGTCGCGTGCGACGTCCATGAAGAAATAGCGACCATGCGACAGGCCGGCATTCACCTCACTATTGCTGTGAACGATAAAGTTCACCGGCGTGCGCAGGGTCTTTGTCACCGAAAGCTCGCGGATCAGCCGGTCGTCGAGCTTTGCCCAATAATCGACGCGATCGGTCAGCCGATCGTCGTTGACGATGATCAGCAGATCATAATCCGACTGATAGCCCTTGGCGGTATGTGGCTCGTCAACCCAGCCACCGCGCGCATAGCTGCCGTAGAGAATGATCTTGGAAATGCGGCCCTTGCGCTTCCAGTCCTGCGTCGCAAGTGCCAGGACATCCTCGAATTCTTCGAAGATGATCTGGACGATCCGTTCGAGCTCGCGCTGTTTGTGCGGGGGGAGATGATCGAGGCTGCTGCGCATTGCGGTTCACCCTAACAAGGTGGCAGCACCCTTGCACGCCGAGATTGAACCAGCCGCAAAGATGCCGCCGATGGTGGTCAATCCGCCGGATTCCAGAGCAAGGCGTAAACATCGGGATTGTCCTGCCCTGCTGCGCGGCCGAGATTGGCATAGATGCGCCGCGGCCCGAATTCGGGCGCTTCGAGAGTCAGCGAGACATAGAGGTTGCCCGACGCCTCGCTGCGGCGGAGCCAGCCGGCGCCGCATTCGACACCGTTCGACCAGACGCGATAATCGGGCTGTATCTCGCCGTTCTTGCCCGGATTGGGGCGGATTTCGATGGGGACGCGGATCGAGATCGTTGCGAGCTGGCCGACAAAGCCCTTCTCGTTCGTTCCGCTGACAAGACCGATTGCGGCCATGATATTGCTCCTCCGAGGCCCGGAGCCATCCCCGGGGCACCGGCAGCCAGTGAATGGCGGTAGGCCCGTGCGCGCAGGCCCGCAGCGCGCGCGAGGATGTGCGAGTGGTCGATCCGGCTCGCCACCGCGCGGGCCGATACCCGGCCTTCATTGTAGCGGTTCGCCGGCTCCCACACAGCATTGACGCCGAACGAAACGCAGTGCGCGAAGAGCGCCGCCTGCGCATCGGCGTCGAGCGCGGCCAGGCAGTCCCAGAGGTCGGTGGTCGCATCGGGCAACTTCTCCGACCAGCTTTCGTGCCGCTCGCGGATCGCCAGCGCCGAGGCCGTGTCGTTCAGCGTGCTGCCATAGCCGACGAGCGAGTGGCCCCGCATCGAAATGCCGACACAGCTCGCCGAGGACGCGTAGCTGTAGAAGCATTCGAGCACGAGCGCGTGGAGGATCGCGGCGAAGGCGACTTGGGGCGAGCGTGCGAGCGCATCGCGCAGCGCGAGCGTCCGGTGCCCGGTGAGGTCGGTGACGAGCTTGTCGGGGAGCGGCCGGACGAGATCGTCGGGATCCTCGTCTTCATTCTCCGCACCCTGTTGCTCGCCGGTTTCGTCGCCGGCCTCCTCGGTCCCATCGGTGCCAACTTCGGCCTGTTCGCCGTCCGCCTTTTCGGTTTCGTCGCCATCCGCCTCCACTTCGGGCTCGTCCTCGGGCCGGACATAGCCGCGCTCGACGTAGAGCGAGCCGTCGACGTCGATGCTGACGAACGCCCCCGCGATCGCGATCTCGGCGGGATCGTAGATGAGGGGCTTCGAGACGAGCGGCGCGATTTCCTCGTCGATCGCTTCGATCCGGGCGCTGACTTCGTCGGGAATGTCGTCATGACCCGACCATTCGTCCTCGAGACGATCGGCCTCCTCGCGAAGGGCTTCGATGCGCGCTTCATCTTCGGCCTTCGTCTCGGGCGCCTCGCCTTCGATTTCGCGCAGGCCGTAGGTGTGGCCGTAGTGGAAATCGACTGCGGCCTCGACCCACTTCCAGCCCTCGGCCGCGATCGCCGCGACCGCGGCATCGAGCTTCTCGGTCTGGAGCCGGTCGAGCAGCGCGACATCCTCGAGCCAGCCGCCGTCGTCGCTTTCGAAGAGGTCGCGCAGGACATGACCGCCGGACTCGATATAGGCGGCCAGGGTGACGAAGCGAACGCGCTTGTCCGAGGCGCGAACCTTGTCCTCGGTCAGCCGCGCGCGGATGAACCAGGGCTGCTGGGTCGTGCTCGACTGCAGCATCTCCCAGACCTGTTCCTGCCGCGCATGATCCGATGCGACCGAGAAGGCCATCAGCTGCTCGAGCGTCATGCCGTCTTCGGCATAGATCTCATGCAGCTTCGGCGAGACCGAGGCGAGCTTTAGGCGCTGCTTTACCACGGCCGGCGTGACCATGAAGGTCGCGGCGATGGTTTCGATGTCGCTGCCCTGTTCGATGAGCTTCTGCATCGAGCGAAACTGGTCGAGCGGATGCAGCGGCTCGCGATGGATATTCTCGGCAAGCGAATCTTCCTCCGCCGATACCTCGTCATCCTCGCGAACGATGCACGGCACCGGCTCGGTCTTCGCCATACGGCGCTTCTTGACGAGCTCCTGAAGCGCGCGGAAGCGGCGGCCGCCAGCAGGCACTTCATAGCGCCCGGTCTCATTGCCCTCGCCGTCGCGCTCGACGCGGACAGTGAGGCTCTGGAGCAGGCCGCGCCGCGCGATATCAGCCGCAAGGCTGTCGATCGACACCCCCGCCTTCACGCGCCGCACATTGGCCTGGCTCAGGATGAGCGAATTGAAGGGAATTTCCTTCGCGCCGCTGAGCGAGATTTTTGCATGTTTCGTCATGACTGCTTCTCCATGACGAGCCGCCGCGAGACTCTCTCCCGGCTCTTGGCCCGTCATGGGACCGGCGCAGCCCTCTCCCTCTTGAGGGAAAGAGCTACGCCGGACCGTGCGAGCGGGGGCGATCTAGTGAACCGACGCCAGCAGCCGCGCGCCCTTCGCTTCGAGATCGAGGCGCGCGTCCTGGTGCGGCCGCTCGCGGGCGAGCGCGGTGATCCCCTGCACGAAATCGAAGATCGACGCGGGCGGATGCCCTTCCTCCTTCAGCACGCTCCGGATGATCCGCTCGCTTTCGCCCTTCGAGAAGCCGCGCTTGCGCAGGAAACTCTGCCGATCCTCGTCGGTGCGCGCGACGATCGCGGCACGCGACGCCTTGATCCCGTTGACGAACGACCCGGCCGAGGAGGCAGCGAAACGTTCCAGCGCAGGGGCGGCTTCCTGCGCGAAGCGACCGGCCGCGAACTTGCTGTGGCGGATGCTGATTTCCTCAAAGCTCTCGGCGCCCCAGATGTTCCGGTTCATACAGACGGCGCGGAGATAGAAGGTCGCCATGCCGAGCGTCTTCGATCCCACTTCGCTGTTCCAACAGTAGAAGCCGCGAAAGAAAAGATCGGGATCGCCGTTCGGCAACCGCCCCGCCTCGATCGGGTTGGCGTCATCGACTAAAAACAGGAAGACATCGCGATCGCTGGCGTAGAGCGTCGTCGTACCCTTCGTGACCTCGACGAATGGGTTGTGGCGCATCGTCGCCCAGTCGAGCAGACCCGGCACTTTCCACCGCGTGTCGCCCGTGCCGTTGCCGGCGATCTTCATGACCGCGGCGACCAGTTCATGGTCCCAGATCCGGCCATAGTCGGGCCCTGTAACCGCGCGTAGCTCGGTCCGGCCATCGCTAGTCTCGAGCGTCTTCACCAACTCGCCGCGATGCGCGAGCAGGCCATGCTGCATGTTGATGCCGGCAAGCGCCGCGGGAAGCTGGCGCAAGTAGCCCGAAGGCGCGCCGACCAAGCTGCATAGCTGACCGAACGACCAATGGGTGGACGCGACCGGCGCCTCGCGGTCGGGAAGGAGGAGGCTGAGCCGGTCGGGCTCGTCGGCGGCCGCGACGACGCGAATCGCCTTTGTCTCGACCGTCCGGGTGGATGCCGCTTCGGCCCGGCGACGCACGGCGGCATAGAGTTCGTCCAGCGACAGAAAGCGCTCGTCGTCGGGGCGCGAGAACCATTCGGAAGAAGCCCGGCCAATGCGCTGACCGCGCGAGATATCGACCTTGTAGCCGGGCGCGTGATCGGCGGGCGCCGCTTGGGTAGGGTGGGTCATGGCAAATCTCCGCGACGAGCGCCCGGAGCCTCTCTCCAAGCCCTTGCCCGTCACGGGTTTCCCCGTTCCCCTCTCACTCTATGGGCCAGCGGGCGTAGCGCGCCGGGCCCGCGGACTGGCGCGGCGCATGCCGCGAACGAGACAGACTAGCCACGCGAAAGCTGCCGCGACTATCCGTATCTGCGATATTTTTTGGAGACATTGTGGGGACAAGGCGGTGGATCATTGCCCGTGTCACCACAAATCGCGCTGGCCGCGCGACACTAAGTGTCTGATTTTCTATGGAAAACTGGAGCGGGCGAAGGGATTCGAACCCTCGACCCCAACCTTGGCAAGGTTGTGCTCTACCCCTGAGCTACGCCCGCTCTGGCGGCTGGAAACCGGTCGGTTCCAGCGGGTGAGGCGGGCGATTAGCACCGGCTTTTTGACTCGGCAACCCCTGATTGTGCATTTTCTCCGAAGGGTTGGCATATCGCCCGCAAATCCCACATAAGCGGGGAAAGAGTCTTCCCGCCGCCGCAGAAGCGACGGCAAATCAAAACAGGAGCATGTTTGCGTGGCCACGCTCGGTCTGAATCCCACCGAAAAGGAAGCCGTCGAAGCCTTCCGCCGCGATGTCGTCGAACCCTCGATGACCAGCCTCGTGATCCTCGATTTCTGGGCCGAATGGTGCGGGCCGTGCAAGCAGCTCGGCCCGGTGCTCGAAAAGGTCGCCGCCGATTATGCCGACAAGGGCGTCGTGCTGGCCAAGGTCGACGTCGACGCGAATCGCTTCATCGCCGGCCAGTTCCAGGTCCAGTCGATCCCGACCGTCTATGCGATCTTTCAGGGCCAGCCGGTCGCCAACCTGACCAACGCGCGGACCGAAAGCCAGCTGAAGGCGATTCTCGACCAGTTGCTTGCGCAGCTCCCGATCGAGAGCGAGGCGACCGCGCGCGCGGTCGAGATCGCGCCGCTGATCGAAATGGGCGAAAGCGTTCTGGCCGAAGGCGACGGCCCCCGCGCCGCCAGCATCTTTGCGCAGATTCTCGACATGGCACCCGACAATGCCGCGGCGCATGGCGGATTGATTCGTGCGCTTGTGCTCGCGGGCGACATCGAAGGCGCGCAGGCCGCGCTCACCGCGGTGCCGGTCGACATCGGCGAAGACTCCGCGATCGCGCAGGCGAAAAGCGCGCTCGCGCTTGCCGCCGATGCCCCCGATGCGGGCGAGCTCGCCGCCTTCGAGGCGGCGGTGGCCGCGAACCCCGGTGACCACCAGGCGCGTTACGACCTGGCCAGCGCGCAGATCGGTACGGGTCAGCGCGACGCCGCCGCCGACAATCTGCTCCACATCGTCGCCGCCGATCGCGGATGGAACGAAGACGCCGCGCGCGCCAAATTGCTGTCGCTGTTCGAAGCCGTCGGGCTCGAGGATGCGTGGGTCGCGGCGCAGCGCCGCCGCCTGTCGCTGATCCTGTTCGGCTGATGGGCGAAACCGCGCCCTTGACTATCCAGCGGATCGCGATCTTTCCGCTCACCGGCGCGGTACTGTTTCCCGGGCTGCATCTGCCGCTGCACATCTTCGAGCCGCGCTATTCGGCGATGGTGCAGGAAGTGCTGGCGCGCGACCGGCAGATCGGGATGATCCAGCCGCGCCAGCTTCCCGGCGAAGAGGACCGCGAACCGCCCGCGCTCTATGACGTCGGCTGCGTCGGGCGCATCGTTGACGTCGAGGCGCTCGACGAGGGCCGCTTCAACCTCGTCCTCGAAGGCGTCGCGCGCTTTCGCGTCCGCCGCGAGCTCGACGTCACGACGCCGTTCCGGCAGGTCGAAGCCGAGATCGAACTCGAAGCCGAGGACGAGGCGGTGCT
>NZ_DATFFD010000003.1:0-5017 GCF_035250425.1 Sphingopyxis sp.
GCACGCCGCGCATGAAGTGCCGTGGTGGGTCAAATGGATGCCGTTCACCGTGATGGCGATCGGCCTGTTCCTCGCGTGGAACAGCTATATCCGCAACACCAGTCTGCCGGCGCGCTTCGTGGCGCAGTTCAAGCTGCTCCACCAGTTCCTGTACAACAAATGGTATTTCGACGAGCTCTACAACATCCTCTTCGTGAAGCCCGCCTTCGCGATCGGACGCTTCTTCTGGAAGCGCGGGGATGAAGGCACCATCGACCGCTTCGGTCCCGATGGCGCCGCGGCGCTCGTCGCTGGGGGGACCCGTCTCGCGGTCCGGCTGCAATCGGGTTATGTTTATGGATATGCGTTTGTGATGCTGCTCGGTCTTGTCGGCCTCGCCAGCTGGGCCATGGTGAATTTCCTGTGAGCGGTTTCCCGATCCTTTCGCTGATGCTGGCGGTCCCCGCGGTCGCCGCCATCCTTTGCCTGTTCGTTGGTGACAAGATGTCGCGCTGGGTCGCGCTCGGTGCGACGCTCGCGACCTTTGTCCTCGGTTGCGTGATGTGGGCGCAGTTCGATATTGGTGGGGCGCAGTGGCAGTTCACTGAGCGCGCCGACCTGTTCGGCCGTTTCCAATATGCTCTCGGTATCGACGGCATGGCGCTGATGCTCATCATGCTCAGCGTCTTCCTGATGCCGCTTTGCATCCTCGCCAGTTGGGACGCGATCAAGCAGCGCGTCGGCCTCTACATGGCAATGTTCCTGGTCATGGAAACGATCATGATCGGCGTGTTCTGCGCGCAGGATCTGCTGCTGTTCTACATCTTCTTCGAAGCCGGCCTGATCCCGATGTATTTCATCATCGGCATCTGGGGCGGCGCGAACCGCAAATATGCGGCGTTCAAATTCTTCCTCTACACACTGCTCGGATCGGTGCTGATGCTGATCGCGATCATCGCGATGATCGCCGAAGCGGGCACGACCGACATCCCGACGCTGCTGAACTATGACTTCCCGGTTCAGATGCAGACATGGCTGTGGCTCGCCTTCTTCGCCAGCCTCGCGGTCAAGATGCCGATGTGGCCCGTCCACACCTGGCTTCCCGACGCGCATGTGCAGGCGCCGACCGCGGGCTCGATGATCCTCGCCGGCGTGCTGCTGAAGCTCGGCGCCTATGGCTTCATCCGGTTCATGATGCCGATGTTCCCCGATGCGTCGGCGCAGCTGATGTGGATTGTGTTCGGACTGTCGATGATCGCGGTGGTCTACACCAGCCTCGTCGCGCTGGCGCAGAGCGACATGAAGAAGCTGATCGCTTACTCGTCGGTCGCGCATATGGCGATCGTCACCGCGGGCCTGTTCGCGTTCAACCAGCAGGGGATCGAAGGCGCGCTGATCATCATGCTCAGCCATGGTGTCGTTTCGGCCGCGCTCTTCTTCTGCGTCGGGGTGATCTACGACCGGCTCCACACGCGCGAGATCGACCGCTACGGCGGCCTCGCGGTGAACATGCCGGCCTATGCGCTGTTCTTCATGCTGTTCACCATGGCGTCGATCGGCCTGCCGGGCACCAGCGGCTTCGTCGGCGAATTCCTGAGCCTCGCGGGCATTTATGAAGCCTCGAGCTGGGTCGCTTTCGTGTGCACCACCGGCATTATTCTCGGCGCCGCATATATGCTCTACCTCTACCGCCGCGTCGTGTTCGGCGAACTGACCAAGGACGATGTGAAGGCGATGCCCGACCTGACCGCACGCGAATGGGCGATCATGGCGCCGCTGGCTGCCGTGGCGCTGTGGATGGGGGTCTATCCTGAAAGCTTCCTCGCGCCGATGCGCGGCGACGTGACCACTGTGGTTGCGCGTTTGGCGCCGGCGAAGCCCGCGGGTGACGCTCACCTCGCCGCCGGCAAGCCGAAGCCTGCCAAGGCACACGGTGAAACCGCGCACGGATCGAGCCATGCAGGAGGCGCCCAATGACCGCCGACCTGATGCTTATCTGGCCCGAACTGATCCTGACGATCGGCGGGCTCATCACGCTGATGCTCGGCACCTTCTTCGGTGACCGCAATGTCGGGCTCTATCAGCTCAGCTCGCTGCTGACGCTGGCGGCCGCCGCGGCCGCCGTGGTTGCGCTGTTCGGCGTCGACGCGACCGTATTCTCGGGCACGCTGTCGGTCGACAGCTTCGGCGGGTTCGCCAAGCTGCTGATCTACGCCGCGAGCTTCGTCTGCATCATCGTCGCGCCGCGCTTCTTCAATGGCGGGATGCGCGCCGAATATCCGACGCTCATCCTGTTCGCGGCGCTCGGCATGGGCATCATGGCCTCGTCGCGCGACCTGATGACGCTCTACGTCGGGCTCGAGCTCAACAGTTTGGCGGCTTACGTGCTCGCCAGCTTCATGCGCACCGATGAACGATCGACCGAAGCCGGCCTCAAATATTTCGTCCTTGGCGCGCTGGCGTCGGGCATGCTGCTCTACGGCATCTCGCTGCTTTACGGCTTCACCGGCACAACCGATTTCGCCGGTATCGCAAAGGTGCTCGGCGGCGAGATGAACATCGGGCTGATCTTCGGCATCGTGTTCGTGCTCGCGGGCCTCGGCTTCAAGATCAGCGCCGTGCCGTTCCACATGTGGACCCCCGATGTCTATGAAGGCGCGCCGACCCCGGTGACGACCTTCTTCGCCAGCGCCCCCAAGGTGGCGGCGATGGCGCTGATGACGCGCGTCGTGATCGACGCGATGGGCCCCGCGGTCGGCGCGTGGCAACAGATCATCATCTTCCTCGCGCTCGCCTCGATCATCCTCGGCGCGGTCGGCGCGATCGGGCAGAAGAATATCAAGCGCCTGCTCGCCTATTCGTCGATCAACAATGTCGGCTTCATGCTGATCGGCCTCGCCGCGGGAACGCAGCAGGGAGTCGAGGGCGTACTGACCTATCTGCTCGTCTATGTCGTCACCACGCTCGGCGCCTTCCTCGTCGTACTCCAGCTGCGCGACGCCGACGGCAACCAGGTCGAGAGCATTCCCGCGCTCGCCGGGCTGTCGCAGCGGCGTCCGGGCCTCGCGGCAGCGATGGCGGTGTTCATGTTCAGCCTCGCCGGCATCCCGCCGCTCTTTGGCTTCTGGCCGAAGTATCTGGTGTTCGAGGCCGCGGTGAACGCGAACCTCGTGCCGCTGGCGGTCGCGGGTATCGTCGCCTCGGTGATTGGTGCATTCTATTATATCGCGATCATCAAGATGATGTATTTCGACGACAAGTCGGACACCGAATTCCCGAAGGGCGGCGGCGCGATCGCCGAGGATGCGGTGATCACTGCGAGCGCGCTGTGGCTCTCGGTCATCGGCTATCTCTTCATTCCCGTGCTGGCGATGGTATCGGCCAGCGCCGCAGCGGTGCTGTTCTGATACCGCCGATCGAGCGTCTCGCGCAGACAGGTTCGACCAACGCCGACCTGCTGGCGCGGCTGGCAGGCGGCGAGCATGTCGGTGAGGGTCATTGGCTGGTTGCCGATCGTCAAACCGCCGGACGTGGGCGCTTGGGCCGCGCGTGGGGCGACGGGCAGGGCAATTTCATGGGATCGACAGTGGTTCACCTGACCGCGGGTGATCCGTCGCCGGCGGGCCTGTCGCTCGTCGCCGGCGTCGCTTTGGCGAAGGCGGTCGCGACGCTCGCGCCGGATGTCGACGCCCGCCTGAAATGGCCGAACGACCTGCTGATCGATGGCGTCAAATGCACCGGCATTCTGCTCGAACGCGCGGGCGATAGCATCGTCATCGGTATGGGTGTCAATCTGGTTTCGGCGCCCGAATTGCCCGACCGCCCGACCGTCTGTTTTGCCGACAAGGGTGTGTCGATCGATCGCGACCGTTTTGCCGAGGTGCTCGCGGTCGCGCTGACCGATGCGTTGTGGACGTGGCGGCACGAAGGGATCGACCGCATCACCGCCGCCTGGACGGCGCAGGCGCACCCGATCGGCACGCCGCTGCGCGTATCGGAACTGGGGATCGACGGGACATTCGACGGCCTCGCGCCCGACGGGGCGCTGCGCTTGCGCCGCGGCGGCGGAGAGGTCATGCTGATCCACGCGGGCGATGTCGAACTGCAACGACCCGTCGAGGAGGGGAATTGACCGTGCTGCTCGCGATCGACGTCGGCAACACCAACGCCAAATTCGCGCTGTTTCGCGGCACCGAGTTGCTCGCGCGCTGGCGCATCGCGACCGACGACCGGCGCACCGCCGACGAATATATGGTGTGGCTCGACCAGCTGATGCGGATCGAGGGGCACGACCGCGCCGATGTCGAAGCGGTCATCATCTCGACCGTCGTGCCGCGCGCGCTCCACAATCTCCAGCTGCTCGCGCATAAATATTTTGGCGTCGACGCGCTGGTTGCGGGGCGCGAACCCGTGACCTGGGGCATCGCGCTCAGGGTCGACGAACAGCAGTCTGTCGGTGCCGACCGCGCGGTCAACGCGATTTCGGCGCAGGCGGTCGCGGCCGGGCAGGACAAGCTCGTCATCAGCTTTGGCACCGCGACGACGCTCGACCATATCGGTCCCGACGGCGCTTATATGGGCGGCATCATCGCGCCGGGGGTCAATCTCTCGCTCGAGGCGCTCGTCGCGGCGGCGGCGAAACTGCCGCGCATCGCGATCGAGGCGCCGGCAACGGGCAGCGTTATCGGGCGCACTACCGAAAGCCAGATGCTGATCGGCGTCTATTGGGGCTATGTCTCGATGATGGAAGGGCTGATCGCGCGGATGAAGGCCGAAATCGGCAAGCCGCTCACCGTCATCGCGACGGGCGGCCTTGCGACACTTTTTCAGGAACAGGGACACCTGTTCGATCGTATTGAACCCGACCTGACGCTGAACGGGCTGATGCACCTCTATCATCAATGGAAGCCAAAAATATGACGACTCCGGGTAAGGAGCTGCTTTTCCTCGCATTGGGCGGATCGGGCGAGATCGGCATGAACGCCAATCTCTATGGCTGTGACGGCAAATGGATCATGCTCGACCTGGGCGTGACCTT
>NZ_DATFFD010000004.1:0-5456 GCF_035250425.1 Sphingopyxis sp.
GCTTACGTCGCCGGCGCCGATCCGGTGCTCGACATCGCCATCGCGCGCCACGCCGACCAGCTCGCCTATGTGTCGCAGCCTGCCAAGGCGCAGGTCGATTTCGAACTTTCCCGCCAAGCCCTGATTGAAGGATATTCCGCATGAACGCCCGTACCGCACGCCGCAAACGTATCATCCGCGTGCGCTCCGTCGAACATCAGCAGGCGGAGGCCAATCTGGCGCGCGCCAATGGTGAACTGGCGAACCTCGTCGAACTCGCGAAGCGGCTCGAAACGCTGCGCGTCGACCTTGCGATGGCGAAAGGCGCGGTCGCCGGCCGCGCGCTCAACTCGATCGGCGAGCTCGCGATGCGGCTCGACATCGCGCAGGAAAGCCTGACCGCGCCGCTGAGCAATGCCAGCCAGCGCCGCGACCAGATGGGCGCGCTGGCGCAGAGCGCGATGGTCAAGGAAGAATCGGCGGTCCGCCTGTACGAACGCAGCCGGAAAGCGGCCCAGGTCGAACAGGAACGCCGCGACGACGCCAACCGTCCGCACCGCCCGCGCACGGGCATGCGCCTGCGCCTGATCGAAGGCGGCGCATCATGATGAGCGCGCCTTCCCTCCCTATGGCCCAGCCCGCCATGCCCGCGGGCTTCGCGACCTTCCTCGCCAACATCGGCCAGCTTCCGGTGGACGGCGGCGAAAGCCCCAGTTTCGACCAGCTGCTCGCCGCCGCGCCGGTCGCTTCCGCGCCGGCTGCATCCGCTGCCGCTCCGACGATCAAGGTCGAGCGGGCGCTGCCCGCCCCAGCCACCACGCCAACCGCCGATGCCCTTCCGGTCGAAGCCGATGCGGCCGTCAAAGCTCCGGTCGTGAAAGCGGAGCCCGCCAAGGCCGACGCCGCCGCGGTGCTCGCCGCAAACCTTCTCATCGCGCTGAACGGCGCCGTCCCCGGCACCGCGCCGGCGACGGGCAAGCCGGTGCCCGCCGAAACCGGAACCGACACCGAAACCGAGGGTGCGGATATAAGCGAAGCCGCCACCCCAGCCGTTCCCGCCGCCGAATTGGCCGCGGTCGTGGCCGCGATCATCCCGGCTGCGGCGAAACCCGCCAAGCCGTTGGAAACCGCGCCGGTTCCAGCCGGCACCAGCGCAGCGGCTCCCGCCCCGGCGCGCCCGCGCGATGCCGCGCCGCCGCTGCCGATCCTTGCCGGCGCCGAGCCGCAAGCGGCCAGGCCCGTCGACGCCGCGCCGTCGATGACCATCCTCTTTGCGCAACCCGCGGCGCAGGGCGCGGCCATGTTCGCCGATGCCGCCGCGCCGGTGCAATTCGCCGAACGCGTTCTCGACATGGACAGCGACGGCGCGTGGATCGACCAGCTCGCACGCGACATCGCCGCGACCAAATCGGACAGCGGCGACATCAGCTTTCGCCTGATGCCGAAGCATCTCGGCCGGCTCGACGTCGCGATGCGGATGGGCGACGAAGGCATGTCGCTGAAGATGGACACGCGGCATGAGGCGACCGCGACGATCGTGACCGCCGCGCAGGGCCGCCTCGTCGAGGATCTCCGCCAGCAGGGCGTTCGCGTCGCCGGCGCCGAAGTGACCTGCACGCCGGGCGAAACCGGGCGCCAGTCGCAAAACCAGGGTCAGGGCCGCGCGACCGCCCCCGATCCGTCGCACCTCATCGAAACCGCCACCGAACGCGCCGAGCCGCGTGACGAAGACCGCGCCGCCGACCGCCGCGGCCGCTTCGCCTGATCAGAAAGGATCCCATGATGGCCAAGGATAATATCGAAGGCGCCCCCAAGAAGAAGGGCAAGTTCAAGAAGCTGCTGCTGATCGGCGTCGCCGCGATCGCGCTGATCGGCGCGGGCGCGGGTGCGGGCATCTATTTCGGCGCGCTGTCGGCGCACGAGGCGAAGCCCGAGGATCATTTCCCCAAGCTCGTCCTGCGCAGCGAAGGCGAGCCCGAGCCGGCCGCCGAAGGCGAGGACAAGGAAGCGCCGCCGAAGGTCGGCACCGTGTCGGTCCCGAATGACAAATATAAGGTCGACCCCAAGAAATATGAGATCACCTATTACCCGATCGCCGACAGCTTCACGACGAACCTCGCCGATGGATCGGGCTTCCTCCAGGTGGGTATCAGCCTTTCGACCTTCTACGACGGCAAGGTTATCAATAATATCAAACGGCAGGCCGTGCCTATCCGCTCGGTCGTGCTTATGGTGCTCGCCGAACAGGATCCGGCGTTGCTCTCCACATCACAGGGAAAACAGCGGCTGCAGCGTCAGCTGACCGCCGCGATCAACGATGTGTTGCGCGACAAGGAAGGTTTCGGGGGCATCGATAATGTTTATTTCACGAGCCTGGTGATTCAGTGACCACCAGCACGAAATCCGTCAAAGCCATGAAGGCTCCCGCCGCGCCCACGCCCGCGGCCGAGCCCGCCGATGCCAAGGCGTCGCTGCTGCTGCGTCGGGCGGCGGACGGCTATGCCTTCCCCGCGCTCGAAGGCGTGGCGAACCAGTTCGCGCGCAGCCTGCGCGACCTGATCCGCGCGCTCGGCGCGCCGGCGATCCAGATCGAACGGTCGGGCGCCGAACAGCTGAGCTTTGCCGAGTGGAGCGCGTCCGCCGCGCCCGCGATCTTCTGGCGCTATCATGCGCCACCGCTCAAGGGCCCGGTGCTGCTCGCGGGGTCGCGCTCGCTGCTGCTCCAGCTCGTCGACATCTTCTATGGCGGCCGCGGCCAGCTCGCCGCCGAGCGCGAGGAACTGACCGACGCCGAGGATCGCTTCGCGGCGCGCCTCGGCCGCGACATCGGGCTGCAGCTTGCCGCCGCATGGCGCGGCAAGCTCGCACTGGAACCCGAACTCGATTGCGTCACCGCCGACCCCGCCAAGCTCGCCGCGGTGCGCGCCGACGATGAATTGTTCGTGCAGCGTTTCACGCTGCGCGGCGCCCCGTTCGAGGGGCGGACGATCATGTGCGCCTATCCGGTCGCCGCGCTGCGCGGGATCGCCGGCGACGAGCTGCTTCCCGACATGCCGGGCAATGGCGGCGCCGATCCGCTCTGGGCCGGCGCGCTCGACAAGGCGCTGCGCGACGTGCGCATGCCCGTCCGCTCGGTGCTCGCGCGTCCCGAAATCAGCCTCGTAAAGCTGCTCGCGCTCGAGGTCGGCGACATCATCCCGCTCACCATGCCGCGCCATGTGCCGGTGACCGTCGCCGGGCGCAGCTTCGCGCTTGGCAGCATCGGCGAAGCCAATGGCAACGCCGCGATCATGATCGAACATATCGAAAAAGGACCCAACCATGACTGACCTCAGCGACGCCCCGAAGGCCGCGCGCGCCGACCGGCGCGACAAGAGCATCGCCGCCGCGCCCAATTTCGACCTGCTCGCCGGCGTCTCGCTGCGCGTGTCGGTCGAGGTCGGATCGACCTCGATGACGCTCTCCGAACTGCTCGCATTGGGCGAAGGCAGCGTGATCGAACTCGACCGCGCCGCGACCGACCTGCTCGACATCTACGCCAACGGCACGCTGATCGCGAAGGGCGAGATCGTCAGCATCGACGGCCGCTATGGCATCCAGGTCGCCGAAGTCGTCGCGCCGGCGCGCGGGCTCGAAGGCTTCGAGCGGAGAGGCTGATGTTCGAATATATCCTCCGTCTGCTCATCCTGCTGCCGCTCGTCGGCGGCATGGCGTGGGGCAGCCTGTGGCTGTGGAAGCGTGTCCAGATGGGCGTGCCGCTTGTCGGCGGCGGCGCCAAGACGCGCGCGATCGAAATGATCGATGTGCTGCCGCTCAGCCCCGGATCGAAACTCGCGGTGGTCGAATTTGCCGGGCAGCGCGTGCTGATCGCGGTGTCGCGCAATGGTATCACGCGGATCGCCGACGACAGCCAGGGCGATTTCCATGCGGACTGATCGCCGCTTCTGGCTGCGCGCCGCGGCGCTCGCCGGCGGCGCCGTGCTGCTCTGCGCCGCGCCCGCGGCTTACGCGCAGGCCGCGGACGGCTTGAGCCGCGCGGTCGGCGAAATCGGCGGCGACGGTCGGCCCTTGAGCCTGTCGCTCCAGATCCTCGTCCTGATGAGCCTGCTGACGGTGCTGCCGTCGCTGCTCCTGATGATGACCAGCTTCACGCGCATCATCATCGTGCTGTCGATCCTGCGCCACGCGCTCGGATTGCAACAGACCCCGCCGAACCAGGTGCTTGTCGGTTTGAGCCTCTTCCTCTCGCTGTTCGTGATGCAGCCGGTGATCAGCGAAGTAAATCGCGTCGCGATCACCCCTTATGGCCAGGAACAGATCGATATCGGCGAAGCGGTGTCGCGCTCGGGGGTCGCGCTCCACGGCTTCATGATGAAGCAGACGCGCAAGACCGACCTGATGATGTTCGCCAAGATCGCGAAGGCGCCGACCTATGCGAGCCCCAAGGATGTGCCTTTCTCGATCCTGCTCCCCGCCTTCGTCACCAGCGAGCTCAAGACCGCCTTCCAGATCGGCTTCCTGATCTTCCTGCCCTTCCTCGTCATCGACCTCATCGTCGCCTCGGCGCTGATGTCGCTCGGCATGATGATGTTGTCGCCGACGATCATATCGATGCCCTTCAAGCTCCTGCTCTTCGTCCTCGTCGACGGTTGGGCGCTGACGATGGGCTCGCTCGCCTCTTCGTTTGTGAGTTAGCGCGGTGGAGGCCGACTATTTCATCGGGGTGGCGCAGCAATCGCTGTGGATTCTCGCGCTCGCGTCGGCGCCGCTGCTGCTGCCGGTGCTCGTCATCGGCGTGCTGCTCGGCATGGTGCAGGCGGCGACCTCGATCAACGAACAGACGCTGACCTTTGTGCCCAAGCTGATCGTCGCGGCGATCTGCCTCGCGATCTTCGGGGGCAGCATCCTTGTCCTGCTCACCGATTTCACCCGCGAAATCTTCGCGCAGATCCCGGCGTTGGTGCGGTGAAGGCTTCGACTTTTTTTTCCCTCCCCCTCGATGGGGGAGGCAGCGAGACTTGCCAGCTTGCTGGCTTAGTCGCAGCGGAGGGGGTGCGGCTTCGGCCTGACGCGACCGTGCAAGGACGCACCATCACCCCCATCCAACTCCGCCTAACCCGCTATCGCGGGCAAGGCTACGTATCCTTCCCCCATCAAGGGGGAAGGCCCGTCAATTCCCCTACCCCATGAATCCCGCCGACATCCCGAATATCGAGGCGATGCTCCAGCTGTGGATGCTGGGGATGATCCGTCCCGGCGCCGCCTTCATCGCCGCGCCGGTGTTCGGCGCGACGAGCGTGCCGGTGCAGTTGCGGCTGGTGATCGCGCTCGCGGTCGGGGTGCCCGCGGTCGCGGCGTCGGGCATGGCGCTGCCGCCCGAAGGGATCGTGTCGGTTCCCGGCTTTTTCCTCATCATTGGCGAGGTCGTGATCGGCCTCGCGATGGGCTTCGTGCTCCAGATGGGGCTTGCCGCCGCC
>NZ_DATFFD010000005.1:0-8375 GCF_035250425.1 Sphingopyxis sp.
CAGCCCCTGGCTCGCCACGGCGGGGACGGGCGACGTGCTCGCGGGGGCGTGCGGCGCGATGCTGGCGCGCGAAGGCGACGCCTTCGATGCGGCCGTCGCGGCGGTGGGCTGGCATATCGCGCGGGCCGCGCGTATAGGCGCCGGCCTTGTCGCCGACGATATGGTAGGAAATGTCCCTTTATGACTGAAGCTGCGCTGATCGAGCGCATCGCCGCGCGCGGCGATGGCGTGACGGGCGACGGCCGCCATGTGGCGGGCGGCGTGCCCGGCGACCGCGTGCGCGACGACGGAATCATCATCCCGGGCCCGAACCGCACCGATCCGCCGTGCCGTCATTTCGGCAAATGCGGCGGCTGCCAGTTGCAGCATGTGGCGGAGCCCGCGCTCGCCGACTTCGTTCGCGACCGCGTGGCCGGCGGGCTGGAGGGGCAGGAAGTGACGGGCATTCAGGTTCTGCCCGCCATTCTCTCTCCCGCGCAAAGCCGCCGCCGCGCCGTCCTGACCGCGCTTCGAACCGGCAAGCAGGTCGCGATCGGTTTCAACGCCGCACAGAGCAACCAGATCGTCGACATGCGAATGTGCCCGCTGTTGCTCCCCGACCTCTACGCGCTGATCGCGCCGGTGCGCGATTTGCTGGTGATGATCGCGCAGCCGCGGCGCCCGGTGAAGGTGAAGCTCCAGATGCTCGATCAGGGCGTCGAGTTGATATTGGAAGGCGTGAAGGCCGAAGGTCTCGATGCCGCAATGGCGCTCCAGGATTTCGCCGGCGCGCATCAATTGGCGCGCTTCGCGATCGATCAGGGCGATGGGCTGGAAATCCTCTGGCAGCCCGAGCCGCCGACGATGCGTTTTGGCGACGTGACGGTCGAGGTGCCGCCCTTTGCCTTTCTGCAGCCGACTGCGACCGGGCAAGCCGCACTGGTCGACGTGGTGGCCAAAGCAATCGGCGATGCCGGCGCGGTGGCCGACCTGTTCGCGGGCGTCGGCACCTTTGCGCTTTCGGTGCAGGCGGGCCGCAAAGTCTATGCCGCCGAAGGCGCGCGCGATGCGATTACGGCGCTCATGGCGGCCGCGAACCGGGCGCGGGCACTCGTCGCGACCGAGCATCGCGATCTGTTCCGTCGGCCGCTCATCCCCACCGAGCTCAACCGTTTCGGCGCGATCATCCTCGACCCGCCGCGCGCGGGGGCAGAGGAGCAGGTGAAACAGCTCGCGGCGTCGGCCGCGCCGGTGATCGTCTATGTCAGCTGCAATCCCGCAAGCTTCGCGCGCGATGCAAAGGTGCTGATCGAAGGCGGTTACGCGCTCGACTGGGTGCAGCCCGTCGGCCAGTTCCGCTGGTCGACCCATGTGGAACTGGCCGCGCGCTTCTCACGCTAGATCAGTGCAGCACGAAGCCCATGAAGGCGTGGATGCACAATGCGAGGAGTGCGAGGCTGGCGAGCGCGAAGACGGCGAAACGCCATAGCACCCGGTTTACCGTGACCTGGATCAGGCTGTGGACGATGCGCAAGGCGACATAGGCCCAGGCGATCTGCGCGTTGAGCCCGCCGCCCATGCCGCCGATCGCGAGCGCCAGCGCGACGGCATAGAAGACCGTCGGCTGCTCCATCAGATGGTTATAGTTGTGCGCTTTCCACTGCACTTCTTGCGGCAGCACATCGTCGAGTCCTTTGCCGGTGCCGCCGACCATCTTTGCGGCGTCGATCTTGGCGCGGCTCATGGCGGGGATGCGCGTTGCATACATCCATACCCACATGACCATCGACCAGAGCGCGAGCGCCGCGACCGGTCCCAGGATTGCATTATTTTCCATGATCTTTCCCTTCAACCCAAAGTAGCGATAACCGCCAGCAGCGACAATGCGAGCAGGCAGAAGGTCGACAGCCCGAAGATCGCAAAGCGAATCGGCACGCGGTTCACGCGCGCCTGCCACAGGCTGTGGACGATCCGCAGAACGACGTAAGCCCACGCAAGGCCGCAGGTCAGATCGGTGCTGCCACCCGAAAGATGCAGGAAGATGATCACCGCATAGAAGAGCGTCGGCTGTTCGAGCAGATGCGTATAATTATGCGATTTCCAGTTCACCTGCGGCGGCAGGATATTTTCGAGGTCGGCTCCGCGGCCGCCCGGCGGTGCCGCTTTCAGATCGATGCCCGATTTGGCGAGCGCCGGAAATCGCGTCGCGGCGACCCAGCCGAGCATGAGGAGTGTCCACAGCGCGAGGACCGCGCCGGGCGCGAGCAGGCTTTCAGGCATCGATATTCCCCCTTTGACGTTTGGCCGGGATGCTAGAGCACGTCGCCGACAATGCAACGACAGACGTTCAAGCCTTGCCGGTGGCCAGTTCCGCGCGGATAGCCGACCCGTCGCCATCGACCCGCGGCGCGAAGCCCAGATCGTACGGCGGCATCGCGCCATATTTCACCGGCGGCTGCATTTCGTGGAAGGCGCCGACATCGGGATGTGTACGATGGCGAAAGAAACCCGTCGCGACGAAATGGGGATCCTCCCTGATGTCCTGAAGATCGCGCGCAGCCGTCGCCGGAATGTCGTTGGCGGCGAAGAGCGCCAGCCACTCGGCGCTGGTCTTCGCCGGGGTCTTGCGCGCGATTTCGCTGTAGATGATCGGCATATGCTGCCCCTCCGCTTTCGCGGCTGCATATTCGGGTGTTTCGAGCAGGTCAGCGCTCCCGAGCAGCGTCATCAGCCGCGCAGTCGATTCGGGCGTATAGGGGACGATCGCAAGATGTCCGTCGCTCGTCGGGAAAGGCTGACGCGTCGGGTCGAGCTGGCGCGGATAACCCGCGGGGCCGATCGGCGGGTCGAGCGTCGCGTCGCGGAGATGCTCGGTGAGCATGAACGAAGCGAAGCATTCGAACATCGGCACCTCGACCTGCTGGCCTTCGCCGGTCCTCAGCTTGTGGACCAGCGCGGCAAGGATTGCCTGCGCGCCGAACTGGCCGGCGATCTTGTCGGCGATCAGCGAGGGGAAATAGCGCGGGCTGGGGTTCCCGTCGACGCGCGGGAGCAGGCTGGTGGTTCCCGTCGCGGCCTGGATGACATCGTCATACGCTTGGAGGTCGGCATAGGGTCCGTCCTGCCCAAACCCCGTGCCATGGACATAGATGATGTCGGGTTTGATCGCTTTGCAGCCTTCGTAATCGAAGCCCAGGCGCGCGATCGCCCGCCCACGGACATTGTGGAAGAAAACGTCGGCGGTCGCGATCAAATCGTGCAGGATCGCGGCATCCTCGGGCTTCTTGAGATCGAGTGCGATCGATCGCTTGCCGCGGTTCACCGTCAAGTGGATCGACCCCATCGTCGGGTCGGGAACCCCGCTGCCGAGGTAGCGCGAGATATCGCCCGTCCCCGGCGTTTCGACCTTGATCACCTCGGCGCCAAGGTCGGCGAGCATTTGCGTCGCATAGGGGCCGAAAATGACCGTGGTCAGGTCGATGATGCGGATCCCCGACAGCATAGGCATAGCTCCTCCTCTTCCGTCACGCAGGATAGAATGATTGCAAAGTAAAACGGAAGAGGCTTCCGCGATTTTCCTTACGCCGCAGCCGGCGCCGTGTCGCGACCGCCATTTCCGGCAGCATAGGCGGCGGAAATTAGCCGGTAGGATCGCGACGCGAAGGCCACCAGCGTCAGCACCACGCCGAAGACTCCGGCGATCGTGAAAACGAGCGCGATCCCGCGCTCAGGGCCGCGGCCGTACCAGTCGCCGATCGCATCGGCGCCCGCGCCATCGGTCATGAACGGCACGAAGATAAATTGGGTAAGCGGCGCGATGAGGAAAGCGGTGAGCGGCGAGGCGGCTTGCTCGACCGACTGGGCAAAGCCGAAGACGCGCCCCTGCCGCTCGAAAGGCACGACCTTTTGCAGCGCCGTCTGCTCCGCCGCTTCGGCATAGGGTCCAAGGAACATCCAGATGAAGCAGCCGACGGCCAGCAGCGGGATCGACGACTGGATCGTGAAGACGGCGGCAACCACCCATTCGACGAGGCACACGAAGAGCAACGTGCGGATCGGGTTCTTGCCAAGGCCGGTCCGCGAAATCACGATGCCGCTGAGGATGAAGGCACAGGACAGAACTGCCCACAGCAGCCCCCATTCCTGGACCTTCATCAGTGACAGGCCGTAAGCGTCCATCAGCGCCATGAACACGCCGCCGAGGAGATTGTTGAAACAGGCGAAGAGAATCAGCGCCAACAGCCCGGGGATGCCCAACACGACACGCAGCGTTCCCGCCAGATCGATGCGATGCGGTACATCATGCGCTTCGGCGTCGCGCGGCTCGTCGATGCGGATGAAAAGAAGATGAACGATCGCGACGAGCGAAAAGGCGGCCGCCAAGACAAGCGTCGCCACCATCCCGCCCCAAGCGACAAGAAAACCACTGATCGCCGAGGTGGTGAGAAAGCCGATCCCGCTGACCATGCCGACGAGCCCGTTCGCCTTGTCGCGCCGGTCCTCGGGCACCAGCAACGTCACCAGCGTCGGCAGGGCGATCATGCGGATATTGCCGACGATAACGGCGAACATCGTCACCAGAATGAAGAGCCACAGCGTGATACTCGCCACCTCGGCGCTGCCGATATCCGGGTCGAGCATATAGCCGGCCAACGCGAGTGCGTAGAAGGTCAGCGAGGCAATGCTCGACACGATCATCATGTTACGCTTGCCATGATGGTCGACAAGGCTGCCGAACCAGATACCGAGCATCGCGGTGAGCACGAGATAGATGCCAGCGATCATCCCCGTCGCGAACACCGACTGGGTTTCGAGGAAGGTCCAGAAAGTCAGCGCGAACCACACCGTGAAATTGGTGATGTTGGCGATCAGGTTATTGGCGAGGAGATGATGAAAGGGTTGCATGGGCCGCGCAATCTAGCGCCTTGGTCCAAAAGGAAAAGGGCCGGTCGCACCGCTGCGCCGGCCCTCTGTTTTCCGGGTAGCTGTCCCGTCAGAACAGCTTGGTCACCGTCGCGCTGCGGCGTTCCTGTTCGACTTCGCCGGTGTAGAGGCTCGTCATCGGCTCGTCGCTGACGACATGGGTTTCGTCGGCGCCGAAGCCGTTGAACTTGGTCCGCATCGCACAGCCATAGGCGCCGAGCATGCCGATTTCGATGAAGTCGCCGGCCTTGATGTCGGCGGGCAGGAAAAACGGCCCCGCCATATGGTCCAGATCGTCGCAGGTCGGGCCATAGAAGCTGAACGGGGTCAGTTCGGCGTCGCTGTCGACATCGCGTTGCAGCGACACCGGGAAGCGCCAGCCGACATGCGCCGCGTCGAACAGCGCGCCGTACGCGCCGTCGTTGATGTACAGCTCGTCGCCGCGGCGCTTTTCGACACGCACGATAAGCGAGCTATATTCGGCCGACAGCGCGCGGCCGGGCTCGCACCAGAGTTCGGCGGAGTAGCTGATCGGCAGGCTTTCGAAGCTGCGGTGGATCGTGTCGAAATAGGCGCCCAGCGGCGGGGGCTCCATGCCGGGATAGGACGACGGAAAACCGCCGCCGACATCGATGATATCGACCGTGACCGACGCCGCGACGATCGCCGCGCGAACGCGTTCCATCGCCTGCGCATAGGCATGCGGGGTCATCGCCTGGCTGCCGACATGGAAGCAGATGCCGAGCGCGTCGGCGGCCTGGCGGGTCGCCATCAGCAGTGGGGCGACCTCGTCGGCCTCGGCGCCGAACTTGGCGGCAAGGCTGAGCTTCGAATGATCGGACGAGACGCGCAGGCGCACGAGCAGGTTCAGATCCTGCGCGCCCTCGGTCGCGCGGACGATCTTTTCGAGCTCGTCGAGCGTGTCGAGCGAGAAGGTACGCACGCCATGCTTCCAATAGGCTTCGGAAATCGCTTCCTCGGCCTTCACCGGATGCATGAAGCAGAGCGTCGCTTCGGGGAGCGTGCGCGCGACGAGCCGGACCTCGGCGATCGAGGCGACGTCATAATGCGTGACACCCGAATCCCACAGCACGCGCAAGAGGTCGGGCGACGGATTCGCCTTGACCGCATACATGGTCGTGCCGGGAAAACGCTCGATGAAGAAACGCGCTGCGCGCCGCGCGGCGTGCGGGCGGACAAGCGTAACAGGTTCGACCGGCGAAAGTGCCTGAATCAGCCCGTGGGCGCTATGATGCTGGTGCAACTCAAGGGACCCCCAAAATTAAACGGTAAACGACAAGGCTGCCTTGCGGTTATTGGAAGTCCCCCTGGGGCAGCGGAGGGCGATATATGCAGGGGGGTCCCCCCTGTAAAGACCCTATCGCGCAATTTTGTAATAGGGCGGTAACACGAAGGGCGAACCGGGGCGGGCGTGCGCCAAACCGCGCGAATGCGAGACAAGGCCGCTTCGCGACGCTAGGGATGAACGTTATCGAACCCGGAAAAGGATATGCTCGCATGGTGTCTCGCGCCGACGTCAATTATAATTTCACCGACGCGGAACTGGACGAACTGCGCGCGTTCGGCACGGTCGAATCGCACAAAGCGGGCGATCTGATTGTCGAGGAGGGTGCGATGGCGCCCGATTGCATCATCACCCTGTCGGGGCATACGGACATCTTTGCGTCGACCGACGAAGGGCGCAAGCGCGTCGGCTGGATGGAGCATGGGCAGTTCGCGGGCGACCTGTCGGTGCTGACCGGCCAGCGGCACCTGTCACGCGTCGAGATGGGCGCCGACGGCGAGATCATCCGCATCGCCCACGCCGATTTCCAGCGTCTGATCGCGGGCAACAGCCATTATTCGGACATTTTCATCCGCGTGCTGTCGGCGCGCCGCGAGTTCAGCAAGCATCGCGGCTTTGCGGTGACGATCGTGATCGGCGCGGCGATGGACCGCAGCGTCTATGCGCTGCGCGACCTGCTCATGAAGCATGGTGTCGCACACCGCTGGTTCGATCCCGCCGACGGCCCCGTCGCGGCGCATTTGATGGCCGAGCGCGGATTGACCGAAGGCCAGCTTCCGGTGGCCATCCTCGGCGCCGCCGATGTGCTCGTCCAGCCGACACCCGAACAGCTCGCGGCGGGGCTCGGGCTCGATTTGCTGCCCGACGGCGCGACCGCCGATGTGCTCGTGGTCGGCAGCGGCCCCGGCGGACTCGCCGCTGCCGTCTATGCCGCGTCCGAAGGGCTGACAGTGATCGCGCTCGATGCGCTCGCGCCCGGCGGACAGGCGGGGACCTCGTCGAAGATCGAAAATTACCTGGGTTTCCCGACCGGGATTTCGGGGAATGAACTGGCGCGCCGCGCGACGGTACAGGCGCAAAAATTCGGCGCGCGGCTGGTATCGCCGGTGCGTGCGGCGTCGATCAATCGCGACGGCGCTGCCTATTGCCTACACCTCGCCGACGGGCGGAAGCTACGCAGCCGCGCGGTGGTCGTCGCGAGCGGCGCGAAATATCAGAGCCTGCCGATCGACGGCATCGAGTCCTATGAAGGCCGCGGCATCTATTATGGCGCGACGCCGATGGAGGCGCAGCTGTGCAGCGACGCCGAAGTGACGATCGTCGGGTCGGGCAATTCGGCGGGGCAGGGCGCGATCTATCTCGCGAGCGTCGCGAAGAAGGTCCATGTCATTTTCCGCCGCGGGAGCTTGCGCGAGACGATGTCCGAATATCTGGTCAAGCGGCTCGAAGAGCATCCGAATATCGAGATCATCCCGTCGACCGACGTCGTCGCGCTGCACGGCGAGGACCGGCTCGCCGGCCTGACCTATCGCTGCCGCGAAACGGGCGACGAGGGGCATTGCGATTGCGGCTTCCTGTTCCTTTTCCTCGGCGCGAGCCCGAATACGACCTGGCTGCCCAAGGAAATGGTGTGCGACGAGCGCGGCTTCGTGAAGACAGGGACCGATATCGCGCCGCTCGAACTGGTCAAGGCGGGCTGGTCGCTCGACCGCATGCCGAGCCGCTTCGAGACGAGCTGGCCGCGCATCTATGCCGTCGGCGATGTGCGCAAGGGATCGGTGAAGCGCGTCGCGTCGTCGGTCGGTGAGGGGTCGGTGGTGGTCAGCGACATCCATCAGGCGCTGGCGGAGATCGCTTCCTGATTCGGGTTGCAAAGGTGACAGATCATCAGATAACCTCTTGTTATCCATAAGAGGCGGCTTGGCGCGTGCGGCCGGCCGACTGGCGCGATAGCGGTGAGGAGACGATCATGGCGGTGATTCCCGGCGGACCTGGCGACGATATCCTTCCCGGCACGCCCGACCCCGACACGATCGACGGCTTCGACGGCAACGACCGGATCACCGCCGGCGAGGGCGACGACACCGCGACCGGCGGGCGCGGCAACGACGTGATCAACGGCGAGGGCGGCAACGACACGCTCTATGGCAATGGCGGCAGCGACATC
>NZ_DATFFD010000006.1:0-6548 GCF_035250425.1 Sphingopyxis sp.
GGCTGGTCCAGTCGCCGGTGACGGTGTCGCTGCCCGGCGGCGACCTCGTCATCCGCTGGGCGCCCGGCGAGCCGATCGTGATGAGCGGCGCCGCGACGCGCGTCTATGAGGGCGAGACCGACTGGGCGCAGTTCGGATGAGTGCTTCCCTCGCCGGCCCGGTCGAGGTCGTCAATTTCGGTTGCCGGCTGAACATCGCCGAGGGCGAAGGGGTTCGTGCGGCCGCGCGCGCCGCGGGCGTGCGCGATACGATCATCTTCAACAGCTGCGCGGTGACCGACGAAGCGGTGCGGCAGGCGCGGCAGGCGGTGCGGCGGAGCTTACGCGAGCGGCCGGGCGCCGAGGTCGTGGTGACCGGGTGCGCGGCGGAATTGGAAGCCGAGAGCTTTACCGCAATGGGTGCACGGGTGGTGAGCAACGATGCGAAGGGGCTAATCGAGAGCTATCGTATCGAAAAGCAGAACGGTGCTTCGACACGCTCAGCACGAACGGATTTGGAGAATGGTTCAACCCCTCAGCCGTTCGCCCTGAGCTTGTCGAAGGGCCGTCCTTCCTACTCCCCTGCCCTCTCCGGCGCCGATCACGCCCGCGCCTTCCTCGGCGTCCAGACGGGCTGTTCGCATAGCTGCACCTTCTGCGCGACGGTGCTCGCGCGAGGGACGGCGCGGTCGGCAACGATCGAAGCGGTGTTGGCGGAGGCGCAGATCGCGCTCGACCGCGGCCAGCGCGAGATCGTCCTGACCGGGGTCGACCTTGCCAGCTATGGCGACGACAGCGGCGCGACCTTGGCCGCGCTGGTCGAGGCGTTGCTGGCGCTGCCGGTCGAACGCCTCCGCCTCTCGTCGCTCGACCCGGACCGGATCGACGATGCGCTGTTCGCCTTGCTGACGCAGGAAAAGCGCGTGATGCCGCATGTTCACCTGTCGCTGCAGGCGGGCGACGATATGGTGCTGACGCGGATGAAGCGCCGCCATCGCCGCGCCGACGCGGTTCGGCTGATCGAGCGATTGAAAACCGCGCGTCCCGAGATTGCGATCGGCGCCGATCTGATCGCGGGTTTTCCGACCGAGGATGACGCGATGTTCGCGAACTCGCTGGCGCTGATCGACGATTGCGACATCGTTTTCGGCCATATCTTTCCGTACAGCCCGCGCGCCGGGACGCCCGCCGCGCGGATGCCGCAGGTCGGGCGCACGATCGCACGCGAGCGCGCCGCGATCCTGCGCGACGCCAATGCGCGGCGGCGGCAGGACTGGCTCGATATGCAGATCGGCCGAACCGCATCGATGCTCGTCGAGCGCGACGGCGTCAGCGGCCATGCCGAAAATTTCGCCGCCGTGGCGCTGACCGCACCCGCGGCGCCCGGCACGATCATCGACGTCCGCCTCGGCGCGCGCGACGGCGACCGCATGATCGCCACCCAAATCGAAGCAAAGGATATCGCGGCATGACCGGCCAAAGCTGGAGCGAACGGCTGCTCGGCGGATTTCGCCGCACGTCGGAGCGGCTCGGCGAAAATCTCGCGGGGCTGACCGGCAAGGCGCGGCTCGACGAGGATGATCTCGACCGCATCGAGGAAGCGCTGATCACCGCCGACCTCGGCCCCGCGATGGCCGAGCGCATCCGCGGCCGCCTCGCCGAACGCCGCGACATCGCCGCGAACGGCACCGAGGAACTGCGCAAGGTCGTCGCCGAGGAAATCGCCGCGGTGCTGCGCCCGGTCGCCGAACCGCTCGACATCGACGCCTTCCCGCGCCCGCAGGTCATCCTCGTGATCGGGGTCAACGGGTCGGGCAAGACCACCACCATCGCCAAGCTCGCGCACCTGTTCCAGGAACAGGATTATGGCGTGATGCTCGTCGCGGGCGACACGTTCCGCGCCGCCGCGATCGGGCAATTGAAGGTCTGGGCCGAGCGGCTGGGCGTGCCGATCATGGCGGGGCCCGAGGGCGGTGACAGCGCGGGGATCGTGTTCGATGCGGTGAAACAGGCGACCGCGACGGGGATCGACGTGCTGATCGTCGACACCGCCGGGCGGCTCCAGAACAAGCGCGAGCTGATGGACGAGCTTGCCAAGATCAAGCGCGTGCTCGGCCGCCTCAATCCCGCGGCGCCGCACGATGTCGTGCTCGTGCTCGACGCGACGACCGGACAGAATGCGCTGTCGCAGATCGACGTGTTCCGCGAGGTCGCGGGCGTCACCGGCCTTGTTATGACCAAGCTCGACGGCACCGCGCGCGGCGGCGTGCTTGTGTCCGCGGCCGAGCGCCACGGGCTTCCCATTCACGCGATCGGCATCGGTGAAACCATCGACGACCTTCGTCCGTTCGATGCCGACGAGATCGCGGGCATTATTGCAGGAAACATAAGATGAGCGACCAGCTCCCCACTGGCCCGGAAGCGGTCCCTGCGCCGCCGCCGGCGAAGCATGGCTGGCTCAATTTCGTTATCGATTTCGGGCCTTTGCTCGTCTTCTTCCTCGCCTATAAATTCTCGTCGGGCGGCGAAGGCGCGTTCGCCGCGACGACCGCGGCGATCAAGGGCACCGTCGCGTTCATGGTCGCGATCGTCATCGCGATGGTCGTGTCGAAGTGGAAGCTCGGCAAGATTTCGCCGATGCTGTGGATGTCGAGCATCCTCGTCCTCGGCTTTGGCGCGCTGACGATCTGGTTCCACGACGAGCGTTTCATCGTGATGAAACCGACGATCATCTATGCCACCTTTGCCGTGCTGCTGCTCGGCGGCTGGTGGTTTGGCAAGCCGATGCTGAAATATCTGCTGCAATCGGCGCTCGAAGGGCTCACCGACCGCGGCTGGCTGCTGTTATCGCGCAACTGGGGGCTTTTCTTCGCCGCGCTCGGCGTCGCCAACCATGTAATGTACGAGATGATCCAGGCGAAGCAGATGAGTTTCGACCTGTGGCTGACGATCAAGGTCTGGGGCGTCACCGCTCTCTCCTTCCTCTTCACTTTCAGCCAGGTGCCGGTGATGCTGAAGAACGGCCTCGCCGTTCCCGAAGAAGCAAGTCAGAAGCAAGCTTGAGCGATCCCCCCGTCGCTGGCATAGCAGCGCGCAGGCACCGGGTCGCACGGCGCCGGATAAACAGGGGGAACTGCCATGGACAAATTTTTCGGAAACCTGCACGCCGTGCTGGGCACGGGCCTCGTGCTCGCGATCATATTGATGCTGTGCCTGAACGGCCAGAATTTCGAGGACGGGGTCGCGGCGGGCAACGCGATCATGCGCTGGCTGCATACCTTCTTCGGCGTGCTGTGGATCGGCCTGCTCTATTATTTCAACTTCGTCCAGATTCCGACGATGCCGAAAATTCCGGCCGAACTGAAACCCGCCGTCGGCAAGCATATCGCGCCCGCCGCGCTGTTCTGGTTCCGCTGGGCGGCGGCTGCGACCGTGGTGCTGGGCCTCGCGATTGCCGGCCACGCCAAATATCTGGCGCCCGCACTGGGCCTGCAGGATCCGTACAAGCTGATCGGCGTCGGCATGTGGCTGGGGCTGATCATGGCGTTCAACGTCTGGTTCGTGATCTGGCCGAACCAGAAAAAGGCGCTGGGCATCGTCGAGTCCGACGATGCGACCAAGGCGAAGGCCGCCAAGACCGCGATGATCTTTTCGCGGACCAACACCTTGCTGTCGATCCCGATGCTCTATGCGATGGTGAACTTCAGCTAAGCCGGCTGACGACGCTCAACGAAAGGGCGCTTTGGGAAACCGGAGCGCCCTTTTGAGCGTCCCGTTCGTGTCGAGCGAAGTCGAGACACCCATCGCCATAACGCCAAGCCGAGGGGCATCTCGACTTCGCTCGATGCGAACGGGTTTTGATTTAGCCTTGTTCGATCGCCGCCTTGTGCATGCGGCCGTTCATCACATAATGCGCGACGCCCAGCTGCATGCCCGCCGCCTGCGCATCGTCGATCTCGCGCACCCGCCGCGCGGGCGATCCGGCCCACAATTCGCGCTCGGGGATTTCCTTGTTCTCGGTGAGCAGCGCGCCCGCCGCAAGCATCGCGTCGCTGCCGATGCGGCACCCGTTCATCACCGTCGCCTTCAGGCCCACGAACGCGCGATCTGCCAGCGTGCAGCCGTGCACCATCGCCATATGGCCGATCAGCACATCCTCGCCGATGATCGTCGGGAAACCTTCAGGCTTATGCGGCATCGGGCCGTCGCAGTGAACGACGCTGCCGTCCTGGATGTTCGAGCGCGCGCCGACGACGATATGGCTGACGTCGGCGCGCAGCACGCAATTATACCAGATGCTGACATCGGGGCCGATCGTCACGTCGCCGATGATCCGGCATCCCGGCGCGATGAAGGCGCTGGGGTCGATCTGCGGCGTCTTGCCATTGACGCTGATGATGCTGACGTCGCTGTGGGTCATTCGTCGCGGCCTCCGATGATATTCTTCCAGATCAGGACCGGCAGCGTCGAGGCATAATCGTCGGTCCAGCGCTCGAAATTGGGACGCGCGTCGAGCGGCACCCACGCGCGGTCCGCATGGGAATCCTTGCGCGGGCGGATCCCGCCGGTCAACTCCTGCATCCGCTCCGGCGTCGCGGTCAGCGCGACCCAGTTCGATCCCGTCAGGTCGCCATATTCGTCATTGACCGGGCCGGGGTCCATGCGGATCGCGCTCGTCCAGCCGCGCGCCTTCGCCTCCGCCGCCAGCACCGGCTCCAGATCGAAGAAGCGGTTCGAGATGTGGATGAGCAGGATCCCGTCGGGCTTCAGCGCACGCGCGTAAATGCCGATCGCCTCTTCGGTCAGCAGGTGGAGCGGGATCGCGTCGGACGAGAAAGCATCGATCACGATGACGTCGAAGCGCCCTGCGGGCTGGTTGGCAAGCTGGAGCCGCGCATCGCCTATGACGATCGGCGTGTCGCCGGCGCAGTCCGACAGGAAGGTGAATTTCGACGGATCGCGCGCGATGTCGACCATCACCGGATCGATCTCGAAGATCGTCCAGTGCTGGCCGGGCTTGCGGTAACAGGCGAGCGTGCCCGCCCCCAACCCGACGATGCCGATCGACGCGTTGGGTCCGGCAAGCGCCGTGGCCTTGCCCAGCGTCAGCCCGACCCCCGACTGGTGGCCATAATAGGTCGTCGGATCGCGCCGGTGCGCGGCGTCGGTGCGCTGAAGGCCGTGGAGCGTCGTGCCGTGCGCAAGGCGGCGCTGGTTCGATGCCGGATAGTCAGTGACGGTGTAGACGCCGAAATAGCTGCGCACGCGCGCACCGGTGAAGCTTTCCTGGATCGTGTCCCAGCCGCCGACGCCGAGCATGAGCAAGGCGAGCACGGGCACATAGGCCCAGCGCCAGCCGATCACGAGCATGCCGATGACGAAGATCGCGATGCCCCACGACGTCGTCGCGCTGTCGAGCCGGCCGGTCCAGTCGCCGACCATATGCCAGGCGCCAAAAGCGGCGAGCGCGACGAATATCGCGGCCACGATACGCGCGGTCTTCGCTTCGAGTCCCAGCCATTTGTCCCACGGCAACAGCGCGGGGAGCGGCAACAGCATCGCGGCGGCGAGGATCAGCAGCGGATGTTCGTACACCCAGTCGAAGATCAGCGGCGCGAACAGCGCCGCGAACAGCCCGCCGAGCACCCCGCCCGCCGACATGATGAGGTAAAAGAGCGTCAGATGCTGCGCAGCCGGACGGAGATGGTAGAGATAGCCGTGGAGCGCGGTCGCGACGACGAACAGCATCGCGAGGCTGGCGAGCGCGACCATCATCGATCCGCCGCCCGAGCTCAGCAGTCCGAGACCGCCGACTGCGAGCAGCACCGCCGGCGCGATGACGGTAATGATCTGCGTCGGCCGCTCCATCGTCGAAAAGGCGATGACGAAACTGAGCAGGTAAAGCCCGAGCGGCAGCACCCAGAGCAAAGGCATCGCGACGATGTCGGTGGTGAGATGCGTCGTCGTCGACAGCATCAGCCCCGACGGCACGGCCGCGATCAGCAGCCAGCGGAGCTGGCGGCGCAAGCTCGGCCGCGGCTCACCGGTGATGGCGGCATGGGCTTCGGCGCCGCCGTGCCAGCGCGCCGCCGCGGCCCCGGCGACGAGCAGGACGAGCAGCGCATAGCCCGCGGTCCAGCCCCAGCTTTGTGCAGCGAGCGGCAGGGTGGGTTCGACTAGCGCCGGATAGCTGATCAGGCCCGCGAAGCTGCCGAGGTTCGAGGCGGCATAGAGATAATAGGGATCGCCCGCGCGCGCGTCGGCGGCGAACCAGCGCTGCATCAGCGGCGCCTGCGCCGAAACGGCGAAGAAAACGGGGCCGATCGAGGCGAGCAGCAGCAAGGGCACCCACAGCGCCTCCTGCCCCGGTCCGGGCGCCGCGATCTGCGCGATGCCGATCGGGAGCCACAGCGCCGCGACGAGGAACAGCGCGAGGTGGATGACCGCCTGACGCCGCACGGTGAACCGCCCGAGCCAGTGCGCATAGGCGTAACCGCCGAGCAGCAGCGCCTGATAGACGAGCATCGCGCTGTTCCACACCGCCGGCGCGCCGCCCAATTTGGGCAGCAC
>NZ_DATFFD010000007.1:0-13125 GCF_035250425.1 Sphingopyxis sp.
TTTTGCAGCGGGCGACATCGTCCGCGGCGCCAGTCTGGTGGTCTGGGGCATCCGCGACGGCCGCGATGTCAGCGAGCAGATGGCAAAGTGGTTGAAAGCCAAGGCGAAAAGCGAAAAGAAGGCAGCATGACCAACAGGGAAAGGATCATGCCTATGCCAAGATGGAAATCCGCGCTGTTTGGCGTCGCGCTCGTCGCAACGCCAATTTCGGCGCATGCCGAACCGTCCGAGCCTGCCGTAGAGGTGACCGCCGATCGGCTGGCGAGCGCGCAACGATTGATGGCGACCTTGATGCCCGCCGAACAGCGCGATGCAATGGTCGAGCAGATGATAACCGCGATGATGGCCAATTTTACGCCCGGCATCAAACAGCGCATCGAGGCCGAAGGAAGACTCGAAAACCCGGAAGTCGTGAAGGTCTTCGACCGCTTTATCGAGCGCCAGACGCGGTCAGCGATCGATCAGCTCAAAGCCGAAATGCCGAAGATGATCGAGGCCATGTCGCGGGCCTATGCACGGCGTTTCACCGTCGCGCAGATGAATGAAATGTACGCTTTCTTCAGCACCCCGACCGGCGGGCTTTACGTGACCGAATCAATGGGAATTATGTCGGATCCCGACATTTCCACATGGCAGCGCGATGCGATGACGAAGAGCATGGAGAAGTTGCCCGAAGAGCTGAAAAAACTGCAGGAGGAACTGCAAGAAGTACTGGGTCGCGCCGACGAGGAGAAAAAAGCGTGACCACAATATTTCTGAAAAGGGCCCGAACGATGACGAAAATGAAATCGATCCTGCTTGCCGGCGCCGTGGCGATGCTGCCGCTCGGCGCGCCGACCCATGCCGCGCCGGAGGAGGCGCCGACCGCGGAGGTCGTGCATCCGCACGACGACAGCGTGGTCGAAGTCGACAGCGAAGCCTCTGCCGAAGCGGCAAAGGCCAAGATGCAGAAGGAAATGGACGAGGCGATCGCGCTCGTCGAAAAAATGTTCGACACGAGCAACCTGCCGCCGATCGACCCCGCACGCCTGACGCTCGCAGAGCGGACGACCGCCGCGCTGATCCCGAACGGCAGCATCGAGAAGATGGTCGATAATCTTTATGGCAAGATGTTCAAGACGATCATGGGCGAGTTCGGCGGCCAGTCCGACCTGATGCTCTCGATCCAGACCGGCGTCGAAAGCGAACAGATCGCCAAGCTCGATGAAGCGACGAAGGGCAAGGTCGCCGATATGTTCGACCCGCACCGCAAGGAACGCGAAGACCAGATCACCAAGGTGATCAAGCCGTTGATCAGCGAAGTGCTGGGCGACATGGAACCGCCGATGCGGAGCGGCCTCGCCAAAGCCTATGCCCGCAAGTTCACCGGCGCACAGCTCACCGACATCAACGGTTTTCTCGCGACCCCGACCGGCAATATCTATGCGAGCGAATGGATGGCATTGCAGGCCGATCCCGAAGTGATGCTCGCGGTGCTCAAGGCGGTGCCGCCGCTGGTCACCAAATTCATCGACCGTGCGCCCGAGCTCGAAAAGGATTTCAAGGAGCTGCCGAAGGAAAAGCAGCTCGCCGACTTCGACGACAAGGAACTCGGCAAGCTGGCGAAGCTGATGAAGGTCGATGTGAAGCTGCTGAAGGAACAGCGCGACATGTGGAAGACCGACAGCGTCGAAACGACCGACACGGTCGCGGTCGAGGCTGCCGACGATTATGCGGTCGACGCCGCGGCCGATGCGGCGACGGCAGCGGCGGACGAAGCGATGGCAACGGAAATGGACGCCGCTGCGGCGGGCGCAGCCGAAGCTGCCGCAGACGCCGCGGCCGATGACCGCAGCGATTGGTCCGACGCCGAACGCAAGCAATATCAAGAGATGGAAAATGCCTATTTCGAGCTGGGCGAGAAAATGGATGCCTTGAGGCAACAGGCCAACGCCCGCGTGGAACGAATGAAATAATACCCGCCGACTAAAACACTGTCGTCATCCCGGCGAAGGCCGGGATCTCGCCGGTAAAGTGAGAACGCACCGCAGAGATCCCGGCCTTCGCCGGGATGACGATAAAATAGGACCTGTCAGGAACATCGACATGACCCACTACCCCACCCCCGAACACGCGCGGCTCGAAGCCGAAGGCATGTATCGCCCCGACATGGAATCCGATGCCTGCGGCGTCGGCATGGTCGCGGCGACCGACGGCAAGGCGTCGCGCCGCGTTGTCGAGGCGGCGATCGAAGCCTTGCGTGCCGTGTGGCACCGCGGCGCAGTCGATGCCGACGGCAAGACCGGGGATGGGGCGGGCATCCATGTCGACCTGCCGGTCCGCTTCTTCGACGATGCGATCGCCGCATCGGGCCACAAGGTGCGCCCGAACCGCCTCGCCGTCGGCATGATCTTCCTGCCGCGCACCGATCTGGGCGCGCAGGAGGAATGCCGCACGATCGTCGAAGCCGAAATCATCGACGCGGGCTTCACCATCTATGGCTGGCGCCAGGTGCCGGTCGACGTGTCGGTGATCGGCGACAAGGCGCAGCGCACGCGCCCCGAAATCGAGCAGATCATGATCGCGGGTCCCCTGCCCGACGAACAGACGATCGCCGAGTTCGAAAAGCAGCTCTATCTCGTCCGCCGCCGCATCGAGAAAAAGGTGATCGCGGCGCAGATCGCCGACTTCTATATCTGCAGCCTGTCGGCGCGCTCGATCATCTACAAGGGCCTGTTCCTCGCCGAGAGCCTTGGCGATTTCTATCCCGACCTGATGAACAAGCTGTTCGAAAGCCGCGTCGCGATCTTTCACCAGCGCTATTCGACGAACACCTTCCCGCAATGGTGGCTCGCGCAGCCGTTCCGCTGCCTCGCCCACAATGGCGAGATCAACACGATCCGCGGCAACAAGAACTGGATGAAGAGCCACGAGATCAAGATGGCGAGCCTCGCGTTCGGCGAGCATTCGGAAGACATCAAGCCGGTGATCCCCGCGGGCGCATCGGACACCGCCGCGCTCGACGCGGTGTTCGAGGCGCTGTGCCGCGCCGGCCGCGACGCGCCGACCGCGAAGCTGATCCTCGTCCCCGAGGCGTGGACGAGCGAATGCGACGTCCCCGACAACCACCGCGCGATGTACAGCTATCTCGCCAGCGTAATGGAGCCGTGGGACGGCCCCGCCGCGCTCGCGATGACCGACGGCCGCTGGGCGGTCGCGGGCATGGACCGCAACGCGCTCCGTCCGCTGCGCTACACGCTGACCGCCGACAATCTGCTCGTCGTCGGGTCCGAAAGCGGGATGGTGCTGCTCCCCGAAGCGAGCATCCGCAAGAAGGGCCGCCTCGGTCCCGGCCAGATGATCGCGGTCGATCTCGACGAAGGCACGCTCTACGAAGACCTCGCGATCAAGGACAAGATCGCCGACGCGCAGGATTATCCTTCGCGCGTCAAGGGCTTCCGCACGATGGCCGACCTGCCCAAGGGCGGCAAGTCGACGCTGCCGCAATGGGATCGTCAGGAACTGCTCCGCCGCCAGGTCGCCGCGGGCCTCACCATGGAGGATATGGAGCTCATCCTGTCGCCGATGGTCGAGGATGCGAAGGAAGCGATCGGATCGATGGGCGACGACACGCCGCTGGCGGTCATCTCCGACAAGCCGCGCCACGTCGCGCAATTCTTCCGCCAGAATTTCAGCCAGGTCACCAACCCGCCGATCGACTCCCTGCGCGAACGGCATGTGATGAGCCTCAAGACGCGCTTCGCCAACCTCGCGAACATCCTCGACGAAAAGGGGCAGAGCGACCACGTCCTCGTCATCGACAGCCCCGTGCTCGTCGGCGACGATTGGGATCGCCTGCGCGCCTATTTCGGCGATGCAGTCGCCGACATCGACTGCACCTTCCCCGTCGGCGGCGATGCCTCGACGCTGCGCGACGCGATCGCGCGTGTCCGCCGCGAGGCCGAAGAAGCGGTGCGCGCCGGCCGAAGCGAGCTGTTCCTCTCCGACCAGAATATCGGCGAAGGCCGCGTCGGCATGGCGATGGTTCTCGCCGCCGCCGCGGTCCACACGCACCTCGTGCGCAAGGGGCTGCGCAGCTACGCCTCGATCAACGTGCGTTCGGCGGAGGTGCTCGACACCCACGCCTTCGCCGTGCTCGTCGGGGTCGGCGCGACGACGGTCCACGCCTATCTGGCCGAGGCGGCAATCGCCGACCGGCAGGCGCGCGGCCTGTTCGGCGAACTGAGCCTCGACGACTGCCGCCTGCGCTTCCGCAAGGCGATCGACGACGGTCTGCTCAAAATCCTCGCCAAGATGGGGATCGCGGTGATCTCCTCCTATCGCGGCGGCTATAATTTCGAGGCGGTGGGTCTGAGCCGCGCGCTCGTCAACGATCTCTTCCCCGGCATGCCGGCGAAGATTTCGGGCGAGGGCTATCAGTCGCTGTTCATCAACGCGACCGACAAGCACAGCGCCGCATTCGACGGCCGCGTCACCACCCTCCCCATCGGCGGCTTCTACCGCCAGCGCGCGGGCGGCGAGGCGCATGCCTATTCGGCGCAGCTGATGCACCTGTTGCAAACCGCGGTCGCGACCGACAGCTACTCGACCTATCTGCAATTCGCGCGCGGGGTCGCCGACCTGCCGCCGATCTACCTTCGCGACCTGATGGAGTTCAACTATCCCGCTCAGGGCGTCGCGCTCGACAGCGTCGAGGCGATCACCGAGATCCGCAAGCGCTTCGTCACCCCGGGCATGTCGCTCGGCGCGCTGTCGCCCGAAGCGCATGAAACGCTGGCGATCGCAATGAACCGCATCGGCGCCAAGGCGGTGTCGGGCGAAGGCGGCGAAGCGAGCGAACGCTACCGCCCCTATGCGAACGGCGACAACGCCAACAGCAACATCAAGCAGATCGCGAGCGGCCGTTTCGGCGTCACCGCCGAATATCTCGGCGCGTGCGACGAGATCGAGATCAAGGTCGCGCAGGGCGCCAAGCCCGGCGAAGGCGGCCAGCTTCCGGGCTTCAAGGTCACCGAATTCATCGCCCGCCTGCGCCATGCGACGCCGGGGGTGACGCTGATCAGCCCGCCCCCGCACCACGACATCTATTCGATCGAGGATCTGGCGCAGCTCATCTACGACCTCAAGCAGATCAACCCGAAGGCCCGCGTCTGCGTGAAGCTGGTATCGAGCGCGGGCATCGGCACCGTCGCGGCGGGCGTAGCCAAGGCCCACGCCGACGTCATCCTCGTCGCCGGCAACACCGGCGGCACCGGCGCTTCGCCGCAGACGAGCGTCAAATATGCCGGCACGCCGTGGGAAATGGGCCTCAGCGAAGTCAATCAGGTCCTCACCCTCAACGGCCTCCGCCACCGTATCCGCCTCCGCACCGACGGCGGGCTCAAGACCGGGCGCGACATCGTGATCGCCGCCATCTTGGGAGCCGAGGAATATGGCATCGGGACGCTGAGCCTCGTCGCGATGGGCTGCATCATGGTGCGCCAGTGCCACAGCAACACCTGCCCCGTCGGCGTCTGCACGCAGGACGAAAAACTGCGCCAGAAGTTCACGGGCTCGCCGGAGAAGGTCATCAACCTGATGACCTTCATCGCCGAGGAAGTGCGCGAAATCCTTGCCAAGCTGGGCGTCACGAGCCTCGACGAGGTGATCGGCCGCACCGAATTGCTGCGCCAGGTCAGCCGCGGCGCCGAGCATCTCGACGACCTCGACCTCAATCCGATCCTCGCCAAGGTCGACGCGCCCGACGACCAGCGCCGCTCGCAGGGGCCGAGCTTCCGCAATCCGGTGCCCGACAGCCTCGACGCGCAGATCCTCAATGACGCGAAACCGCTGTTCGAGCGTGGCGAGCGTATGCAGCTGACCTACAATGTCCGCAATACGCACCGCGCCGTCGGCACGCGCCTGTCAGCCGAGGTCACCGCGCGCTTCGGGATGAAGGGGCTCGCCGACGACCATGTCCAGGTGCGCCTACGCGGCACCGCGGGCCAGTCGCTTGGCGCGTTCCTGTGCAGCGGAATCACGCTGGAAGTGTTCGGCGACGCGAACGACTATGTCGGCAAGGGTTTGTCGGGCGGCCGCATCATCGTGCGCCCGACCGTCTCCAGCCCGCTCGTCAGCCAGCACAACAGCATCGTCGGCAACACCGTCCTCTATGGCGCAACCGCGGGCACATTGCTCGCGGCGGGTCAGGCGGGCGAGCGTTTCGCGGTGCGCAACTCGGGCGCGAAGGTCGTCGTCGAGGGCTGCGGCGCCAACGGCTGTGAATATATGACCGGCGGCACCGCGGTGATCCTTGGCCCCGTCGGATCGAACTTCGGCGCGGGCATGACCGGCGGCATGGCGTTCATCCTCGACACCGACGGCCAGTTCGAACGCCGCGCCAATAGCGAATCGATCGTGTGGCAGCGGATCGACAGCGCCCATTGGGAAGGCGTGGTGAAGGAACTTGTCGAGGATCATGCCAAGGCAACGGGCAGCAAATGGTCGAGCGAAGTCCTCGCCGACTGGGATCGCTGGCGGGACCAGTTCTGGCAGGTCTGCCCGAAGGAAATGCTGATCCGCCTCGCGCATCCGCTGAGCGATGCCGAAGCCGAGGTGGTCGCGGCGGAGTAATGCCAATCCTCCCTGTGGCGCAGCCATGGGGAGGGGGACCGCTCGCGAAGCGAGTGGTGGAGGGGCCGCAACCTCGCGCCGAAAGCCCCTCCGTCAGCGCTTCGCGCTGCCACCTCCCCATCGCTGCGCGACAGGGAGGATCATTCGTCGCGCCGCTAAAGCGATCCATCGCATCCCCGCACCCGTTCAGCCCAGCGAAAGCGTCGCATCCCTATAAACGCCGCTTTGCTGAACCCTTGCGTCCTTTGAAAGGATGGAGCCATGACCCGTTTCACGTTGATCGCCCTCCCCCTGCTCGCGCTCGCCGCGCCGCTGCCGGCTGCCGCCAATGAAATGCAGGGCACGGTCGCGACGCTCAACGACCCCGTGACGCAGGACCGGATGGCCGACACCATCACGGCGATGGTCGGCGCGCTGATGCAGATGCAGGTCGGCCCGCTCGCGAAGGCCGTCGCGCAGATCGATCCCGAATCCGACGCCGCCTATATCCCGCCCGACGCCACGCTGGGCGAAGTGACCGGCCGCGATCCCGATTATGCCGAACGGATGGGCGCCGACGTCCGTGCGAGCACGCGCATGGCGGGGCACGCCGCCTCGGCGCTTGCGGCCTATGCGCCCGTGCTCAAGGACATGGCGCGCGACTTTGCTGCGCAATGGGAACGCGAGCGCGAGGCGTCGCGGCGCTGACGCAATAAATAGGGACTGTCCCTATTTATTGCCGTCGCCATAGCCGTTGCGCGCGGCACCCCGCTGCCGCTATGCCAGGCCCATGTGGCAACTCTATCAATTCCCGCTCTGTCCCTTTTCGCGCAAGGTCCGCCTTTTGCTGGGCGAAAAGGGCGTCGGTTATGAATTGGTGCGCGAATCGCCGTGGGAGCGCCGCGACGAGTTCATCGACCTGAACCCGGCGGGACGCACGCCGGTGATGGTCGATCAGGGACGCGGCCAGGTGCTGATGGACAGCAACGCGATCGCCGAATATTTCGAGGAAACCGTCGAAGGCAAGGCGATGATCAACGGCACCGCGGCGAACCGCGCCGAGATCCGCCGGCTGACGTCATGGTTCGACCATGATTTCTATTATGAAGTCACCGGCCCCCTGCTGTTCGAGCGCATGCAGAAGCGCATCGTCCACCGCCAGCCGCCCGACGGCGGCGCGCTGCGCGAGGCGATGAAGGCGGCGAACAACCATCTCGACTATGTCGATTACCTCATCGACCACCGCACCTGGCTCGCCGGCGCGACGATGAGCCTCGCCGATCTGACCGCCGCCGCGCATATCTCGGTCGCCGACTATCTCGGCGGCATCGACTGGACGGGGCATGAGCAGACCAAGGGCTGGTATTCGGGGCTGAAATCGCGCCCGAGCTTTCGGCCGCTGCTGGCCGAGCGGATGGAGATCGTCAGCCCGCCGAAATATTATGAGGATGTGGATTTTTGACGCGCCACGGAATGCGAAGCGTTCCGAAGCGTCAACCCCCGCAAAGGCGGGGGTCGTTGGCGGCTTTGTCCAGCATCTCCGCGTAAACCGACAGCGGCCAGTTAAAGGTTGGACATGCCCCGCATGTCCAAGGATTGTCCGGGGGACAATCCGACCCTTAACTCCTTCGCAGGGGCGACGCTCTGGTCAACAGCCCTTGTATTTCCAGTTCCGCTCCTTGCCCTCGGCGACCTGCGCGACGACCGTTGCGATGCGCTTGACGCGCGTTGCTTCGCGCTTCGCCTCGATCACCCATTCGATATAGTCGCGTCGCTTGCCGGGCGAGAAGGCATCCCAATGGCGCTGCGCCGCAGGACTGGCCTTCAGGGCCGAACCGAGATCGCCCGGCAGGTCGAGCGCCGCCTTGGTCTTCGGCGGCGGCCGCTTGGGCTTGCCTTCGGCACAGAGCGCCGCGGCTTTCCCGATCCATGCCGCCATCCGCTCGTCCGGCGGCAGATCGGCGAGCGAAGTCAGCCGCCCCATGCTGCCCATTGCCCCGGTATCGCGCGGCGATCCGGTGACTTCCTCGTCGCGCCAGAAACCGAAGGTCGCATGCTCCTTGAACGCCGCCATGCCCGCCAGATTCTGCCCCTTCAGCACGAAGGCCGGCACGCCCCATTTCAGCGTCTCTTCGGTGCCCGGCGCATGTTTGTGCACGAGGTCGCGCAAATGGGTCAGGATCGGCTGCGCAAAGGGCTGCGCCTTCGCGATATAGGCGTCGACCCGCGGGTCGCGGCCTATGCTGGCCACCGCGCCGCGACCAGATAGTTGAGCGCCTCGCTGCCGCCGAGCTTGAAGCCCTTGGCGGGCGACGGCGACAGGCCGGTGCGGTCGATGACCTCGAGCCCCGCGCCTTCGAGCAATTTCGCCAGCTCCTCGGGCTTGAGAAACTGGTCCCAGTCATGCGTCCCGCGCGGCACCGCGCCGACACGCTCGGCCGCCTCGACGAGCAGCAGCTTCGACAGCATCGTCCGGTTGGGCGTCGACAGGATCATCAGCCCGCCGGGCGCGAGGCGCGCCGCGAGTTCGCCGATGAACGCCGCAGGGTCGGTGACATGCTCGACCACCTCCATCGAGGTGACGAGGTCGAACTGCCGCTTCTTTCTTTTTCCGTTCGCATCGAGCGAAGTCGAGATGCCCATCGGCAGCGCAGGCCTTCCCGGTGTCTCGACTTCGCTCGACACGAACGGGGAAAGATCTTCCAGGTTCGCCAACTCACCCGCGCGGTAATCGATCGAAAGCCCTTGCCCCGCCGCATGATCGCGCGCCGCGGCAATATTTTCCGGCGCCGCATCAACACCCGTCACCGTCGCGCCCATCCGCGCGAGCGGTTCGGCAAGCAGCCCCGCACCGCAACCGACATCGATCGCGCTCCGTCCCGCCAGCGCATAGCGTTCGCGCGCATCGACATGCCAATGCGCGTCGATCTGGTCGCGGATATAGGACAGGCGCACCGGATTGAGCTTGTGCAGCATCGCCGACGAGCCGTGCGGATCCCACCAGTCGGCGGCGAGCGCCCCGAAATGGGCGGCTTCGTGCGGGTTGATCGTGGCGGCGCTCATGTCCTGCGATGTGGCACCACGCCTCGCGCCATGCAAGAAATTCTATCCCATGCGTGCGTTGCCGGTCTTGCCATCGCCCTTCCCCTTGCCTAACGACGCGAGCGCCGCGGAAATGCTTGAAAAAGTTGCGGCCGAAACCAGTTCAGGAAAGCGGGGCGAGATGGCGCGGATCGTGATGAAATTCGGGGGCACGTCGATGGCGGGCACCGAGCGGATTCGCACCGTGGCGAAACTCGTCGCGCGCGAAGTCGCCAACGGTAACGAGGTCGCGGTCGTCGTCTCGGCGATGGCGGGTGAGACCGACCGGCTCGTCAATTTTTGCCGCGAGGCGAACCCGCGCTACGACCCCGCCGAATATGACGTCGTCGTCGCTGCGGGCGAACAGATCACCTCGGGGCTGCTCGCACTGACGTTGCAGGCGATGGGCACCCCCGCGCGCAGCTGGCTCGGCTGGCAGCTCCCGATCCGCACCGAGGAAGCGCACGCCCGCGCGCGCATCGCCGACATCGACACCGGCGCGCTCGGCGCCGCGATGGCGAAGGGCGAGGTTGCGGTCATCCCCGGCTTCCAGGGCCTGATGGACGACGGCCGCGTCTCAACGCTCGGCCGCGGCGGCTCGGATACCAGCGCGGTCGCGGTGGCGGCGGCGCTCAAGGCCGACCGCTGCGACATCTACACCGACGTCGACGGCGTCTACACCACCGACCCGCGTATCGTCGCGCGCGCGCGCAAGCTCGACTATGTGACCTATGAGGAAATGCTCGAGCTCGCGAGCGTCGGCGCGAAAGTGCTCCAGACCCGCTCGGTCGGGCTCGCGATGAAAGAGGGCGTGCGGGTGCAGGTCCTCTCCAGCTTCGTCGAGGGCGACGAGGCTCCCAAAAAAGGCACGATGATCGTCAGCGACGAGGAAATAGAGGAACATCAGATGGAACGGCAGCTGATCACCGGCATCGCCCACGACAAGAATGAAGCCAAGATCATCGTCACGCGCGTGCCCGACAAGCCGGGCGCGGTCGCCAACATCTTCGGCCCGCTCGCCGCGGCCGGGATCAATGTCGACATGATCATCCAGAATGTCGGCCGCGAAAAGGGCGAGACCGACGTGACCTTCACCGTTCCCGCCGTCGACCTCCTCCGCTCGATCGACCTGCTCGAAGGTGCGAAGGACAAGATCGGCTTCAACCGCATCATCAGCGACGACAAGGTCGCGAAGATCAGCGTCGTCGGCGTCGGCATGAAGAGCCACGCGGGGGTCGCGAGCACGATGTTCCGCGCATTGGCCGACCGCGGCATCAACATCCAGGCGATCTCGACCAGCGAGATCAAGGTCAGCGTGCTGATCGACGAGGATGAAACCGAACTCGCGGTGCGCGTCCTCCACACCGCCTACGGGCTCGACGCAGACTAAGCCCTATTCGGTAGCGAGCGGTTGCAGCTCGCCGCCCGCGCGGCGGCGCAGCCGCGCCTGCCCGATAAAATGCACCACCGCGATATGGACCGCGAACAGCCCGAACTTCGACGCCAGCGGGAATATCCCGATAAACAGCGGCCACCATTCGGTGAAGAAGAGCGCGATGACGAGGTTGAGCCCCGCGCTTAAAAACATCAGCGCCGCCCATATCATCCCGAACCGGTCCATCACATCGCCGACGATCGCGAGCTGCTCGGGCAGGATATAGCGATTGAGCCAGCCGCGGCGCAGCATCACCGACCCGACGATTAGATAGACGATCGTCGGCTTCGCCATCACGAAGCGCGGGTCGCCGGTGAACAAGGTCGCCGCGGCGGTGAGGAGCACCGACGCGAGGCTGATCCATTGCAGCGCCGCGACCTTCTTGCCGCGCACCAGTTCATAACCGACAACCGCGAGCGCGACGACGGTTCCCGCGATCGTCGCGGGCACGATCCCCGCTCCGGCGACCAGCAGCACCGCAAAGACGAGTATGCCGAGCGAGTCGAACAGCATCGGTCCAATGGCATAGAGCAAGGTTTTCATCCGCCTGTCCTTTCCGACTCAATGTTATCGTCGTAAACATTGGCCGAACCGGGCTGCGCGGTCAAGTAAAAATTTACGGTGTTAACATCGTGGTCGGGCGAACGACCATTTTGGGCGTTTGCGGGGCAGGCGGCGGCCGCCGGCGAAATCAGCTCGGCGCGCGGATCGAACCGTTCGCGCAGTGACGCTATCGTCTCGCCCGCTCGCCCGCTATGCTGCACCCGACCGATGGAGGCCATATGCCAGACAAGTCATGGACCGCCCTTATCGCGCTTGCCCTCGCCGCGCCGCCGGCGCTCGCACAGGATCTGCCCACCGACCTGCTCGAACGGCACGCCGATGTCGTGCGCCAGGACATGCTTCTGAAATCCACGCTGCGGCACAGCCGGGCGCACCAGAAGGAGAGCGCGGCGCAGGCCACGCCGCGCCAGAAAGCCGCTTGCGCAAAAAAGGCCGAGTTTCGCGGGCAATATGGCGCCGATCACCCCAAGGTGCGGAAACTCCATGGCCTGTGCCGCAATATCGGGCTCTGACCACGCGGAGAGGGGGTTCGATCGAGGAAAGCGCGGCTAACGACCGCCTAGGGTCAGAACCCTAGCGACATTCTGTGTCACATAATTTCGACATTCCCGCGAAAACGGGAACCCAGCGTGGGGTCAGCCGGCGGCGATCGGCGCGCAAAAGGGCTTTCCTACATTATCGGGCCGTGCTCCATACTGGCGGATGGAACAGAACCCCGCACCCGCCCCGCTCCTCGCCGGCACCCGCCTCGCCTTTGCCCCCGTCGCCGCGCAGCGCCTTCGCGCCGACGGCTGGACACCCGAAACACAGGCCAATTTCATCCGCGCGCTCGAGGCGATGGGCTCGGTCGGACAGGCGGCAAAGGCTGTGGGCATGGGGCGCCGGTCCGCCTACCGTCTTCGCGACCGCCCGGACGCAGCGAGCTTCGCCGCCGCATGGGACCGCGCGATTTCGATGGGGCGCACACATCAATTCAGCATCGCAATGGACCGCGCGATCAACGGTGTCACCGTCGTGCGCGTCCTGAAAGGCGGCGCGGTCGATGTTTCCGGCGGCCCGGACATGGACATTGTTCACTCGGCTCTGCGCGAGGATGCCGCGCCGCTTAAAGCCACAAAGGACACATTTTGAAGGCGCACATGCGGGGCTTTTGTGGCTCTAAGCCTCAAAAAAAAGACCCGCCCCCAGGCCCATGTCCCCGGGGGCGGGCCCGCGACCCGTCGTCCGTTGGCCGCCCCGGTCCCGCGGCGTGACGCAGGACCGGGGCGGGCGATCAGGCGAGGTCGAACCGGTCGGCGTTCATCACCTTGGTCCAGGCCTTGACGAAGTCCTTCACGAACTTCTCCTCATGGCCGTTCTCGGCATAGACCTCGGCCACCGCGCGCAGTTCCGCATTGGAGCCGAAGATCAGGTCAGCCCGGGTCGCGCGCCAGGTCTCGCCGCCGCCCTTGCGA
>NZ_DATFFD010000008.1:0-2253 GCF_035250425.1 Sphingopyxis sp.
TACCGACGATGTGCTCGCGATCGACGTGATCAACGGCGGGCCGGGCCTGCGCGAGTGGGTCGACGATGTGGGTGCGGTTGCGGGCGACCTCGACGCGCTGGCGCTGCCCGACGAGGCGGCGTGGCGGGGAGAAATCGCCGACTTGCTCATTTATTGACGAAGGGGACGATAATGCACCGACGGCAATTTCTCGGCACTGCGACGCTGGCCGGTATCGCGGCGAATTTTCCGGCGTCGGTACTCGCGGCCGATACCGCCGGCCTCCCCAATCTTGCCGCCAAGGCGGTCCCGATCGGCAAGGCCGAACGCGTGGCGCGGATTGCCAAGGCTAAGGAGCTGATGCGCGCGAACGACATCGGCGCGCTGCTGATCGAGCCGGGGTCGAGCCTGATCTATTTTACCGGGGTGCGCTGGTCGCGGAGCGAGCGGCTGACCGCCGCGGTGCTGACCCGTGAAGGCGAGGTCGCGATCGTCACGCCCTTCTTTGAGGAACCGTCGGTGCGCGAAAGCCTGGCGGTCGATGCCGAGGTGCTGACGTGGAACGAGGATGAAAACCCGCTCGCCGCGGTCGCGGCGTGGCTCGGCAAGCGCGGGCTGATCAAGGGCCGCATCGGCGTCGAGGAAACGGTGCGTTATTTTGCGGTCGACGGGCTCGAAAAGGCGATGCCGGGTGCGACGGTCGTCAACGGCGCTTCTGTGGTGCGCGGGTGCCGGATGCACAAGTCGCCCGCCGAAATCGCGCTGATGCAGATCGCCGCCGACATCACGCTCGCCGCCTATCGCCACACCGCGCCGCGCATCGAGGCGGGGATGACGCCTGCCGACATCGGCGCGATCATGAAGGGCGCGACCGAGGCGCTTGGCGGCAAGAGCGAGTTCGAACTGATCCTGCTCGGCGAGGCGAGCGCTTATCCGCATGGGTCGGGCAAGCCGCAGGCGGTGAAGAGCGGCGAGGTCGTGCTGATGGACTGCGGCGCGACGGTGCACGGCTATCAATCCGACATTTCGCGCAGCTTCGTTTACGGCAAGGCGAGCGCGCGCCAACGACAGGTCTGGGACCAGATGCGCAAGGGGCAGGATGTCGCCTTTGCCGCGGCGAAGATCGGCACGCCCGCGGGCAAGGTAGATGACGCGGTGCGCGCCTATTATGAAGGCCTCGGCTGGGGCCCGGGCTACAAGCTGCCCGGCACTTCGCACCGCACCGGTCACGGCATCGGGCTCGACGGGCACGAGCCGGTCAATCTGGTGCATGGCGAAACGACGCCGCTTGCGCCGGGCATGTGCTTCTCGAACGAACCGGGCATCTACATTCCCGGCGAGTTCGGCATAAGGCTGGAGGATTGCTTCTATATGACCGACAGCGGCCCGAAATGGTTCAGCGAACCGCCGCCGTCGCTCGACAAGCCTTTCGGTTAGTCGGGGGCCTTTGGCCGCTGGACCAAGCTGACCAGCACGAACGAAATGATCATCAGCAGATACCAGCTGCCGAGCTTCTCCACGCCGACCATGTGCCAGCCGTCGTTCTGGCTCGGATAGGTCCAGGCGCGCGCGAAGGTGCCGATATTCTCGGCGAACCAGATGAACAGCGCGACGAGGCCCCAGCCGACGAGCAAAGGCATTCGGCGATGCACGTGTAGCGGGCGGAACCACACCTGACAGCGCCAGAAGAGCAAAGCGGTGGCGGCGAACAGGAACCAGCGAATATCGTACATCCAATGGTGCGCGAAGAAATTGACGTAGATTGCGGCGGCGAGCGCGTAGCTCGTCCACGTCGGCGGATAGCGGGTGTAGCGGAAGTCGAAGATGCGCCAGACGCGCGCGATATAGCTGCCGACCGCGGCATACATGAAGCCCGAGAAGAGCGGCACTGCGCCGATGTGGAGCAGGCTCGCCTCTGGATATTGCCACGATCCCGCGGCGGTCTTGAACAATTCCATCACCGTGCCGACGATGTGAAAGATCAGGATGACGAGCGCCTCTTTCGGCGTCTCGAGCCGGAAGGCGAGCATGGCGAGCTGGATGATCACCGCGCCGATCGTGATCGCATCATAGCGATGGAGCGGCGCATTGTCGGGCCAGAAGAGATGCGTGCCGAGCAGTAACGCAAGCATGAGCGCGCCGAACAGGCATGCCCAGCCCTGTTTGAAGCCGAAGACGAGAAATTCGAGAAACCAGCCGCGCGGCCCGGGTGTTACCGCCATCGCCTCCAGCCGCGCTCGCACGGCATGGAAGCGGCTGTGTCCGCGCTGCGTG
>NZ_DATFFD010000009.1:0-34633 GCF_035250425.1 Sphingopyxis sp.
GCGGAGAAAGCGGCGAGGGCGAAAAACGCGCGGCGGGCAGGGAACATCGCAAATCCTTTTTGAAGAGCTTGCCGCAAACCTATAGGCTGACCCCATGAAAGTCCATTTCATCCGGTCGGGCGAGCGCCGCTATGGTATGCGAATCGAGCGCCCCGGTGCGCCGGTTCTAGTGATGGACCCGGCGCCGGGTTTCGATCCCGACCTGCCGCATGACATGGTGCATTTCGTCGTCGAGGCGGCGCTGGGGCTCAAGACCGGCGTGTTCGGCCAGATCGCCGCGGGCGGCGATGCGGGTTCCTTCCATGTCGCGGGCGGCGCGCTGTCGGCAAAGGAACGCCAGCGCGCGGCACGCAAGCAGGTTGCCAAGGGCGCGAAGCTGATCAAGCGCCAGGGCCGCGAGGGCGAGCTGTCCGAACTCGCCGCCTTCCTGTTCGACATCGACTGGCGGAGCGGGGCGCGCCCCGATAGCGCGGCGCAGCGCGCGGCGCTTGGCGAGGCGGAGCGGACGCGTGCCTCGCTCAGCGCCGACGAGCGCGCCCGGATCGATGCAGCGCGTCGCCAAGTGTTCAACTCGTTCGAGCGGCTTTCCAAGGCGTGGAGCGCGCTGCGGGTCGGCGAGGCGCTGATCCTCGAATGGCCATCGGGGCACATTATTTGAATCATCACCCCGGACTTGATCCGGGGTCCATTCGCGCGGCGTCGTTATGGATCCCGGATCAAGTCCGGGATGACGAAGGAAGCATGAGATCGCTTCCTCCTACGCCGATCAGGCTCAGCCCATCGGGTAGAGGATGTCCTTGCTGACCTTATACAGCGCCTTCATCACATCGTCGGGCAGCACCAGTGCCATCGCATCGAGGATCGGATCGACCTGATCATAAGCGCTCACCCCGACGATCGTCGAGGCGACGAAGTCGTGCTGCTTCGACCAGGCGGTCGCCATCGTCACCGGATGCAGCCCGGCCTCTTCGGCGATCTTGAGATAGCGTTCGGTCGCGGCAAGGCTCTTTTCGTTGACGAAGCGGCGTCCCATCGCGGCCTGCCGGCCCTCCATTTGCAGATAGCGCGAGAAACGAGCACCCTCTGGAGTAGCGCCGCCCTGATATTTCCCGGACAGAACGCCCCCCGCGAGCGGCGAGTAGGGGATCAGGCTCACGCCTTCCTGCCGGCACACCTGCGCCAGCTCGTCCTCGAAGCGGCGGTTGTTGAGGCTGAAATTATTCTGGATCGTGTGGTAGCGCGCACCGCCCAACCGCTCCGACGCCGCGAGCGATTTCATCAGCCCCCAGCTCGTTTCGTTCGAGCAGCCGAGGATGCGCACCTTGCCGGCGTGGACGAGCTCGTCGAGCGCATCCATCATCTCGTCATAGGGCGCGTCATGGTCGGGCCAGTGCGTCTGGTAAAGGTCGATATAGTCGGTCTGGAGCCGCGTCAGGCTGTCGTTCACCGCCTGCATGATGTTCTTGCGGTCGAGCGCGGTCATGCCGTTCCGGCATGGCGACTTGAACCACACATGGCTCGGCCCCGACACCTTGGTCGCGAGGATGATCGCGTCGCGCGGCTTGGTCTTCATCCAGCGGCCGACGATCTCCTCGGTGCGGCCGACCCATTTGACATCGGGCGGCACCGGATAGCCTTCGGCGGTGTCGTAGAAGTTGATCCCGGCGTCGAAGCAGCGGTCGAGGACGCGAAAGGCGGTGGCTTCGTCGGCCTGGCTGCCGAAGGTCATCGTTCCCATGCAGATGTCGGACACATGGATGGCGCTTTGGCCGAGGCGGCGGCTTTGCATGGCTCTGAAACTCCGGTCGGAAGAGGGGAGCGCCGTGCATAGGTTGCGCGTTGCAACCTTGCAATCAGATCAGCAGCGCGAGCGACCCGACCAGCAGCGCCGCCATCGTCCAATTGAACGCCTTGAGCCGCGCCGGGCTCGACAGCCAGCCGCGCAGCACCTGGCCCATCACCGCCCACAGGCTGGTCGAGGGCAGGTTGATGATCCCGAAGACGCCCGCGACGAGCAGCACCGCGCCGAGATTCCGGTCGGGTGCGTAGAGCGCGATCGCGGTGAGCGCCATCGACCAGGCCTTGGGATTCACCCACTGGAACAGCATCGCCTGCACGAAGGTCATCGGCTTGCCGCGCGCACCGCTTTCGGTGTCGGGCGCGGCGGCGTTGGCGATCTTCCACGCGAGCCAGAGCAGGTAGACGACGCTCACGATCTTGAGCACGGTATTCAGCACCGGAAACAGGTCGAACAACCCCATCAGCCCGATGCCGACCAGCACGATCATCAGCGTGAAGCCGAAGCCGACGCCGAGTGCGTGGGGGATGGTGCGGCGGAGGCCGAAATTGGCGCCCGACGCCATCAGCATCATATTGTTCGGCCCCGGCGTGATCGACGAGACGAGCGCGAAGGCGGAAAGCGCGAGGAGGGCGGTTTGTTCCATGCGCGCAACATAATGCGTTTCGGCAGGCGATAGGTTGCAAAGATCGGCGTCGATCGGATAGGAGATGCAATCCATGACCAAGATAGACGCAATTGGCCGCAAGATATTGCATGAATTGTCGCATGACGGACGAATCTCGAACCTCGAGCTGGCCGACCGCGTCGGCCTTTCGCCCTCCGCCTGTTTGCGCCGGGTGCAGGAGCTGGAACGAAGCGGGGTGATCACCGGCTACCGCGCGCGGATCGACCCGGCGAAGCTCGGCCTGACCTTCCTGGCCTATGTCACCGTCGGCCTGTCGACACATACCAAGAAGGCGCAGGCCGATTTCGAGGCGGCGATGGCACATGCGCCCGAGGTGCGCGAGTGCCACAATATCACCGGCGCGATCGAATATCTGCTGCGCATCGAGACCGAGGATCTGGCGGCGTACAAGCATTTCCACACCGAAGTGCTCGGGGTTCTGCCGCAGGTGCATTCGATCACCACCTATGTGCTGATGGACTCGCCAAAGGACGAGCGGGCATAGTTTTTCTTCGCCATGCCCGCGAAGCGTTGAGCTTGAACCGCCGCGCCCGTCACCGCATATCGGTTTCATGACGAAACTCTCTTTCCTCGACCTCGTGCCCGTAACCGACACAGGCTCGATCGCCCAATCGCTTGCCAACGCCGCCGACCTCGCCAAGCATGCCGAGGCGCTCGGATATGCGCGCTATTGGGTCGCCGAGCATCACGGCATGGCGGGGATTGCAAGCGCCGCGACCTCGGTCGTGCTTGCGCATATCGGACAGGCGACCCAAAGCATTCGCATCGGATCGGCGGGCATCATGCTGCCCAACCATGCCCCGATGGTGATCGCCGAGCAGTTCGGGACGCTCGAAGCCTTGTTCCCCGGCCGGATCGATCTGGGCCTGGGGCGCGCGCCGGGATCGGACCAGCGCGTCGCGCGCGCCTTACGCCGTACGCTTGCCAGCGACGAGCGCCAGTTCCCGCAGGACGTGCTGGAACTACAGGCCTTCCTCGCCGGTGACGAACAGCTCGGCATCACCGCGGTCCCGGGGGCGGGCACGCATATCCCGCTGTGGATTTTGGGATCGAGCACCTTCGGGGCGCAACTCGCCGCAATGCTGGGGCTTCCTTATGCCTTCGCCAGCCATTTTGCGCCCGATGCGCTAGACGAGGCGCTCGACATCTATCGCCGCCAGTTCAAGCCGTCGGCACAGCTCGCCGAACCCTATGCCGCCGCTGCGTTCAACGCCTTCGCTGCCGATACACGCGAGGAAGCCGAGCTGCTCGCCTCGTCGCAGCAGCAGGCGTTCGTTGCGCTGCGCACCGGCAACCCGGGCAAGATGCAGCCGCCGCTTGCGGGCTACAAGGACAGTCTGCCGCCGAACGCGCGCGCGATCCTCGATCATGTGCTGCAATGCTCGGCGGTCGGCACGGCCGACGATATTGCGACGGGGCTGAAAGCCTTCGTCGCGCGCACCGGTGTCGACGAGGTGATTATCGCGTCGTCGATGTACGACCATGGCGCGCGCAAGCATTCGCTCGCGTTGACGATGGAGGCGGCGAAAACGCTCTAGCCGTGCTCGCGGCGCTGTGTTGACGCGCCTCCGGCTGGGGCAGTATAGGGGCGGCCCGACCAAGGGCGGCCCAGAGGAGGGTCGCCTTTTTACTTTTGCCTGAAAGGTGCCTGCCATGACGATCACGCCGCTGATGCCCGTATACCCCCGGTGCGGTGTGCGTCCGGTTCGCGGCGAGGGCGCTTATCTGATCGGCGAGCGAGGCGAGCGTTATCTGGACTTCGCAAGCGGCATCGCGGTCAATCTGCTCGGCCACGGCCATCCACACCTGACGAAAGCGATTCAGGATCAGGCCGCGACGCTGATGCATGTGTCGAACCTGTACGGCAGCCCGCAGGGCGAAGCCTATGCCGCGCGGCTCGTCGAGAACACCTTTGCCGACACCGTCTTCCTGACCAACTCGGGCGCCGAGGCGGTCGAATGTTCGATCAAGACCGCGCGCGCCTATCATTCGAGCGCGGGCAATGCTGAAAAGCATAATCTGATCACCTTCAACAACGCCTTCCACGGCCGCACGCTCGGCACCATCTCGGCGACCAATCAGGAAAAGCTGCGCAAGGGTTTCGACCCGCTGCTGCCCGGTTTCGCCTATGCGCCGTTCGACGACATCAACGCCGCGCTCGATCTGGTCGACGACAATACCGCGGGCTTCCTCGTCGAGCCGATCCAGGGCGAGGGCGGCATCCGCCCGGCGTCGCAGCCCTTCCTTCAGGCGCTGCGCGATATTTGCGACAAGCGCGACCTGATGCTGGTGTTCGATGAGGTCCAGTGCGGCGTCGCGCGCACCGGGCATCTTTATGCTTATGAACATTATGGCGTGATGCCCGACATCATGGCGAGCGCCAAGGGCATCGGCGGCGGCTTCCCGATGGGCGCGTGCCTCGCGACCGAAAAAGCCGCGCGCGGCATGGTGATCGGCACGCACGGTTCGACCTATGGCGGCAACCCGCTGGCGTGTGCCGCGGGGCAGGCCGTGCTCGACGTCGTGCTCGAAGAAGGCTTCCTCGATCAGGTCAAGGCGACCGGCGAGCGCCTCCGCGGCGCGCTCGAGCAGCTGATCCCCAACCACGACCAGCTGTTCGACAGCGTGCGCGGCGTCGGGCTGATGCTCGGGCTCAAGCTCAGCTCGGACAGCCGTGCGTTCGTTGCGCATCTGCGCGACAATCACGGGCTGCTGACCGTCGCGGCGGGCGAGAATGTCGTTCGCGTGCTGCCGCCGCTCAACATCGACGAGAGCCACATCGCCGAATTCATCGAGAAACTGTCAGCGGGTGCGGCGAGCTACACGCCGCCTGAAGCCTGATGGCTTTGGTCCGTTCGTGTCGAGCGACGTCGAGACACCCCTCGGCAGCGCTTGCCCTCGCGGCATCTCGACTTCGCTCGATGCAAACGGGGATGAGAGCATGCGGCATTTCCTGAACCTGTCCGACGCGGGCGGGGACGCGGTCGCCGCGATGCTCGCCGACGCGATCGATCGCAAGGCGGCGCGCGCGGGCTGGCCAAAGGGCAAGGTCGACGCCGACGCGCTGCTCGCGGACCATGTGCTCGCGATGGTGTTCGAGAAGAATTCGACGCGCACGCGCGCCTCGTTCGACATCGCGATCCGCCAGCTCGGCGGCACGTCGATGATCATGGACGCCGGCGTGACCCAGCTCGGCCGCGGCGAGACGATCGCCGACACCGCGCGCGTGCTGTCGCGCTATGCCGACGCGATCATGATCCGCACCGACGACCATGCGAAGGTCGAGGAACTCGCCGAATATGCGAGCGTCCCGGTCATCAACGGACTGACCGACCTGTCGCATCCGTGCCAGATCGTCGCCGACCTGTTGACGGTCGTCGAGAGCGGAAAAGCGCTGCCGGGGCTTGAGCTTGCGTGGCTCGGCGACGGCAACAATGTCCTCGCCTCGCTGATCGAGGCGGCCGGACTGTTCGGCTTCCACGTTCGCGCCGGTGTTCCGCAGGGTTATGAACCCGACGCAAGCTTCGTCGAGGCCGCGCGCGCGAAGGGTGTACGCATCGACATCATGCGCGATGCGCGCGAGGCCGTGGCGGGCGCCGACCTGGTCGTCACCGACACCTGGGTGTCGATGGGGCAGGATCATGCGCACAACAAGATCGCGGCGATGGCGCCCTATCAAGTCGACGAACGGTTGATGACGGGTGCCAAGAGCGAAGCGATCTTCCTCCATTGCTTGCCCGCGCACCGCGGCGACGAGGTTGTCGATGCGGTCATCGATGGCCCTCAGTCGCGCGTCTGGGACGAAGCCGAAAACCGCGTCCATGCGCAAAAGTCGATTCTGCTCTGGGCGCTCGAAAAACTGTGAGTTCGAAGACGTGAGTGAAATCATCGAAACCTGGTTCGACCAGCCCCTGCTGTTCACCATCGCCGAACGCCATGTGCGCGGGCGGCTGGTGCGGCTCGGGCCGACGCTCCAGACGATCATGGGTGCGCATAATTATCCGCCGGTCGCCGAAAAGCTGCTGGCGGAGGCGCTGGTGCTCACTGTGCTGCTGGGCTCGACGCTGAAGGACGAGAATGGCCAGATGACGCTGCAGGCGCAGACCGGCGGCGGACCGATCGAACTGCTCGTCTGCGACTATCGCGGCGGCGAACTGCGCGGTTACCTGAAATTCGACGCCGAAAGGCTCGCCGAGATCGGCGCCGACCCGACCCTGTTCGCGCTGTTCGGCGAAGGCTTTCTTGCGATCACCTTCGACCAGGCGGCGACCGCCGAGCGCTATCAGGGCATCGTCCCGCTCGAAGGTGCGTCGATCGGCGAGGCGGCCGAGCATTATTTCGAACAGTCCGAGCAAATCCCAAGCCTGATCACGCTCGCCGCGCGCCATGATCCTGAAGCCGGCTGTCTCGCCGGCGGACTGCTCTTGCAGCACCTGCCCGAGGGCGAAGTCGGCCGCGACCGGTTGCATGTGCGTCACGACAGTGCCGAATGGGAGCATGCCAAGGCGATCGCGACGACGCTGAAGGACGAGGAACTCACCGATCCCGCCACCTCGCTCGAAACGCTCGCATGGCGGCTGTTTCACGAAGACGAGGTGCGCGTCGAGCCGGGCGTCGCGGTGTCGCGCGGCTGCCGGTGCAGCACCGGCTATTTCGCCGGGGTGCTCGCGCAGTTTCCGGAAGCCGAGCGTGCGGACATGGCCGATGACAATGGCCGGATCGTCGTCGACTGCGCCTTTTGCTCGCGTTTCTTTCCGATCCCGCTGGATGAAATCTCGGCGCACAATCGCGCGGAATAGCGACGGAGTTTCCGCCAATTCGGGCGGCGAGCCGAGATAATCGAGCGCCAAGCGGTTGAAAACACATCGCCGGCTTGCTAGCTAAAGGGCAACAGGGTCGCATATTCGCTCGCTCGCGGGCGGCCAATGGATAGGTGGAATGGCGATCTTCTCTCCCACATTGCGAATGTCTCTCATTGCGCTCGGCTGCGCCGCCGCGAGCGCAGTACCGGCGCAGGCGCCTTCGCTGGCGATGCTCGACCGCCTCGAAAAAGGCAGCTGGCAGCTTCGCGAACGCGGCAAGGATGAGGTGTTGCAGACGATTTGCGTCGGCGACGCGCGGCGGATGATTCAGATCCGGCATCCCCGTTCGACCTGTTCGCGCTATGTCATCGAAGACACGCCGAATTCGGTGACGGTCCATTATACGTGCCCCGGTGCAGGGCATGGCCGCACGAGCATCCGCAGCGAAACGAACCGGCTGGTCCAGATCGACACGCAGGGCATCGCCGACGGCAAGCCTTTCTCGCAGGCGATCGAAGCGCGCCGCACCGGCGGCTGCTGAGCGAACGAAATATTAACCATGCTGGGTTAAACGAGGTGCAGGGCTTCTTCATGAGTGCCCTTCTCCCTAACGGCTGTCATGCCGAACTGGGCCGTGTGGCAAGCGCCTTGCGGCCCATTTTCTTTGATGCAGCGCAGCACTTGCACGCCTCGCGGCGCGGGACTATCTGGCGCCGATGCAGCAAGTTTCCGGAAAAACGGTGATCGTCCTCCTGTCGGGCGGCCTCGACTCGATGGTCTGCGCGGGCATTGCGCGCGAAGCGGGTGCGCGTATCGTCGCGCTCACGATCGATTATAACCAGCGCCACCGCGTCGAACTGGAATCGGCGACGCGGATCGCTGCCACTGTCGGCGCGGCCGAGCATATCGTCCTCCCGCTCGACCTTCGCCGCTTCGGCGGCTCGGCACTGACCGCCGATATCGATGTGCCGAAGGACGGCGTGCCCGAGGTCGAGGGGGGCGGCGACGTTCCGGTCACCTATGTTCCGGCGCGCAACCTCATCTTCCTGTCGCTGACGCTCGGCCTTGCCGAAGCGCGGCAGGCGCAGGACATTGTCATCGGGGTCAATGCGCTCGACTATTCGGGCTATCCCGACTGCCGCCCCGAATTCATTCAGGGGTTCGAAAAGCTCGCCGCGCTCGCGACGCGCGACGGCGACAAGGGCGTCGATTTCCATATCCACGCGCCGCTCCAGCATATGACCAAGGCCGATATCGCCGCCGAAGCGGCGCGATTGGGCATGGACGCGGGGATGAGCTGGTCGTGCTATGACCCGACGCCCGACGGGCTGCATTGCGGCTCGTGCGACAGTTGCCGCTTACGGTCGAAGGGCTTCGCCGACGCGGGGCTCGCCGACCCGACGCGCTACGCCTGAGCCGATGGCCTACGCCGTCAAAGAGATTTTCCTCACGCTGCAGGGGGAGGGCGCGCAGGCGGGACGCCGTGCCGTCTTCTGCCGCTTTGCCGGCTGCAATTTGTGGACGGGGCGCGAGAAGGATCGCGCCAAGGCGGTCTGCCAATTCTGCGACACCGATTTCGTCGGCACCGACGGGACTTTGGGCGGAAAATATGGAGCGGCAGCGGCGCTCGCTGATGTCATCGCCGAAAGCTGGGGGCAGGGCCGCGACGACCGTTATGTCGTGCTCACCGGCGGCGAGCCGATGTTGCAGGTGGACACGGCGCTGATCGACGCGCTGCACGAACGCGGGTTCACAATCGCGATCGAAAGCAATGGCACCCTTCCGGTCCCGCGCAGCATCGACTGGATCTGCGTCAGTCCGAAGGCGGGGAGCGAGCTGGTGCAATTTAGCGGTGACGAATTGAAACTCGTCTGGCCGCAGCCGGGCAGCGACGTCGCGCGCCTTGCGACGCTCGATTTCAAGCATCTGCTCGTCCAGCCGCTCGACGATCCGCACGCCGCCGCCAACGTGCAGGCGTGCATCGATCTGGTGATGGAGGATCCGCGCTGGCGCCTGTCGCTGCAGACGCACAAGAATCTGGGACTGCGCTAGGAGCTATTCGCCCTTTTTCGCGGCGGGATCGGTGGTGATCGCCTTTTTCGCGATCGGCATGTCGACCGCTTCGGGATTATCGTCCGCTTCGCTTTCGGGCGCAGCCTCATCCGCAGTATCCGCTTCGTCGGTCTTCGCCGCTTCCTTCTTGGTGCCATCGTCGGGCACGCTGTTGTCCACCGCCGTACCGTCGCTCACCGCATCGTCGAGGATGATCATCGAATCGCTCACCGACCCCGGCTGAACTTCGACCGCGTCGAGCTTGGTCGTCGATTTGCCGGCGGTGTCGCCGCCGCCGCAGGCTGCGAGTGCGAACAGGGAAAGCGATGCGAGAAGAGTGCGGGTCATGCGGGGTTCCTAGTCTTTCGGCGAAAGCTTGTCGAGAAAGGCGGGAAGCGTCTGGACAAGCGCCGCGTCGACGCCGGCAAAGGATGCGGTCCGCCCCAACGCGGCGAGGCTCGTCACCGGAAATTCGGCGATACCGCACGGCACGATGCCGCCGAAATGCGCCAAGTCAGGCGCGACGTTGAGCGAAAAGCCGTGCATCGTCACCCAGCGCTTCACGCGCACCCCGATCGCCCCGATCTTCGCCTCGCGGCCGTCGGCGTCGTCGGTCCAGATGCCGATACGTCCGTCGGCGCGGCGCGCCTCGACGCCGAGCAGGGCGAGCGCGTCGATCACCCAGCCTTCGAGCGCCGAGACATAGGCGCGCACATCGCGCCCGCGCCTCGTCAGGTCGAGCTGGACATAGCCGACGCGCTGGCCGGGGCCATGATAGGTGTAGCGTCCCCCGCGCCCCGCATCATAAACCGGAAATTGCGGGCTCAGCAGCTCGGCGGGATCGGCGCTCGTCCCGGCGGTATAGAGCGGTGGATGCTCGATCAGCCAGATCCGCTCGCCCGCCTCGCCGGCGTGGATCGCGGCGGCGCGCGTCTCCATGTCGGCCAATGCCGTGTCATAGTCGGTCAAGCCGGAACTGATGGTCCATTCGGGCGGGGGAAGGGGGAGCATTGCGCGGGCTATCTGGCCCGCCGCGGCGCCTTGCGCAAGACCCTGCGCACCGCTTGCCGACGGGGCTGGACAGGAGCGCCGAAGATCGTCACCTTCGCCGCAACAGGGAAATCGAAAAAATGACGGGGTATCAATGGTAAAATTCGACATGGGCGCCGCGTGGGACGACACGCTGCAACTTTTGAAATCGCACACGGCGCTGGTTGGCACGATCGCCGGTGTGTTCCTGTTCCTGCCGGCCCTCGCGGTCGCATGGTTCGGCCCGGTGCCGATCGAGCCCGCGGCGGGCGCCGATTTCAATCAGGTCATGGAGACTTTTCGCGAGAGCTTTCGTCAGATGATCCCGGGGCAACTGGCTATCGCGCTCTCGGCGCTTATCGGCACGGCGGGCATCCTGCGTCTGTGGCTGTCGCGGACCGGAACCAGCGTCGGCGAGGCGCTCACTTTCGCGCTGATGCTCTTTCCGACGATGCTCGCGATCCAGATATTGTGCGGCATCGCGATCGGTCTTGGCTTTATCCTGCTGCTTGTCCCCGGCCTCTATTTGCTCGGGCGCCTGGCGCTGGTCGCACCGGCGGTGGCCGACCGCAGCCTCTACAACCCCTTCGAAGCGATCCGGACGAGCTGGGACCTGACGCGAGGTAACGGCTGGGCGATCTTCTTTTTCCTGTTCCTCGTCGCGCTGGTGATCGTGATTGCGGCGCTGATCATCGGGGGTATCGTCTCGGTCATCGCGGGAAGCGAACCGGGGTTCGGACGGATGCTCGGCGGTTTCATCGAGGCCGCGTTCAGCGCCGTCGGCAGCCTGGCGTCGATTGCCGTTTCGGCGGCTGCCTATCGCCAGCTTGCGCTACGGACCTCGTCCGACGTGTTCCAGTGATGCGGGTCACCGCCAATGATAATGATGTGTCGCAAACGGGGCGAAGCCGGTCAGGCTTTTGTCCGCTTTGGATGGAGTGTGAGAGTCTGGCTTAAAAACAGGGGGAAGTGACATGACGAAAATGAGTATCGGAGCAGCCTTCTCGGAAACCTTCGCGTTTCTCAAGGCCAATTGGATGCAGATGCTGATATGGGTGGGCGGGGCGCTGGTCGTCGTCGGTCTGCTCGGTTATCTGTTCCTCGGATCGACCTTCTCGGCAATGGCGCTGGCGCCCAATGACCCGTCGCTCGTGATGGGTGCGTTCGGCAAGATATTCCTGTTCGCGCTGATCGCGGCGGTGATCTTTTACGGCGTTTCGATGCTTATCTGGCGGGGCGGCATGCATCCCGGAGAAGCACCGAATTTCGCCTGGGCGTTTCAGGCCGGGCCGGCGCTGGCCTTTGGCATGTTCGTGGTGATGATCGCCGCCTATATCGTCATCTTGATTATCATGTTCATCCTGACGCTGATTTTCGGCGCGGCGCTGGGCGGTATGGGGGCGTTCTCACCGGGGGCGCTGGAGTCGGGTGGACTCGGCGCGATCGGTGGCGGCGCGATATTCCTGATCGTCCTCCTCTATATCGCAATGATCGTTTTCCTGCTGTGGGTGCAAGGTCGTTTCCTGGTCGCCGGTCCCGTGATGGCCAATCAGCTGACGCGCAATCCGGTAACGGGCCTCGGTGAATCGTGGCGGCTCACGGGGCCGTCGCAGTGGACGATCGTCGGCTTCTATCTGCTCTTCACGATCGGTGTGTTCATCTATGCGATGATCGCGGGCATGATCTTCGGCGGCATCCTGGGCGCGATCCTGGGCGGCTCGGCGGTCGGCGCGATCCTGACGATGGTCGTCATGGCGGCGGTCGTCTACCTGCCCGTCATCATGATCTCTTTCTCGATGCCGGTCGGCGTCTATCGCGCCATCGCACCGCGCGCATCGGGGGATGTTTTCGCCTGATCCAAGCCAGCGGAAACTAGTGAGGGCGCTCCGGCAACGGGGCGCCCTTTTCTATGTCAGTTCCATTTGGCGAGCGGCGGCAGGCTCATCAGGATCGCGTCGATATTGCCGCCGGTCTTCAGCCCGAATAGCGTTCCGCGGTCATAGACGAGGTTGAATTCGGCATAACGCCCGCGCCAGATCAGCTGTTCCTCGCGCTCGGCTTCGGTGAAGGGCAGGCCCATCCGGCGCCGCACGATCTGCGGGAAGATGTCGAGGAAGGCTTCGCCGACCGCCTGCGTCAGCTGGAAATTGCGATCGAACTCGGCATCGTCGCCGCATTCGAGATGGTCATAGAAGATCCCGCCGACGCCGCGGTGGACGCCGCGATGCGGGATATAGAAATAATCCTCGGCCCATTTGGCGTAGCGTTCGTAAACGTCGGGACCAAAAGGCGCACATGCCGCGCGCAGCCGTGCATGAAAGGCGTCGGTGTCTTCCTGATAGGGAATCGGCGGGTTGAGATCGGCGCCGCCGCCGAACCAGCGCTTCGTCGTCGCGAGGAAGCGCGTATTCATATGGACCGCGGGAACATGCGGGTTCGCCATATGCGCCACAAGGCTGATCCCCGTCGCAAAAAAGCTCGGGTCTTCAGCCGCGCCATGGATCGACCCGGCAAAGTCGGGCGCGAACTCGCCGGCGACGGTCGATACGTTGACGCCGGCCTTTTCGAACACCTTGCCCGTCATCACGCCGCGCACCCCGCCGCCGCCGCCGCCCGGCGCCAGCCCCTCGGCCTCGCGATCCCATGGCGTGTAAGCAAAGCGGGCGTCGCTGCCCGCCTCGGCCTCGATCTTCTCGAATTCGGCGCAGATTCGGTCGCGGAGCGATTCGAACCAGCTGCGTGCCGTCTGTTGCTGCGGGTCGAGCGAGATCATGCCGGAAAGCCTTTCGTTTGCCTGAGCGCTTCGGCGAGCGCGATGCCAGCCGCGACCGCGACATTCAAGGAGCGAAAGCCCGGCTGCATCGGAATTGCGATCCGTGCTGCGGCCGCGTCGTGAACATAAGGCGGCACGCCCGAGGATTCGGCGCCGAGCAGCAGAACATCGTCCGGCTCGAATACGAAGCCGGGCAGGGGCGTCGCGCCCGCTGTCGTCAACAGCACCAGCCGCCGACCCGCGTCCGCGCTCCATTGGCGAAAGCCGCCCCAATCGGCATGGCGGCGCACATTGGCCCTGACGGCATAGTCCATCCCCGCGCGTTTCAGCGCACCGTCGGAAAAGGGAAAGCCGCAGGGCTCGATAATATGCGCAGGCACGCCGAAGCAGGCGGCGGTGCGCAGCGTCGTGCCGACATTACCTGCAATATCCGGCTGAAACAGGGCGATTTCCATAGATGGCCCATAGCCGCCGCGCCGCGTGGAATCGAGAGGCCTTGGCGCCGCGCCTAGGTACAGTAAGAGAAGCAGAAATTGCCTGTTGGCAAGCCCGGACAGTGCGGCTATCAGGCCCGCAATTCCCGGAGGGGCCGCCGGGTTGTGCGCTTTCGTGCGCGTGCAACAGGGCGGCCATATCTTCGAGAACTTTTGTTAGTTCACCCATGCAAGGGCAGTCGAATGGCCAGTGAATCTGAACTCAACGCCGGTATCGAGGATGGCGTACGCCGCCGGGATTTCATCAATATTGCGGCGGTGAGTTTCGCTGGTGTCGGTTCGGTCGCGGTGGTTTTGCCGCTGCTCAACCAGATGAACCCGTCGGCCGACGTGCTCGCGCTGTCGACGACCGAAATCGACATTTCGGCGATCCAGCCCGGCCAGGCGATCAAGACCAGCTGGCGCAAGCAGCCGGTGTTCGTGCGCAACCTCGTGGCCAAGGAAATCGCCGAAGCGAAGGCGGTGCCGCTGGGCGACCTGCGCGATCCCGAAACGATCGACCAGCGCACCAAGCCCGGCAAGGAAAACTGGCTGATCACGCTGGGCGTCTGCACGCATCTCGGTTGTGTGCCGCTCGGCGCCGCCGAGGGTGAGAATCGCGGCGATTTCGGCGGCTATTTCTGCCCGTGCCACGGTTCGCATTACGACACCGCGGCGCGCATCCGTAAGGGCCCGGCGCCCAAGAATCTGGTTGTGCCGCCCTATGAATTCAACAGCGACACCGTCGTGACGATCGGCTGAGGAGCGAGATAAGATGAGCTTTCCCTGGGCCAAACCCTATGAACCGACGCATCCGCTGATGAAGTGGATGGACGAGAAGCTGCCGATCCCGCGCCTCGTCTACAATGCCACGGGTCCCGGCTATCCGGTCCCGCGTAACCTCAACTATTTCTGGAACTTCGGCGTCCTCGCCGGCGCCGCGCTGATGATCCAGATCATCACCGGTATCGTTCTGGCGATGCATTATGCCGCCAATGCGGGCGTCGCGTTCAATTCGGTCGAGCATATCATGCGCGACGTGAACGCCGGCTGGTTCATCCGTTACGCGCATATGAACGGCGCGAGCATGTTCTTCATCGTCGTCTATCTGCACATCTTCCGCGGCCTTTATTACGGTTCGTACAAGGCGCCGCGCGAAATGGTGTGGCTGCTCGGCGTCGTGATCTTCCTCCTGATGATGGCGACCGCTTTCATGGGCTATGTGCTGCCGTGGGGCCAGATGAGCTTCTGGGGCGCGCAGGTGATCACCGGCTTCTTCTCGGCGATACCGATCGTCGGCGAACCGGTGCGCCAGTGGCTGCTTGGCGGCTTCGTCCCCGACAACGCGACGCTCAACCGCTTCTTCTCGCTGCACTATCTGCTGCCGTTCGTGATCCTGGGTGTTATCATCCTGCACATCTGGGCGCTGCACATCCCTGGTTCGTCGAACCCGACGGGCATCGAGGTGAAGGACGAGCAGGACACCGTCCCGTTCCACCCCTATTACACCGCGAAGGACGGCTTCGGCGTCGGCATCTTCCTGCTGATCTTCGTCGCGCTGACCTTCTTCAGCCCGAACGCGCTCGGCCACGCCGACAATTATATCCCGGCGAACTCGCTTTCGACCCCGGCGCATATCGTGCCCGAATGGTATTTCCTGCCCTTCTACGCGATTCTGAAGGCCTTCACCTTCAATTTCCTGTGGATCGATGCGAAGCTTTGGGGCGTCATCGCGATGTTCGGCTCGATCGCGCTGCTGTTCTTCCTGCCCTGGCTGGACAGCTCGCCGATCAAATCGTCGAACTATCGCCCGCTGTACCGCATCTTCTTCTGGATCCTCGTCGCTGACGTGCTGCTCCTCGGTTTCTGCGGCATGCAGCCGGCCGAGCAGCCCTATGTGATCCTCAGCCAGCTGGGTGCGATCTATTACTTCGCCCACTTCCTGGTGATCCTGCCGATCGTGTCGCGGATCGAACGCCCGCTTCCGATGCCGAATTCGATCACCGAAGCGGTCCTCGCCAAACACGCCACCGACACCGCGTCGGCTTCGGCAACGGCCTGAGCGCCGGACTTTAATAGGAGCTGATACAGCCATGGTTCGTCCGCTCGGTTTTCTCGTCGGTCTCGGTTTCATTACCGCGCTGGTGCTCGCGATCCTCACGACGCCGCTCAGCAATGAAGCCAATGTCGCGCACGAGTTTCACAAGCATCCCAGGCATCTGAAGCTGGCCAGCGACGGCATCTTGCTTCCGCATTGGGACAAGGCGCAGTTGCAGCGCGGCATGCAGGTTTACAAGGAGGTCTGCTCGGCCTGCCACAGCCTGCATCTCGTCGCCTTCCGCGACATTGCAGACTTCGGCTATACCGAGGGCCAGATCAAGACCTTCGCCAAGGGTTTCCAGGTTCCGTCGGTCAACCCCGACACGGGCGAACCGGCGACGCGCGACGGCCTGCCGTCGGACTATTTCCCGTCGCCCTATGCGAACGAAACGGCCGCTCGCGCCGCGAACAACAATGCGCTGCCGCCCGACCTTTCGCTGATCACCAAGGCGCGCGAAGGCGGCAAGGACTATGTCTATTCGCTGCTGACCGGATTCCAGAATCCGCCGAAGAATCTTCCCGCGGAACTGAAGCCGGGCACGGGGCTGCACTACAACCCCTATTTCGCGAACCTCAACCTCGCGATGGCCCCGCCACTGGCGCCCAATCAGGTCACCTATGCCGACGGCACCAAGGCGACCGTCGACCAGATGGCAAAGGACGTGACCGCGTTCCTCGTGTGGACCGCCGAGCCGAAGCTGATCAAGCGGATCCAGGTGGGGTATGCGGTGTTCTTCTTCCTGCTGATCTTCACCGTGCTGACCTATTTGTCGTACCGGAACATCTGGGCCGACAAGAAGCATTGAGAACATAGGGGAGGGCGACCAGTTTGATGATCGCCCTCCCGCCTCGGCCGGACCTCGACCTCGCGTCGCTCGTCCGCACCATCCCGGACTTTCCCAAGCCGGGCATCCAGTTCCGCGATATCACGACGCTGATCGGCGACGCCGCCGGCTTTGCCGAAAGCGTGCGCCGCTTGAGTGCGTTCGCCGCCGTCCACCGGCCCGACTTCATCGTCGCGGTCGAGGCGCGCGGCTTCCTGTTCGGCGCTGCCATGGCGACCGCGATGGGGCTTGGCGTCGTCCCTGTGCGCAAGGCGGGCAAACTCCCCGGCGTCACCATCGGCGTCGACTATGAACTCGAATATGGCGTCGACCGCCTCGAACTCCACGAAGGCGCGGTTCTGCCCGGGCACCGCGTGGTGCTCGTCGACGACCTGCTCGCGACCGGCGGCACTATCCTTGCGACCGCCGCGCTGATGCAGAGTGTCGGCGCCGAGGTTGCGGCTGCGCTGTTCGTGATCGACCTGCCCGACCTCGGCGGATCGCAGCGGCTCGAAGCGGCGGGGCTGGCCTGCGAGACGTTGATCGCGTTCGACGGCGATTAAGTCGCGGCCGATGCCGGCTTTGGGTGGTGAACCGCGATTGCCTTCGCTCGTCATCCCGGGTTGGATGGGGGGGGGGGGCGGTCGGCGCAAGGGCCACATGATCATTCCAAAGTTCAGGGAAGTTCAGCCTTATGGAGCGCCCGATTTGAGTCTCGCGGCGCGCCGGCACGCCCGACCATGGCCGCATCCGCTAGCCAGGCAGCAACCGCTTTTATCTCCACCAAATGAAAGAGCCGGGACGAGGGCTGGCACAGCCGGATAATGTAGGAAAGGCCTATTTGAAGGCGACGCCTGCCTAGAGGTGGTGAATTGCGCTTCGATCTTCGTCATGCTGAACTTGTTTCAGCATCCATGGCCGGAGCGCGAACGGGACACGGCGCTGAAGGAAGCGGCAGGCCATGGACCCTGAAACAAGTTCAGGGTGACGAGAGAAGAGATGTCGCGTTCCCAGCCCTTGCGGACATTCCGCGCAAAGAAAAAGCCCGCGCCGAAGCGCGGGCTGTCGCCCCCGTGGCAAGCGGGTTGTTCTTAAAAAGGCACCCAATTCTGTTTTTTGCGGAATTTCATATAGCCGGCATTCACGCCAAGCCGCGCGCCGACGCCGACGCGGATCGGGATCAGGACGACGTCGCCGCGGCGCATATAGCTCGCGTTGAAACCGCCAACCAGATAGGCCGCGCCTTCGCCCGCGGGATAGCGCTTGTAGAGATCCTCGCTGTCGAACAGGTTATAGACGAGGACGAAGGTATTGCCTGCGTTGGCGCCGGCGTCGAACCCGATCGACGGGCCGGTCCAGTAAGCGGGCAGTTCGCCCTCGATCTTGTGATGCAATGTCCCCGAGCCGTAGCGCACGCCGAGCACGAGCGCACCGCCGGCCTCGCGCCCGACGATATAGGCGTTGGGTTCGCCCTGCTTCTTCAAAATATCCTCGATCAGCCCCGCAAGGCCTTGCGCACCCTTGCCGAACACCCCTTCGGCAGCCCCGATCAGATCGTCCTTCTTGTACGTTGACCCTGGCGCCGCCACGACCGTGGTCGCCGAAACGTCGGCGCTGTTCGCGGTGCCGTCCACGGGCGGCGTTTCGCTGGTCTGCTGATCGCCGGTGGCAAGGTCGCTGTCATATGACGTGCCCGCCGTCGAATCGCTCGATACCGGCGGCGGCGCAGGATTGTCGATATCGGAATCGATCACTGTATTGTTGGGATCGACTTCGCGCATTTGCGCGGCTGCCGGAAGCGGCGTCAGCGCGAGGCCGAGCGATGCCGTTGCTGCCAAGGCAAGGCTGGTGAACATTTTCCGCATATTGGACCCCCAAAGATCGAGCGGCGCGCGTGCGCCATATTCTGCGTTAATCATGACTCGCTTTCGCGCTCGAGCAATGAACCGGCGATGACTTGAGTCGAATTTACGCCGGACCGAATCATCCAGGCGACGAAATGCCAGCTTCGAGCCCGAAATTGCATAATCTTTGCCGTTGCGGGGTGCGAAGTGCATGGCTATAGCGACCCGCCTAGGCCAGACTGTCGTTAGCGCGACAGGCCATGCGGAGACGTGGGTGAGTGGCTGAAACCAACGGTTTGCTAAACCGTCGTACTGGTAAATCCGGTACCGAGGGTTCGAATCCCTCCGTCTCCGCCACCGCCTCTCCTAAGCTGTTGAAATTACGACAGAAACTTAGAGGGAGTGCGGCCGATCCTCGCTTCTACCTACAGTCGGAAAATGCTAAGCGTTGACTACGATGCCGGGTTCTGATTCGAAGACGACAAGCTGTACGAATATACGTTCCGCTTTTGTTCTTTATGCGGTATTGGGGGCTAGATGAGTGATGAGGCCGATTTAGACGCGACTGCGCCCAAACGTCGTAAGGCAACGAAGGCCGATGCGGTAACGCCTGCCGCCGCCAAGCCGAAGGGCAAGAGCCTCCAAAGCCACGGCCGCAATTCCAAGGTGTACGTCCCGGTGATTCTGAAACTGTTTCAGGATCGTTGGCGGCCGGGTGCGGCAACCGTCGTGTTTTCGCTCGACGACGTGCGTACGGCCGTCGAAGCTGTGCGGGCTGTGTCCGACAACCCGGACGCCATATCGTCCCGCAACCCGGCCGACGTGGTGTATCGTATGCGCTCGCGCACGGTGCTTCCGGCCGAAATTCTCGACAAGGGCTTCCACATTCTGCGCGCTGTCGGGCGCGGGCGCTACCAGTTCGAAAAGGCGTCAAGCGGGATCATTGATACGCCCGTCAACGAACTAACCCCGGCGATCGACCAAACGCCTATGCCGGTGCGCCGTTTGCTGCCCGAAACAATGGCCGAAATGGACGAACAGGCGCTGTTGTCCGTCGTCGGCTATTGCAGCTTGCTCGACCATTTTACCGGCATGAAGATTTACCGGCTGCGCTCGCACGTCCGCAAGAGCGTACCCGGCGTCGGGCAAGCCGAACTCGACGCGATCGACGTAGGGATCGCAGCGGGTGAGGATGAAATCCCGGTCATTTTCCCGATTGAGGCGAAGGCCGTTTCCGACGAACTCAATCGCGTACAGATTTTCAACATGATCCAATACGCGGCGCATTATTACCCCGGCCTAAAGGTCCGGCCGCTCGCGTTGAAGGTCGATTATCAATCCGCCGTCCACCTTATCGAATTCAATGTCGCGGCGCGGCCGGGCGATCTTCGTATCGTCCGATCGGCTAGCTACGCGATCAACACGTCGGAGGCTCAAATCGCCATGATCCGCGCAACGAACGTGCCGAAGCAATGACAAAGAAGCCCACAGGAATTGAACTGTTCGCCGGTTGCGGCGGGCTATCAACCGGCTTTCTCGACGCCGGGCTTCACGTAGCGGCAGGCTTCGAACTCGACGCCCGCGCCGTGGATGCGTACAATTACAATCACGACTATCGCGGCAGCCGGGGCTTCATAGCGGACCTTAATCTAGCGTCCGGGGCCGAACTGCTAGAGCGCGCCGGGATCATGCGTGCCGACTTCGTAATCGGCGGTCCACCGTGCCAGCCGTTTTCGATCGCGGGCAAGCGGCAGGGCAAGCGGGACATTCGCGCCGATCTTATCGGACACTTCATTCGCATTGTGGACGAACTGAAGCCATCCGCCTTCATGCTCGAAAACGTCCCGAACCTTGCGTCGATCGACAGCGGCGAATTTCTCGACGACGTGAAGGCCGAACTGCGCGCACTTGGGTATAAGGTCGATCATCGCGTCGTATTGGCAGCGGACTATGGCGTGCCACAGAATCGGAAGCGTCTTGTCGTGCTTGGCGTGAAGGGGAAGCGTACCGTTCGTTTTCCCGACGCGACGCACGGGACAGCCGAACGCCCGTACCTTTCGTCTGCCGAAGCGATCGACGATTTGCCGGACGCTGGCGAATTTGGCGAAACCGGAATTTTCAATCACGAACCGACAATGCATTCCGACGATATGATCGAACGGCTATCGGCGCTGGAACCCGGCAAGCGCGAGCGCGGATCGTATCACGATAGGTTGCACCCGGAACGGCCGTCGTACACGCTGCGCGCGGGATCGGGCAATTTCAGCCCGCTTCGCCCGGTCCATTACAAACACCATCGCGTGATTACCGTACGCGAAAGCGCGCGGTTGCAGGGCTTTTCCGACGACTTCCTATGGCCGGATCGTATCCCTCGCCTGCAACAGTACCGGCAAGTCGGCAACGCCGTCCCGCCGCCTATGGCCGAAGCCTTTGCCCGCTGCCTTGCCGAACAAATGGGCTGGACGCTCGACAAGGCAGGGCTAGCCGGTGATCCGTCCACCCGGCCCCCGGCGCACATCTATACCGACGACGAACGCAAGGCGCTGCGTACAGCCCGGTTGCGGGGCGCGTCGCTAGGGAAGGTCGCCCTGTCGGCCGGTTGAGCCTTTCGTCCGGCCGTGATGCTGGTCGAGGCAAAATCGGTGGCATAAGTCTTCATTCAGCGGCGGTCCGGAATCATATTGTAATTGCGAATCGTTCTCGATAATGGCCGTGCATCCTTTTTGGCAGAACCCCTCGATGCATGCACCGACAACCCCGCGACCGGCGATAAAGAAAAGCCGGAAAGCCTTTTGGCTGAAACAGCTACACATGTGGCATTGGATGAGCTCGGCCGTCAGCCTGATCGGCCTTTTGCTCTTCGCGATCACCGGGTTCACGCTTAATCACGCTGCCGATATCGAAGGATCGCCGGTCGTCATTCAGAAATCGGCGCAGATGCCGCCCGCGTTGCTTGCGCGCCTGAAGGCGGCGGTCCCCGACGCCGAAAAGGCGCCGCTGCCCCCCGCCGTCGCCCAATGGGTCGAGCAGAGCTTTCCGGTAAAAGCAGCGAGCGAGGCCGAATGGTCGGAGGGCGAGATCTATCTGCCCGCGCCGCGTCCGGGCGGCGACGCGTGGGTCGCGATCGACCTCGCGACCGGCGCGGCGTCGAGCGAGGTTACCAGCCGCGGATGGATCTCCTATCTCAACGACCTCCACAAGGGTCGCAATTCGGGCGGCGAGTGGAGCCTGTTCATCGACATCTTCGCTTTCGCGTGCCTCGTCTTCGCGATCACCGGCCTGGTTCTTCTCTGGCTGCATTCGGCGAAGCGCAAGAGCACCTGGCCGCTCGTCGGCATGGGGCTCGCGATCCCGGCCGCCATCGCCGTCATCTTCATTCATTAGGGAGACCCATCATGCAGCTTTCCACCCCGGCACGCATCCTTGGCGGCACGATCGGCCTCGGCGCCATGCTCGGCGCGCCCGCCTTCGCCGCCGATCCGGGGACGATGGACGTGACGATCAACATTCCGCGGCTGAAGGTCGCCGAATATCACAAGCCCTATGTCGCGATCTGGGTCGAAAAGGCCGGCGCATCGGCGAAGACCGTCGCGGTCTGGTACGATTATGACATGAAGGCGAACGAGGGCACCAAATGGCTGCGCGACGTGCGCCAGTGGTGGCGCGCTGCGGGGCGCTCGATGACCTTCCCCGCGAACGGTATCACCGGCGCGACGCGGGCTCCCGGCGCGCACAAGGTCTCCTTCTCGCGCGCGCAGCTCGGTGCCGCCGCGCCGGGCCAATACGCATTGGTGATCGAGGCTGCACGCGAGGTCGGCGGCCGCGAACTTCTGCGCATCCCCTTTACCTGGCCCGCGAAGGCCGGGGCGGGCGGGCGCGCCGCCGGGACGACCGAACTGGGGGCCGTCTCGGTCGCCTTCCGCTGAACGTGAAAAGGACAGGGATATGAAAAAGCGAATTTGGGGTTTCGCCGCGACCGCCGCGCTGGCGGCACTGGTCGCCGCTCCGGCGTCGGCGCATCGTCAGTGGATGCTGCCGTCGTCGACCGTATTGTCGGGCGATGACGTATGGGTCACCGTCGACGCCGCGGTGTCGAACGATCTCTTCTATTTCGAGCATCAGCCGATGCGCCTCGACGCGCTGAAGGCGTGGGCGCCCGACGGCAGCGAGGCGGCGATCGAGAACAAGTCCACCGGACGCTATCGCAGCACCTTCGACGTCCACCTGACGCAGAAGGGCACCTGGCGCATCGCGTCTGTCTCGGATGGCGTGATGGGCAGCTATGACCTGGGCGGCAAGACCGAACGCCTGCCGCGCGGCACGACGACTGCAAACCTCGCCGAGCGTATCCCCGCCGGCGCGATCAATGTGAAGACCGCCGAATCGAACAATCGCAACGAGATTTTCGTGACGGTCGGCGAGCCGACGACGACTTTGTTCAAGCCGACGGGCAAGGGCATCGAGCTGGTTCCGGTGACGCACCCCAACGACCTGATCGCCGGCGAGGCGGCGACCTTCCAGTTCCTGCTCGACGGCAAGCCCGCCGCGGGCCTGCCCGTCACGGTGATCCCCGGCGGCATCCGTTATCGCGACCAGCTCGGCCAGATGGACCTCAAGACCGGCGCCGACGGCAAGGTCGAGATCAACTGGACCGAGCCCGGCCTGTATTGGCTGAACGTCACGACCCCGCAGGCCGAGCGCGCGGAAGGCGCCCCCGAACCCGCGGCGCCGCAGCGCCGCGCGAGCTATGTCACGACGTTGGAAGTGCTGGCGCCCTGACCGACCGCATCCTCATCCCCCGCGCCTTGACGCCCGCGGCTTTCGCCGGGCCTGGCGCGGGGGCTGCCATCGAAAGCTTCGCCGGCGAAACGATGGGGACAGGCTGGTCGCTACAGGCGGTCTCGCCGCCCGCCGCGGCCCTGCACGGCGTGCAGGCCGCACTCGACCTCGTCGTCGAACAGATGAGCCAGTGGGAACCGGATTCCGATCTCTCGCGCTTCAACCGCGCGATGCCCGGAACATGGCGCGAAGTCCCGGCCGAATTCGCCCATGTCGTGGACGTCGCGCTCGACATCGCGCGTGCCAGCGGCGGTGCCTTCGACCCCGGCCTCGGCCGCATCATCGAAGCCTGGGGTTTCGGCAGCACCGGACGCACCGGGAAGGCGCCGGCGGCTGGCAAGAGCGCTTTGGACCGCACCATCGATTTCGACCCGGCAACGCGGCGTATCCGCCGCGGCGAAGCGGCCGCGCTCGACCTGTCGGGTATCGCCAAAGGCTATGCGGTCGACCTCGCGGCCGCATGGCTGCTCGATATCGGCGTGCGGCATTTCCTGCTCGAAGTCGGCGGCGAACTGCGCGGCGAGGGGATACGCCCCGATGGCCAACCCTGGTGGGTCGATGTCGAAATGCCGCCCACATCGTCGATTCCGCCGTGGCGCATCGCGCTGCACGATCTGTCGGTGGCGACCTCGGGCAATTATCGCCGGGGTTTCAGCGTGGGCGGCCGGCATTATTCGCACAGCTTCGATCCGGCGACCGGGCGCCCCATCGTCAACATGGTGTCGTCGGTCACCGTGCTCCATCGCGACTGCATCAGGGCCGATGGTTGGGCGACCGCGCTGACGGTTCTGGGGGCCGAGGCCGCGCTCAAGCTCGCCGATGAGCAGGAACTTGCGGCATGCATCGTTGCGGGAGACCGCGAATATCTGTCGCGCGCGTGGCGCGATATGATGGATTAACTGTCGGCCCAGCGCCGTAGAAGATTGTGATATACGCCGGTCAGGCGGACGACCGCCGCGTCGCCCTGGCCCAGTGCCGCTGCGGCGCCCTGCACCCCCATGTCGAGATCGAACAACAGGTTGCGCTGCCCTTGGTCGCGTACCATCGACTGAATCCACATAAAACTGGCCACCCGCGCACCCGATGTGACGGGTTCGACGCGATGAACGGTCGTTGAAGGATAGAGGATCAAATGCCCCGCCGGCAATTTGATCCCCGGCTCTTGCGCAAAGCCTTCGACGACAAGCCCGCCGCCCTCATAGCTGTCGGGATCGGCAAGAAAGAGCGTCGCCGACAGGTCGCTGCGGATGCGGAAATCGCTGCCGCGGCGGATGCGGATCGCATTGTCGATGTGATCGCCGAAATTCTCGCCGCCGGCATAGCGGTTGAAATAGGGCGGGTAGATTTTGAGCGGCAGCGCCGCGGCGATGAACAGCGGGCTGCGGCCCAGCGCGTCGAGCACAAGGCGCCCCGCTTCTCCGGCAGCCTCGCCGAATTCGGGGAGTTGCTGGTTGCGTTTGGCGAGCGCGGCTTGCGGACCCGATGTCTCGTTGCCGTCGATCCAGTCGGCGGCGTCGAGGATGGCGCGGAGCTTTGCGACGCCATCGGCGTCGAGCACGTCGGGGATGATGCGGATCATGGGCCGCTTCTAGGCCGAAAGGGGCGGGAACGGCAATCGCCGCGCCCGGCCCCACCGCGATCAGAAGTTGTAGAAAAGGCTGAACACCGCCGAGCGTGCATCGCCGGGGGTGGCCCAGCCCCCCGTCACGATGCCGGTGGCTGCGCTCACATTGTTGCGGACGCCGGTGTAATAATCCTCGTCGGTGAAGTTGGAGACGTTGAGCTGTGCGACAAGGCCGTTCTTGAAATCATAGGACACGAAGGCGCGGTGCGTCAGATAATCGTCGACCGAAATCGGCGTCCGCTGCAACAGGTTGCTCTGATGGGTTGAAAACTTGCCCTGATAGGTCAGGCCGTAACCGACCTGGAGGCCGAACGGGAAGACGTAGGTCGTGAACAGGCTGCCCGAATGTTTCGGCGTCTGGAACAGCCGGTCGCCGCGCTGCGGATCGGGAATGGCGGCGCTGTTGCCGCAACCGGTGCTGCCCGGGTTGGCAAGACAGAAGTCCGAAACGCTCTGCTTCACCTTGCCGTCGAGGTAGGTGTAGTTCGCGAAGATCGCCCATTCGGGGGTGACATTGCCGGTCACGCCAAGCGCGAAGCCGTCGACGCGCGAGCGGCCGTCGAGGATCTGGAGCGAGGCCGGCTGCCCCGGATCGTTCGAAGGCACGCGATAATTGGTGCGTTCGTTGCGGAACAGCGCTGCTGTCAGCAACAGCTTCTTGCCGAACAGCTCGGCCTTGGCGCCGAATTCGATGTTGCGCGCCTTTTCGGGGGCAACGGCGCAAGGATCGGCCGCGGTCGAGTTCGCCGGGACGCCGCAGCCGGCGCGGACCGAGGCCGAAGTCGGCGTTTTGGCGTTACCATAAGCGGCGTAGAGGCTGACATTCTCGACCGGGTGGAAGACCGCGCCGACGCGGTATGAAAAGAGATTCTCGTCGCTGACCTGATTGGGGCCGCGGGTGTAAACGACGCCGGTCGGACTTGCAGGCGCGGTCACCGTATCGGCGTGGAAGATATTGCGCGCATTTTCATAGCGGACGCCCGCGTTGAGCTCGAACATCGGCGAGATTTCGAGTGTGTCGAACGCATAGATCGCCAAATTGCGCGTATCGCCATAATTGTTGCCCGTGCGGAGATAGTTGACCGGGCCGGTCCAGACAGTGTCGGGGTTCGACAGGCTGATCGGCGGCTGGACGGGATTGGGCGTCGCGCCGCCGGGGTTGCGCAGGAGCTGCGCCGTCTCGATCGAATAATCTTCCTGGGTGTACGACGCGCCGATCACCAGCGTGTTGAAAAAGCCGCCCTTGCTGCCGCTCAAAATCGTCAGGTCGGTCTGGTTGTGCAACAGGTCGTTGACCTGGTCGCGGACAAGCCCGCGGGGACCGCTGGGATAATAGAAGCCCGGTGTGTTTTGGCCGGCGGGGCAAAGCGCGCCGACGGTCGAGCCTAGGCTTTCCGCGATCGGCTGGCGGCCGTTCGCAAGACAGATGACGCCCTGCGGCGCGCTCGTCTGGCTATACTGGCCGACGCGCTGCCAGCGGGTGAGGTTGCGGATCGACACATTGTCGCTGAACGCATGGCGAAAGGTCGCGGTCAGGCGATCGACCTTGGTTTTCTGCTTGTCGAGATTGACGATACCGAAATAGTCGCTGTCGTCGACACCCGGCACCGGCCCGTCATTCGCCGAACCCAGAATATAGGGAACGCCATAGATCGGCGTATTGTCGTCGTCCTGGTGGATATAGGCGAGCGTCAGGCTGGTGTCGCTGTCGACGCCGATCGTGATCGACGGCGCGACGCCCCAGCGCTGATAGGATTCGATGTCGCGACCGGGAACGTCATTCTCGTGATACATGGCGTTCAGGCGGACGGCGATCAGGTCGCTGACACGCCAGTTGCTGTCGACCGCGGCACGGTAATAATTGTCGGTGCCGACAGCGGCCTGCACCGTCGTCGCGTTGCGCGCGAAGGGGATTTTGCTGACGAGGTTGATCGTGCCGCCGACGCTGCCCGATCCGTTGAAGACCGAGTTGGCGCCGTTATAGACCTCGATCTGCTGCAGGTTGAAGGGGTCGGTGCGGCTGTACTGCGCGCTGTCGCGCACACCGTCGACGGTCAGGTCGTTGTTCGCCGAATAGCCGCGCAGGTTGATCGAGTCGCCATAACCGCCGCCGCCTTCACCCGCGCCGAAGGTGATGCCGGGGATCGTCGAGAGCGCGTCGCGCAGCGTCAGCAAATTCTGCTGGCGGATTTGCTCCTGCGACACGACCGTGACGGTTTGGGGCGTGTCGACGAGCGGAGCGGTCGACTTGGGCGATTCCACCTCGGTCGCGAGCGTTCCGCTGACGATGATGTCGCTGCGGCCGCCCGGCGCGTCCTGCGCTTTGCCCGCGTCGGAGGCAAAAGCCGGTGCGCTGATCAGGCTGCCGACGCAGGAGAGTGCGAGGAACGAGGCAGATGTCGATGGCTTCACGATAAACCCCCTATTTTGTGATTGGTTCGGGGGCGCCGCTATTGAGAGTCGCTTGCAAAGTCAACTCTAATGCGAATCATTCGCGACATTGTCGCAATGCATGTCAATCGAGAAAGATGCTTAGGATCCTGACGCTAGTGTCGGCGTTCGAGCCACCAGCTCTGCCGCCAGCCATATTGGCTCGCGACGGGTTCGCCCGCGGCGTTGGTCGCGGGCTTGAAGCGGAAACGTTCCTCGATCAGCTCGCACGTCGTCCGGTCGAGCGAGGCGTCGCCGCTGGATCGCGTCACGCGGCAACCGCTGACGCGGCCGCTGGCTTCGATGGTGAAGCGCACTTCGACCTCGCCGCCCGCCTTCGCGCGGCTGGCTTCGCGCGGATAGTCGCGGTCGCGGATCGTACCGCGGCGCCAGATGGCCTTGGTTCCGCCACCGGTGCCGCTGCCCGCGCCGCCGGCGCCCGTTCCATCGCCGCGTCCGCCGACGCCCGATCCGGGGCCGGGATTCGGCGTCGCGCCCGCCGATGCGTCGTTTCCGGCGCCGGGATGCGGTGCGGCGGCAACCGGCGGAGAAATCGGGGGCAGCTTGGGCGGCGGTGCAGCGATCGCAGCGGCTTTGGCATGCTTGTTCGCAGCCGATGCCTTGCCGCTGGCCTTTTCACTCGGCGCCTTGGCTGGCGCGACCTCCTCGCGTGGTGGTACGGGCGCGGGCAGGGCAATCGCCGCAATCGCGTTGCTGGTCTTGCGGACGACATCGAGATCGAGGCCGGTCGCGAGGCCGAGCCCGACCGCGATGACCGCGATAAACGCGCCGCCGCCCGCCACGAGCTTCTGATGCTTCGAAACCTGCCCCGTATAGGCCATCGCGCCGCCTCTCATCGCGCGCCGCCGCGCGCAACCGGCGACCCGTTTAGAGGAATTCGTCTAGCGTGGACATGAACCGGTCGAACTGGTCGTGGTGCAGCCAGTGACCCGCATTCTCGAATTCGATCACCTTGGCGGTGTTGAAATGCCGGAGGCGGCCATCCTTTTCGGGATTCGAGGCCCAGCTGTTCGCCCCATACAGCAAAAGGGTGGGGCAGGAGATTGCGCCCCATAGCGCGGCGATGTCATCCTGCGGCATGTCGAAGGCGGGCCAGATGTTGAGGTAATTGTCGAATTTCCAGCTCCACGTCCCATCCTCGTTGCGGCTGATGCCGTGGATCGTCAGGTGACGCGCCTGCGCCTCGGTCAGATAGCTGTTCTCGCCCATCATGCGCGCCAGCGCGTCCTCGAGCGTGGCATAGCGGCGCGGGGTGCGCCCCGCCGCCTGCCTTTTGTCCTCGATCCATTTGCGGAAGCGTTCGGCGTAACCGGTCTTCGCGCGTTCGGCGATCACCTTGGGCGACGGGCCGAGCCCCTCGATCGCGACGAGCTTGCGGACATTTTCGGGATAGAGCCCCGTGTATCGCAGCGCGATATTGCCCCCCATCGAATGCGCGACGATCGAGAGCGGGCCCAGGTCGAGCTGGTGGACCAGCTGCGCGAGGTCATAGACAAACATGTCCATGGCGTAATTGCCGTCGGGCGACCATGCACTGTCGCCATGGCCACGCAGATCGGGCGCGATGATATGATAGCGGTCGCGCAGTTTCTCGGCGACCCAGTCCCAGTTGCGGCAATGATCGCGGCCGCCGTGGACGAGCAGCAGCGGCGGGGCGCCGCGATTGCCCCAGTCGACATAATGCAGCTTCAGCCGCTGCGAGATGAAGCTGTTCGAGGTCGGGCCGGCACTTGCCATCGGATCATCCTTGCTGTCTGTTCCAGTTTCAAAAGGCGACTGGTTTCGATCCGTCAACCCCGCATCGGTGCCATCGGCCTTCAGAGGTTAAGCCAAGGGAGAGTAGCATGACGACATTCCGGGACAATCTGCTGGCCGGCAAGACCGCCTTCGTCGCCGGCGGCACCAGCGGCATCAACCTCGGCATCGCCAAGCGTTTTGCCGAACTCGGCGCCAAGGTCGCGGTGGCGGGGCGCGATCCCGACAAGGCGGCGCGCGCGGCGGCGAACATCGGCAAGGGCGCGCTCGGCCTGTCGGGCGACGTGCGCGACTATGCGGCGATCCGCGGCGTGATGGAGCGCGTCGCGGGCGAGCTGGGGCCGATGGACATCGTCATTTCGGGCGCGGCGGGCAATTTCCTCGCCCCGGCGCTCGGCATGTCGGCCAACGCCTTTCGCACCGTCGTCGATATCGACCTCAATGGGACTTTCAACGTGTTCCGGGGCTGCCACGATCTGCTCAATCGGCCGGGCGCGTCGCTGATCGCGATCACCGCGGGGCAGGCAGTCAATGCCTCGGCGTTGCAGGCGCACGCCTGCGCCGCCAAGGCGGGGATCAACCAGCTGATTCGCGTGCTCGCGCTCGAATGGGGTCCCGAGGTGCGCGTCAACGGCATCTCGCCCGGGCCGATCGCCGATACCGAAGGGATGAAGCGGCTCGCCCCCGACGCCGAAACGCGTCAGTCGCATTATGACCGCATCGCGATGAAGCGCTGGGGCAAGGTCGAGGAGGTTGCCGAATCGGCGGTGTTTCTTTGCTCGCCCGCCGCGGGCTATATCACCGGCACGATCCTCGATTGCGACGGCGGCAGCCAGATCGGCGATGCGTCCCGCGGCGATCTGACGAAGGGAATGGCCTGAAAGCAAAAACGCCGCCAACCCGTTGGGGTGGCGGCGTTTTTAATGGTGGGCGTGGCAAGGATTGAACTTGCGACCCCTGCGATGTCAACACAGTGCTCTACCACTGAGCTACACGCCCATCCCTTGGGGTGACGCGCCCCCTAAATGCCTCGGCGCGACTTGGCAAGCCCTTCGCGTGCGGCGGCGTCGTTATTGTTGGCTCGAGCGGTCGCTGCGGCCGAACATATTGTCGACCTCGCGCACCAGATCCTTGAGGTGGAAAGGTTTCGACAGCAGCTTGGCCTGCGGCACATTTTCTTCGGCGCGCAACGAAACCGCGGCAAAGCCGGTGATGAACATGACCTGCGTCTGCGGCGCGGCCTTGGCGGTGTACTGGGCGAGTTCGATCCCGTCCATCTCGGGCATCACGATGTCCGACAGCAAAAGGTCGAAGGTTCCCGAATCGATATAGGGCACCGCGGCGGTGCCGCGATCGACCGCGGTGACGTGATAGCCGGCACTGGTCAGCGCGCGCGCGAGATACTCGCGCATCACGTCGTCATCTTCGGCCAGCAAAATGCGAATCATGCTAAAATCTGTTCCCTGGTCCTTCGGCGCGGCCGCTTCCGGTCGGCTGCCCCCTCTGTCACGCCCTCCATAGCGCCAGAGATTTAACAAATTGACGCGCGGCGCTGGATTCGTCCCGCTTTTTTTGCCACCCATCGCTGATGCTGTCCCGCACCATCCCGCCCGCCGCCATCGCTGTCAACCGGCCCGCGGTGAGCGGGCCCATCGTCGTGTCGGTGCCGCACGCGGGGCGCATCTATCCGCCCGAGATATTGAGCGCGGCACGGGTCGACCAGCCGAACCTCGAGCGACTCGAGGATAGCTGGTGCGACCTGATCGCGGCCGGCGCCGTCGATGCGGGTGCGACGGTCGTCCACGCCCTATGGGCGCGGGCCGTCGCCGACCTCAATCGCGGCGAGGGACAGATGGCGCCGGGCGAGGTTGCCATGCCGCTGCGTGCGCAATTTTCGGCGCCGGGGCGCAAGGAACGCGCGGGGCTTGGCGTCGTGCCGACGCGGCTCGCCGATTGTGGTCCGCTGTGGAAGCGGCCGATCGACGGCGCGGCGCTGGAGTGGCGCCTCGAATCCTTCCACCGGCCCTACCACGCCGCCCTCGCCGAAGCGTTGATCGCGGCGCGCAATGAATATGGCCATGCGATTCTGATCGATCTCCATTCGATGCCGCCGATTCCGGCGGGCCAGCCGGGGCATGGCGCGCGAATCATCGTTGGCGATCGTTTTGGCGAAACCGCGGGCGATTGGCTGATTGACCTCGCGGTGGCGTCGGCCGAGCGATTGAACGAGCCTGTCGCGCGCAACCAGCCCTATGCTGGCGGCCATATCATCCGGACGCACGGCCGCCCGGCGGAGGCCGTCCACGCGGTCCAGATCGAAATCGACCGCAGCCTCTATCTGACGGCGGAGCGCCTGCCCGACGCGGCGCGTATCGCGCGGCTGGCGCGCTGGTTCGCGAACCTTGTCGCCGAAGCGGGATTTGGGCGGCCTGGCGCCGAAATATTCGCGCAAGCCGCCGAATAAAAAACCACCTCGTACCGAAGTACGAGGTGGCCAGGGTCCAGGGAGGACGCGTCCGCGTCAGTGATGACGGGACACTCGCCGCGATGGAAAGGGGGAAAACCACGGCGGCGTAGAAGAGATTTAGGATGTTGCGCGCCGACTTACAAGAAGAGACGGTGCAGAATCTGCAATATGCAAGAAATTGGTCGGGGAGAGAGGATTCGAACCTCCGGCCCCTGCCTCCCGAAGACAGTGCTCTACCAGGCTGAGCTACTCCCCGACCGATCTTTGCACCGGCGGGCCGGTGCGAAGGCAGGGCGGTCCTCTAGACGCGCAATCTGTGAACTTCAAGCGCCAATCGGCACAGTGAAGATGATTGTCTGGGCTACAGCATTTCGGCAGTTCGAAAACTGAAATGGCCGTCCGCAACAAAAATCAGATGATCGACCAGATCGATGCCCAGGGTCCGCAGGAAAAGCGCGGCATCATGCGTTGCGCCAATATCGGCATCGCTCGGCCAGGGCGTCCCGGAGGGATGGTTGTGCGCCATGACGACCGTCGCAACGCCGCCGTTCAGCAGCGTGCGCCAAGCGCGTGGCGGGATGACGCAGCGGCCCGGGCTATCCCCATCGACGCGTTCGAGCCGAACGAGGCGTTCGAAGGCGTCGAATGCGGCAAGGAACAGGGTCTCCCGCTCGTCATCGAACATCGGGCGCAGCAACAGGCGCGCGAGGTCATCCTCAAGCTGGCGCGGCACAAAGCCGGCCAGCGCCGACGGGTCCGGCGCTTTGCCGAGGGGTTCGAACAGGGTCATCGCGGCTCCCATGCGCTCAGGCCGTGCGATTCCCAACGCCCGACTGCCCCGCATCGGAGGTTTTGTGCTGCCAGCGAGTTTGCTCCCCATGTTGCTCCCTTGTCCGCTCGCGGCGCGAAGCCTAGCACCGAGAGACAAAGCCGGGAGCCGAGTCTTGCCTGATTCCATCCATTATGAACTCCAATATCTGGATCTGATGCGCCGCATCTGGGTCGAAGGCGACGAGCGGGTCGACCGCACCGGCGTCGGGACGCGCTCGCTGTTCGGCGAGACGATGCGTTTCTCGCTGACGGACGACGCGATCCCGTTGCTCACGACCAAGCGCGTCTATTGGAAGACGGGGCTGCGTGAACTGCTGTGGTTCCTGACCGGTGACACCAATATCCGGTCGCTCGTTTCACAGGGTGTGAAGATCTGGACCGACTGGCCGCTCGACAAATATCGCCGCGCGACCGGCGAGGCGATCAGCGCCGCGGATTTCGAGGCGCGGATCATCGCGGACGAAGATTTCGCCGCGAAGTGGGGCGACCTCGGCCCGGTCTATGGTCACCAGTGGGTCAACTGGCCGCGATACGAACCGGCGGGTGAGGGGCTCTTCCGGCGTGCAAGCCAAGGACACAATCAGATTGCGGCGCTGATCGATTCGCTGAAGAACAACCCCGGGTCGCGGCGGCACATCTTCACCGGCTGGAACGTTGCCGACCTCGATCGCATGGCGCTGCCGCCGTGCCACATGACCTATCAGTTTCATGTCCGCAGCGACGGCGGCCTGTCGTGCCTGCTGTTCCAGCGCTCGTGCGACCTTGGCCTCGGCTTTGCGTTCAACGTGTTCGAGGCGGCGCTGCTGACGCGAATGGTCGCCGAGCAGGCGGGTCTTCATGCCCATGAACTCGTCTGGACCGGCGGCGACGTGCATTTGTATCTGAACCACGCCGAACTGGTCGAGCAACAGCTATCGCGCGTTCCGGATGGAGCGCCAAAGCTCCGCATCCTTCGCCGGCCTTCGAGCATTTTCGACTATCGGTTCGAGGATTTCGCGGTCGAGGATTATGCGCCGCAAGCGCATATTTCCGCGCCTGTCGCGGTCTGAGCGCCGCCGTTGCATTCCTATGGCGCCCGTAATAATATGTCGTAACGTTGAAATATAACTAGGCGCGATTCGCGCCTTCAAAGGGAAGAAGATATGCCTGAGACGCCTCAGCGCCCGGCGAGCAATTTGCCGCCGCTGTCGCTTCATATCCCCGAACCGCGCTATCGCCCCGGCGATACCCCGGACTTTGGCGATATCGAAGTTCCCGCGGTCGAAGCGACCCCGCGCCCGAGCGAAGCGACCAGGCCCGATGCGATGCGCGAGCTGAGCTACGGCCTCGTCCGCGTGCTCGATTTCGACGGCCACGCGAAGGGGCAGTGGGATCCGAAGCTGTCGCCCGAGCGGCTGCGGACGATGCTCCGCTACATGATGCTCACCCGCGCCTTCGACGACCGCATGTTCCGCGCGCAGCGGCAGGGCAAGACCAGCTTCTATATGAAATGCACCGGCGAAGAAGCGACCTCGGTCGCCTCGACGATGGCGATCGGCCGCGAGGATATGTGTTTCCCCAGCTATCGCCAGCAGGGCATCCTGATCGCGCGCGACTATCCGCTGATCCAGATGATGAACCAGATCTATTCGAACCGCGGCGATCACCTGATGGGCCGCCAGCTGCCGATCATGTATTCGGCGCCCGAACATGGCTTCTTCAGCGTGTCGGGCAACCTCGCGACGCAATATCCGCAGGCGGTGGGCTGGGCGATGGCCTCGGCGTCGAAAGGCGACAGCCGCATCGCAACGGTATGGTGCGGCGAAGGCTCGTCGGCCGAGGGCGACTTCCACTCGGCGCTGACCTTTGCGACGGTTTACAACGCGCCGGTCATCTTCAACGTCGTCAACAACCAGTGGGCGATTTCCAGCTTCTCGGGCTTTGCCGGCAGCGAACGCACGACCTTCGCCGCGCGTGCTGTGGGTTATGGTATTGCGGGCCTGCGTATCGACGGTAACGATCCGCTAGCGGTCTATGCCGCGACTTTATGGGCCGCGGATCGCGCGCGGACGAACAACGGTCCGACGCTGATCGAGCATTTCACCTATCGCAGCGAAGGCCACAGCACCTCGGACGATCCGAGCGCCTATCGTCCCGCCGACGAAGCGACCGCATGGCCGCTCGGCGACCCGATCGCGCGGCTGCGTCAGCATCTCGAAACGCTCGGCGAATGGGATGCAGAGCGCCACGAGGCGCAGGCGAAGGAACTCGACGAGCTGGTCAAGACGACCCAGAAACAGTCCG
>NZ_DATFFD010000010.1:0-5113 GCF_035250425.1 Sphingopyxis sp.
GCCTGTTCGGCGACATGACGGTCGAGCCGCACGGGGGTCGAGCGCCAGCGCAGTTCGGGGCTGCGCCGCCAGGTGCCGCTGCCCGAACAGGGCGCGTCGACGATGACGCGATCGGCCTTGCCCATCCGGTCGGCGAGCATCGCGCGTTCCTGCCCCGGATTGAGCAGCAAAGTTTCGATCGCCGTCGCCCCGGCGCGGTACGCGCGCGGCGGCAATTGCTGAAGCCGCGCGCGATTGGTGTCGCAGGCGAGGATCGCGGCTTCGTCGCCCGTCGCCGAAGCGATCGCGAGCGTCTTGCCGCCGGCGCCGGCACACAGATCGATGACCACCTGCCCGGCTTCAGCGCCAAGCGCGGCGGCGGCATATTGGCTCGCGGCGTCCTGCACCTCGAACTGCCCTTCGGCATAGGAGGCATGCTGGACCGCTGGCGTTTCGCCGGGCAGGCGCCAGCCATCGGCAAGGCCGGTAATCGCTTCGCCGTCTGGAAAGATCAATGCGAGTTCGTCGCGGCTGGAGCGCAGCCGGTTGGCGCGCAGGTCGAGCGGCGCCCGCACCAGCATCGCCTCGCGCTCCGCCTTGCCGACCAGCGGGTCGAATAGTTTCATCAGCGCGGTGGTGGCGAGCCCGGTTTCGGCGCGCGGTTCATCGGCCGAAATGGCTGCCGGGCCATAGGGCGCACCATTGAACAGCGCGGCGAGTTCGGGGTCGGCATCGGCAAGCGCAAGCATCGCGGCGCGGCCCGAGGCCGGCACCGACCGCACGCCGCGGATCGCGTCATAGACGAGACCCCGGATCGCGCGGCGATCCTTCGATCCGGCATAGCGGCGTGCCCGCATCGCCTCGGCAAAGATCGCGTCGGCAGGTGCCCCGCCATCTCGTGCGGAGGTGGCGATGGCATCGAGGATCTCGATGGCGGTCTGGACGCGCGCAGCCGGGGTCATAAGTTCAACCTTTCTTCCCCGTCATTGCGAGGAGCGAAGCAACGACGCCATCCGGTGCGGTACATATCCGCTCTGGATTGTTTCGATGCGCCCGCAATGACGACGGGGCAGATTACCCCGCCGGATAATTCGGTGCTTCGCGCGTGATCGCGACGTCGTGGACATGGCTTTCGCGCAGCCCCGCGTTGGTGATCCGCACGAACTTTGCGCGTTCGCGGAAATCCTTGAGCGTGCGGCTGCCGGTATAGCCCATTGCCGCCTTCACCCCGCCGACCATCTGGTGGATCACATCCTTCGCGGGACCCTTGAACGGCACCTGGCCTTCGATGCCTTCGGGAACCAGTTTCATCTGGTCCTTGATGTCCTGCTGGAAATAGCGGTCGGCCGAGCCGCGCGCCATCGCGCCGACGCTGCCCATGCCGCGATAGCTTTTGTAGGTGCGGCCCTGATAGAGGAAGGTTTCGCCCGGCGCCTCGGCGGTGCCCGCCAGCATCGATCCGACCATCACGCTCGACGCGCCCGCCGCCAGCGCCTTGGCGACGTCGCCCGAGGTGCGGAGGCCGCCGTCGGCGATCACGGGCACGCCGAGCTTCGCCGCCGCTTCGACGCTGTCGAGGATCGCGGTGAGCTGCGGCACGCCGACGCCCGCGACGATGCGCGTGGTGCAGATCGAGCCGGGGCCGATCCCGACCTTTACCCCGTCGGCGCCCGCGTCGATCAGCGCGCGCGTCGCGTCGCCGGTGGCGACATTGCCCGCGAGCACTTGAACCCGGTTCGACAATTTCTTGATCCGCGCGACGGTTTCGCCGACGCCCTTGCTGTGGCCGTGCGCGGTGTCGACGACGATCAGGTCGCACTCGGCCTCGAGCAGCGCCTCGGCGCGTTCGATGCCGCTGTCGCCCGTGTTCGTCGCCGCGGCGACACGCAGGCGGCCGCTGGCGTCCTTCGTCGCGTCGGGGAAGTTCACCGCCTTTTCCATATCCTTGACGGTGATCAGGCCGATGCAATGATAGTCATCATCGACGACGAGCAGCTTTTCGATGCGGCGCTGGTGGAGCAGCTTGCGCGCCTCGTCCTGCCCAACGCCGGGGCGCACGGTGGCAAGGTTTTCGGCGGTCATCAACTCGCGCACCGGCTGACCGGGGTTGTCGGCGAAGCGCACGTCACGGTGGGTCAGGATGCCGACGAGCTTGCCGCCGGGTTCGACGACGGGAATGCCCGAAATCCGGTGCTGGTCCATCAGGGCCGTCGCGAACGACAGGGGCGCGTCGGGGGTGATGGTGATCGGGTTGACGATCATCCCGCTTTCGAAACGCTTGACCTGACGCACCGCCGCCGCTTGCTCCTCGATCGTCAGATTGCGGTGAAGCACCCCGATACCGCCGATCTGCGCCATCAATATCGCCATGTCAGCCTCGGTCACCGTGTCCATCGCCGAGGAGAGGATCGGGATGTTGAGGCTGATTTCGCTGGTGAGCTGGGTCGACAGGTTCGCATCCGACGGCAGGATATCCGACGCGCCGGGCACCAGCAGCACATCGTCGAAGGTCAGGCCGGTGATGATTTCCATGGGTGCCACTTTCTGGTGCGGGCGGCGCCTGTCCCGGTTTTCGGGGCGGCACACGCGATTCGTTTGGTGGCGGCCCATGTAACCAGTCGCGCGCGGGCGCGCCAGTGGGCGGAGAACGATTATTTCGCGTGGCGCGGGATCATTGGTGGAGGCATGGGAAAACGAGACAGCCGACCGAAAAATGTAACCGGTTGCATTACCTCCGGCCGCTCGATAGACCGCTGGTATAACATAATTTCGGCGAAGAGGATATTCCAGATGAACGTGCACAGCCAGGCGGCGGCCGGCAACGATGGTCGCTCGAATGCCACGCCGCGGTCGATCGGATCGGTTTTGCTCATACGCTTCTTCGCCATCGCCGCCGGACGGGCTCCGGCCCGGCAGGCGAGCGCGGGCGTGACCGTTCACTGAGGGGTTGGGAACGAGAGAGCCATGGCCGGACTGTCGATCGAGGGCGCACGCAAGAGCTTCGGCACCACCGAGGTGTTGAAAGGCGTGTCGATCGACGTCGCCGACGGCGAATTCACGGTAATCGTCGGCCCCTCGGGATGCGGCAAGTCCACGCTGTTGCGGGCCGTGGCGGGACTGGAGGAACTGACCGGCGGCCGCATCGTCATCGGCGACCGCGACGTGACCGGCCTGCCGCCGTCGGAGCGCGGCATCGCGATGGTGTTCCAATCCTATGCGCTTTACCCGCACCTGACGGTGCGCGAGAATATGGCGTTCGGGTTGAAGATCGCGAAGGCGGCGAAGAGCGAGATCGACGAGGCCGTGCGCCGCGCGGCGGGGATCTTGAACATCGAGGCGCTGCTCGATCGCAAGCCCGCCGCGCTGTCGGGCGGGCAGCGGCAGCGCGTCGCGATCGGGCGTGCGATCGTGCGCCAGCCGCAGATTTTCCTGTTCGATGAACCGCTGTCGAACCTCGACGCCGATTTGCGCGTCCGGATGCGTTACGAATTCGCCAGCCTGCACCGCCAGCTCGGCACGACGACGCTCTATGTCACGCACGATCAGGTCGAGGCGATGACGCTCGCCGACCGGATCATCGTGCTGCGCGACGGGCGGATCGAGCAGGTCGGAAGCCCGCGCGAACTCTATGCGCGGCCCGCGAACATTTTCGTCGCGCAATTCCTCGGCACGCCGCGGATGAACATCCTTACTGCGACCGTCGGCACGGATGGTCGCGCGATGCTGGAAGATAGGCGCAGCATCGCCCTGCCCCCGCTCGCGGCGGCGCCGACGGCGGGAACACCGCTCTCGATCGGCATCCGGCCCGAGGACATCGCGATCGGCGATGCGCCGGATGCGCTGCCCTTCACGATCCGCTTTATCGAGCGGCTCGGCGGGCTCGCGACGGTGCATCTGGGCGGACGCGAGGGCGATGATCTGATCGCGTGTCAGCTACGCGACGACGGCAGCCTCGACGAGGGCGACACGGTCCTTGCCTCGCTGCCGCCCGCGCATCTGCACCTGTTCGGCGCCGACGGTCAGGCGGTCCGGACGGCGGGGGAATGACCTTGCATTTTGCCTATGTAACCGGTTACGGTACGAAGGTTTCCGCGCCCGGCAAGAATGAAAATACAGAGTCGCAACAGCGGCTTGGCGCCATTTGAGGGAAAGGGGCCGACGGCATGGCTACTTTGAGAGATGTCGCCCGCGAAGCGGGGGTTTCGGTGGCGACGGCATCGCGGGCGATCAACGGGCTCGGCAACGTCACGGCACCAACAAAGGCCGCGGTGATGGCGGCGGTCAAGAAACTGAACTTCGTCCCGCACAGCGGCGCGCGCAGCCTGACGCGGCGCAAGACCGACACCGTCGGCGTCATCCTGCCCGACCTGTTCGGCGAGTTTTTCTCCGAAATCATCCGCGGCATCGATCTGGTCGCGCATGAATCGGGGATGCACCTGCTGCTCGGCAACATGCACGGCAGCACGCACGAGACCGCCGCCGCGATCGCGGCGATGCGCGGGCGGGTCGACGGGCTGCTCGTGATGCCGCCCGACCTGAAGCCCGAACTGCTGTCCGACTATCTCGACCCCGCATTGCCCACGGTACTGCTCAATTATGACGCCGGCTCGCTCGATCTGCCCTTTGTGGCGGTCGACAATTATCGCGGCGCCTATGCGATGACCGAGGCGCTGCTCGCGCGCGGCGCGCGGCAGGTCGTCCATATCGCGGGGCCCAAGCACAACCGCGACGCGCGCGACCGCCAGCGCGGCTTTGTCGATGCGATGGCGAAGATCGCAAAGATTTCGAACCCCGCGATCCTGCCCGGCGATTTTTCGGAGGAGAGCGGCGCGCAGGCCGGCCGGTTGCTGGTGCAGGGACAATTGCCCGCCGACGCCGTCTTTGCCGCGAACGACCAGATGGCGGTCGGGCTGATGGCGGAGCTTGCCAATGCGGGAAAGTCGGTCCCCGGCGACGTGTTGGTGGCGGGGTTCGACGACATCCCGCTCGCGCGCCACCTCAATCCGTCGCTGACGACGATGCAGGTCAAGATCGACCGGCTGGGGTCGACCGCGATGATGATGTTGCTGCGCATCCTTCGCGGCGAAACGCTGGGCGGCGCGAGCGCGACGATCCTGACCCCGACGCTGATCGC
>NZ_DATFFD010000011.1:0-72432 GCF_035250425.1 Sphingopyxis sp.
CGAGAAGATCGGAATTACCGGCGGTTCCTACGGCGGCTTCATGACCGTGATGGCGGTTGGGCGAATGCCGGACTTCTGGGCGGCAGGCGTCGAGCAATATGGCATCGTCAACTGGCACACAATGTGGGAGCGAGGCTCGCCGGCGCTTCGCGAGTATCAGCGCGGACTGATCGGCGATCCGGTGAAAGAGAAGGATGTTTATCAGCGGGTGAGCCCTCTCACCTATTTGCGCAACACCAAGGCACCCTTGCTGGTGCTTCAAGGGGCAAACGACATCCGCGTCCCTGCGCACGAAGCAGAGCAAATCGTCAAAGTTTTGCGCGAGATCGGGAAGACCGTCGACTCGAAAGTCTATCCCGAGGAAGGTCATGGCTTCATGCGACGGGAGAACCAGATCGACGCTGCCGAGAGGACGATCGCTTGGTTTGACAAATATTTGAAGGGCGCCGCTGACCGTTAGGGGATAGCGTATTTCCAATCGGCGGCATGGCGCTGAACTGTCTTTGACAATCACAGTGCAGCCGCGGCCGCACCGGTGTCGGATGAGGGCGTCGGCGCACTGCCTCTATGCTTGAATTTGCTTCAACCGGCGTTCCCGACTTGGTCTTGACCACCATCTCCAAGGCGGTGGCTTCTGAGAGCTGAGCCGCCAAGCTGTCCGCTCCTCAATCGACGCTCGTTGCATCTTGATCAATCATAGCGACCAGAACCCCCTCGTTCGTCCCGTCGAAGAGGGCATTGAAAGAAGAGGGGAGATTCTCGAAACCCTCGCGTACATCTTGCCTTGTTACGATGGCGCCTGACCGGATCCAGCCCACCAGTTGCTCCATCGCTGCCGGAATCTCCGGTGCATAGTCGGTGAAGAGGAACCCCTGCATCCTGATGCTCCCGTAAATCAGGCGCATCATGTCGGTGAAGGCGGCGACCGGCCCTTCTTCATTATATCCCGATATCTGGCCGCAAAGGACGATCCGGCCATGGCGCGCCATATGATCCACGCCGGCCTGCAGGATCGCGCCCCCGATATTGTCGTAGAAAATGTCGATTCCTTCCGGGCACAGCCGATCGAGGGCGGAGCCGACATCCTCGCTTTTATAGTCGATCGTCGCATCGACTCCGCACGCGTTGCGCAGCCAGTTGCATTTGTTCTCGCCGCCGGCGATGCCAATGACCCTGCATCCCTGTAGCCTTCCGATCTGGGCGGCAACCGAGCCGGTGGCTCCCGCCGCTCCCGAAACGACAAGCGTTTCTCCGCTGCGGGGCTCGCCGATGCGAAGCAGCCCGAAATAGGCCGTAAGCGAATTGATTCCCAATATTCCCATTGCTTCGATCGCCGTCGTTCCAGGCGAGATCGGCGTGGGCGCCCAGCCCCTGACATCAACGATGTCATATTCGCTCCATTTGCTCATCGCAGTGACGCGGGCGCCGACCGGATAAGCGCTCGCACGCGATTCCACTACCCGGCCCGCCGCCAGCGCGGTCACGGGTGATCCGAGAGCGATCGTGCGGTGGAGCCCGCTTTCGTCGCCCGACATCCAATTCCGCATCGTGGGTGCATGATGGAAGGCGAGATTGCGGATACGAATCTCGCCATCGGCAAGCGGCCGCTCCTGTTCCGCGCCTCGCCGGAGGAGGAGATCGTCGCGGCGCAGAAGGCCCTTCGGCCGCCGTTTCAATATCCACTGCCGATTCCGAATTTCCATCGCTTTTCCTTCCTCTTCCATGGCTTCGGTGCGCGGTTGCTGTCATTCCTTCGCCTCGCACGCCGGATCGCCATCGCGCTTCTGCCCTTCCTGACCGGGTTCCTCTCCGCAAGACGGCTGAAAATTCGTCGAGCCGACCGCCGAAGAGCGATCCAATCTTGATCTTCGTGCATAATTGTATGACTATCGTGTCGGGCACTAGATTGCCAGTCACTTTATCGGCGCTGATCGCCGGATGTGAACAACGAACGGGAGAGGATTATGCAGATGTTTATGCGGCTGATGACGGGGGCGGCGATGGCGGGTTACGGCCTTGCCGGGTGGGCGGCTGGTGCAAACGCGGCGGATACCGAGGTTCAGTCTGCGCAATCCGGCGAGCCGATGGAAGCACAGCAGGCGGACACCAGCGGTGATATCATTGTGACGGCCCGTCGCCGGTCGGAGGTCTCGCTGGAAGTCCCGGTCGTCGTCAACGCCTTTTCCGCCGAGCAGCTTTCGCGCGCGGCGGTCAATTCCATCGGAGACATTGCAACCTATACGCCGCAGCTGAAGACATTCAGCAACGTCGGCGTGTTCGGCGGCTTCAGCGCGATCCGCGGCATCACCAGCCCGACCGGAAACGCCGCGACCGACCCTGCGGTCCTCGTCGTCATCAACAACGTCCCCGTGGGAACGGGCGGCGCAATGCAGCTCGGACAGTTCGACCTCGGCCAGGTGGAAGTGCTCAAGGGACCGCAGGCGCTCTATTTCGGCAAGAATGCCACGGCGGGCATCATTGCGCTCACCACGGCGGAGCCCACCGACGCGTTTGAGATGATGGTGCGGGGCGAATATGAATTGCGGGCACGGCAGATGCAGGCCGAGGGTGTTGTCTCCGGGCCGATCGCAGCCAATTTGCTCGGCCGCCTCGCGGTCAAGGTCAGCACACAGGAAGGCGAGTTCACGAACGGCTATCGCTTTGCGCAGCAGCGCCATGGTCCCGACCCGCGCGAGGTCGGCATTCGCGGAACGCTCATGTTCGAGCCGGGCGCCGACCTGACCTTCAAGCTCAAGGGAACCTTCAACCGCATTGTGAGCGGGGGCGCCTTCGCCGGCCTGCAGCGCGTCTACTGCCCGAACGGCGTGCCCGCGGGCGCATCGGTTACGCCGAGCGAAACCGACTGTACCTATGACCGCTTCTTCTACCGGCGGGATTTCCCGCCGAACACCGGCAGTATCGTCGGCGACAGCCTGTTTCCTGACAACGGGAAGCCTTATTCCAAGCTCAACCAGAAGCTGCTTTCGCTCGAGGCCACTCTCGTGCCGTTCGATGGCGTGATGGTGACGTCGACGTCGGGGTACTACAAGAATGATGCATCCTATGCCGATAACAACGCCCTCGGCCTTCCGGTTTTGACTTCCGCCGGGGCGAATGATCAATATGTGCTGAGCCAGGAATTGCGTGTGGCGTCGGACAATTCATCCTCTTCTTTCAGCTGGATGTTCGGCGGATTCTACCAGTATAACGATCTTGAGAATATCGAGCATGTCCTGCGGTACAATCCCGCGACGGCGGTATTCACCTCGCTTCCTAGCGCCACCTGGGACGTGCGGTCGCGCGCGCTGTCCGCGTTCGCGCAAGCGTCGCTCGACGTTGTCGACGCGCTGAATGTGTCCGCCGGTGTCCGCTACACTGACGATACGAAGCGCCAGACGGTCAGTCTGAGCGGAAAATTTCTTCCGAAGATCCATTTCACCGACCTGTCGCCCGAATTAACCGTGGCGTACCGGCCGAACAGCGGTCTCAACATTTTTGCTTCCTATAAGCAAGGCTATAAATCGGGCGGCTTCCAGGTGAGTTCGCTCACCTTTCTCGGCGCGATTGCCGATCCGGCGGTGACGCTTATCGACAATTCCTACAAGCCCGAGACCGTAGAGGGCTTCGAAGGAGGCTTCAAAGCGGCGGTTCTTGACCGGCAGCTTCGCCTCGAGGGTACGCTCTATTCCTATCTGTACAAAGGTCTGCAATTGAGCGCTCTCGATCCGCAGACCGCGACGACGCGGATCAGCAACGCGTCGTCGGCGCGCGTCAAGGGCGCGGAATTTTCCGCGAGCTTTTCGCCGCGGGCTGTGCCGGGCCTGCGCCTCTTTTCGACCGTCGCGTATAACGACGCCCGCTATCAGGATTTCATCGCCGGTTGCTTCGTGGGCCAGACATTGGCCCAGGGCTGCACAATCGATAGCGTCGATGCCGGGACGGTGCCCGATCAGCAGAGCCTTGCCGGCAAGCCGTTGATGAAGGCACCGAAATGGTCGGCATCGACCGGCTTCAACCTCTCGACCGATGTCGGCAGCGGGCTGAAGCTCGGCCTCGACGGACATCTGGCCTATGAATCGCCAAGCTTCCTGACCCAGGAGAATATTCCTTGGGGTATCCACCCGCGGACCTATCTCCTCGACGCCGGCTTCAGCATCGGCTCGCCCAGCGGCAGCTGGGAAGTCGGGATCGTCGGGAAAAACCTGACAAACAAGCGATACGGAGGGCATGGCATACAGGCGTTCGGGAGCGGCAACGCGGCGACGACGGGTACTGCGATTGGCGCCCCTTCCGATTTCGTCGCCTACACGACACGAGGGCGAGAGATCAGGCTGCGGATCACGCTGCGGCCGGGCGCATAACATCCAAAGGGGGCGGCGGCGGTATGTCTTCGCGGGCCGTACCGCCGCCAAGCAAGAGAGGAAGATGAAATGAGAGAAACCGATCCGGAAGTCGCTGCCCTTCTGGCACTCGAACAACGACGCTGCGCTGCGCTCCGGAAGGGAGATGTCGAAGAATTGCGTTCGATCCTGTCGCCCGCTTATCGTCATGTGCATGCCAACGGGCGGATCGATGATCTCGAGACCTATCTTCCGGCCGCAGCCGCAAATCCACGCCTCGTCGAGCGCGGATCCCTCAGCGTGCGCCTCCATGGTCCGGTGGCCGAGCTGCTCGGCGAGCAATATAACGTCTTCGCGGATCGCAGGTCGGCGCTGGTCGCGCTCCAACTGGCCGTCCGTGACGGCGGCGAATGGCGCTTTGCCACCACCCAGGTCACGCGCAAGGACGGAAGCTAGGCGTTGGATTGCAGCTCATATCCGCGTTGGGCATAACCTGTCGCGGATGATCTCGATCGGGTGGGCTGGCCGCTTTCCGGTAAGACGCGCGGACTGGCAGCGGCACGAGAAGCCGGTCGCGACGGCAACCGCGTCCTCCTTCGCCAATGCGGGCCGCCAGCTCAGGTCGAACAGTCGTTCCGATATCGCCTCATTCTCTGCTTCGTGACCGAACATGCCCGCCATACCGCAGCAGCCCGTCCGCTGCGGCTCAAGAGCGAGTCCGCATTGCGCGAAAGCCTGCTTCCACTTCCCCGCCGCCGTGGGACGCAATGCCGCCTCGGTGCAGTGGCTGAGGAGCCGGAATCCGCCGGGGAAGGGTGGGGGGGCTGCAGGCAAGAAATGGTCGAGACCGCGCAGGATTATGTCCTCGAGGCCGGACAGCCGTACCGATGTGCCAGTGAATTCGCGATACTCCTGCTCGAACATCAGCGAGGTCGCCGCGTCCAGTCCGACAAGGTTGACGCCCGTCGCCGCCAAACCCTCGAGCTCGGCGACACGACGACGCGCAATATCGGCGAAGCCGCGCCGCATGCCCAGGAGATGCAGCGCCTTGCCGTTCGGTTTCGGTGGCAGACGCAGGACGCGAAAGCCAACGTGCCCGAGAACGGCGGCCGCCGCCGCGAGCACGGCCCCGTCGAAACTGGCGGTGAAACTATCCTCGATCAGCACCACCGTCCGTGCCGCTTCATCGGCGCCAAGGCTGCGAAGATAGCGGATATCGACGACGGGCGGAACCAACGGTCCGGCGGCTGGCGCAAAGCGTGGAAGATCGACGAAGCCGCCGAAGGCGCGAATGACATCGCGAACGGGTTTGGATCCAGCCGCGAAGTTGACAAGCGCGGGCACCCGTCTTCCCACGGCGAGGAGCAGCTCGAGCCGCTTCACCAGCCCGTGGCGGCGAGGCCTTGGTCGGCGGGCGTAATATCGCTCGTAGAAGCGCGATTTCATCGTCGGAATATCGACATTCACGGGGCAGGATGTCGTGCAGGCCTTGCACGACAGGCATGTCGCCAGCGAGGCTGCGGTTGCGCTTTCGATCGCGGCCAGATCGGAAGACGTCGAACCGGTCCGGGCCGCAGCGCTTGCCAGCCTGGCCCATGTCCTGAGCAGGGCGGCCCGTCCTTTCGGCGACTGCGCGCGGTCGCGTGTCGCCTTATAGGAAGGGCACATGGCGTCATGGGTATCCCAGCTGAAGCAGGCTCCATTGCCATTGCAGGCGATTGCGCGATCAAACTCCTGCTTCAACGCCTCGTCGATGCGGGCGTCGAGCGTTCCTCTGAAGGGTATCGCGTCGATGCGGTCGATCGCGTCTCCCCCCGGGGGGCTCGCGAGCTTTCCGGGATTGAGCAGGCCCGCAGGATCGAAAGCGCGCTTGATATTCTGCAATTCGGCATAAAGGGTGGGTCCGAAGAAAAATGGCGAATACTCTCCCCGAAAGCCGCGGCCGTGCTCGCCCCATAGGAGCCCGCCGTGCGCTTTCGTCAGGGCAGCTATCTCGTCGGACAGCGGGCGAATGAGCGCGGCCTGTGCCGGGTCCTTCATGTCGATGAACGGGCGCACATGGAGGCATCCGACGTCGGCATGGCCAAACATGCCGTATTTGAGACCGTATCTGTCGAGGGTGCCGCGAAACCTGGCGACGAATTCCGGGAGCCGTTCTGGCGGAACCGCCGTGTCCTCGACGAACGGGATGCCTTGGCCGCCGCCTCCGATCCTCGCCAGCAGGCCTACGGATTTTTCGCGGAGACGCCACAAGCCGGCGATGGTTTCCAGGTCGCGGACGATCTTAATGTCGATCTGTTCGGACGGGGCGGCCTGTGCAAGTCCCGCGAGCAGGGCAAGCCCATTCTCGACTTCGCCGGCTGAACCAGCGAACTCGACGAAGCTGATCGCCTTCGTAAGCGCGTCCGGATCGTCTCCAAGCACGGTCTCGATGCCGTTCCAAACAACGTCGGATTGCGCGACGCCGATAACCTTGTCGTCGATGATTTCGATGGCAACCGGGTCGGCGTCGAGGAGGCGCGCCACGTCTCGAAGCCCGGTTTCAAATCCGCTGTAGCGCACGACCGCAAGCGCCTTCGCTCGGGGCTTGGGAATGGCCCGCAGCGTGACCGCCTTGGTTACCGCCAGCGTCCCTTCCGAGCCCGCGAGGAGAGAGCCGAGGAAAAAGCGGTCGAGCGGCTCCTCGTACACCTTCTGAAGATTATATCCGGTGAGACCCCGGTTCATCTCTGGAAAGACGCGGGCAATCTCGTCCGCTTGCTCGCGCACGACACGCAGGACCTCGCGGTGGATATTGCCGACCATATCCACGGTGGCCCCCAACTCCTCGGCCCTAGCGGCGGTCATGGGTTCGGCTGTCCAATCCTCGCCGTTGGACAGGACCAGTTCGACGGCTTCGACATAATCCGACGTCTTGCCGTAGCGCCGCGACCCCTTGCCCGAGGCATCGGTGCCGACCATCCCGCCGATCGTGGCCCGGCTGGCCGTCGAGACCATGGGCGGGAAGAACAATCCCCGTTCGGAAAGCGCGGCATTGAGCTGATCAAGGACCACGCCAGGTTCGACCCGGACGCGGGCACCCGTCTCGTCGCTTTCGACGGAAATGATCCGGTTCATATGGCGAGCGAAATCGACGATGAGGCCGCGGCTCAGCGATTGCCCGTTGGTGCCTGTGTTGCCGCCCCGCGCGCAGATGGGCACGCCCGCGCGTGCAGCCTCGCGGACGATCCGGTTGATGTCCTCGCCCGACCGCGGATAGGCGACGGCGAGCGGGAGAAGATGATAGATTGAATTGTCGGTCGCCGCGACTTCGCGAGCGCCAGCTCCTGTTTCCAGGTCGCCCAAAAATCCCGAGCCTGCGAGCGCGTCGGCGAACTTGGCGAAACGGAGATCGTCGGGCCTCACGCGTCGGCGCGCCCGAGCGCCATTCGCCGAGCCTGCGAAAGCTTCCGGCGGACCTGCTCGATCGATTGTTGCTGTCGTTCCGCATAGAGTTCGAAAGGATCGGCGACGGGGGTGCCGAGTATCGCTTCGAACGCTAACTGTGCAGCCGCAGCCGAATAGGACTTCGGCCCTTGATCGCCGAGATTCGATTGGAATATCCCCGCCGCGCTCACCGGCAGGAAATCTTCATAAGTGATGGGAAAAGCGTCGACGAGACCGGCGGCAACCAGGGATTCCACATCGTCAGGTTCATAGCCGTTGATTTCAGCGGTGCTCGAAAGACGATATTCGAAATAGCCGAGGCCCTCCCGCCGAAGGGTGCAGAGATCGTCGGGAAAACGCTCGAACGCTGAAGAGAGCCGGGCGTCATACGCTTTCGGTTCTTCGCGCGCCTCGGCGAGCAGTTCGTCATACAGCTGGCGCCCCTTCGGGGTCAGCGCCATGCCCCGCTGCTCGATTTCCCCGAACCTTGCCGTATGCGTACCGCTTTGCGTCTTGTTCCCGTCCACGAAGCGCACAGGTTCATCGAGCGCTTTGAAGCTCGTCTGGCGCAGCAGAATCGGATGGGCGCGTGCCGGCGGTCCCTCGATTAGGTCCTTGGCCTGCATGCCCCGGGCGAGCATCTTGCGTTGCGCTGCGTCGATGTCGAGTGTGCGCGGTGTGAGATGATTAATGTGCGGCCCGTTAAAGCAGACGATATCCGCGACCAAGCGATGCGCATTATGAAGCCGATTGTAGAGCGCGACGTCGACATTTACCTCGCTATGCCAGCGAAATATCTCGAGGGCGCTGGCAACGAACAGACGCGCCTCGCTCTCGTCGAGGCCGCCCTCATGCTCGAACTTCTCGATCAGTGAGATCGTTGCCTCCGGAAAAATCCGGCGAGCGGCGAGCCGGCGGTCGATTTCGTCTCTGATATCGGCATCGTCGATCAGTTCGGGCCGAAGCAGCGAGGTGAAGATGCGAAACGGGTTTTTGTTCAGCTTTCCCGGACGCAGGGGCCGGAAAGCAGTCGCGTGAACCGGCACACCGGCCATCGTCAAATCATAATAGCCTACAGGGTACATGCCCATGACCGCGAAAAGGCGCCGCATCATTGCGAGTTCGTCGGGGCGCCCCAACCGGATTGCACCATGATATTCTTGAGACAATCTTGCGAGTTCGTCGTGCCGTGCAAGTTCGAATGTCATCGCTGGCTTCGCTTCGAGAACCTCGCTGTTCACGGCGTCGACGATTTCAAGCAGGGTGCCGTAGAGGGGAACTTCCTCGCGGTACATTGCCGACATCGCATTCGCGAAAAGGCTCCGGATGAAATCATCCTGGACCAGATTGGAATAAGGCATGTCCGTCCTGTCTCGGGTTTGCGGCACGTTGAGTGTCCGGGATACAGGCCTTCTAGCGCGGCGGACTCGAGTACTAAAATCAAGAATCCGACGCATCTTATTCCGAACCGGAATAAGAAAGGCGCGCGGCGGTGGTGCCGCGCCCTCGCGCGCCAGCGGGTTAGCGGCCGGAAGCGCTACGGGATAACTGCACCGACCGGCCCGCGCGGCGGGGAGTCTTTCCCTTAAAGCTGCGGGCAGATCACGTAGTTGGTGAAGCCGCCGCATCCGAAGTTGAGTTCCGAAAGCGCGGTGTTCAGTCCTTCGAGCGGAAAGACCTTGGTGTCGAACATGTCGAAGGTGACTCGCCCCATTGCGGCCAGATCGGCCATTTCCTGGCCCTGCGCTGTCGAAAACCAGAGCGAGCCTATGAGGGTTTGTGCCTCGTTGACGAGCATGAGCATATTGAGCGGGACCGGTTCTAAGACACCACCGACATTGACGTGCGTACCGCCTTTTGCAAGCCCGCCGAACGCATCGAGGTAGGCGGCTGCCGACGATCCTGTCGAAAGTGCGTCGATCACGACGTTGGCGCCTTCTCCCCCCGTCAGCGCGCGCACGCGCTCGCTAATCGATCCCTCCCCGGCACAGAGGACATCGATCCGGTCGGGTGCGAGCGCCTTCACCCGTTCGAGAAGCTCCGGGTTGCGACCGACCCCGAAAATTCTGGGGGCCCCCATCGCCAACGCGAACAAGGCCGCGCCGAGACCGAGCGTTCCCGATACGCCGTTGATCAGCACCGTGGTGTTGACATCGACGTTACCTGCCCGAACCGCGCCATAGCCCGTACCGAGATATCCCCACCGCGCTCCGACCTCGAACGGTACGTTCGGCGGGAGCTTGACGATGCTTTCTTGCGGCGCGACCATGAATTCCGCGAAGCCGCCATAGGGATAATCCGCGAGTGTCTGCGCGGATTTCGGGCCGAAGCCGAAATAATTGCTGAGCGCGCCATAATCGCAAGCGGTAGGTTGCCCGCGCCGGCAGGCGCGGCAGCTTCCGCAATAGCGCAGGGGGTTGGCATAGACACGGTCACCGATTTCGAGCCCGTGCACGAGACATCCCTTCTCGACGATGACGCCTGCAGGGTCGAGACCGTAGATGGCCGGGAGTGTCGGCGCGGAAATGGCGGGATGGTCTCTGAGCTTCTCGAGTACCGTCGCGTAATTGGGCACAAGGCCGCAGGCGTGGACCTGAACCACAACCTCGTGCGGTCGAGGCGATGGCCGATCGATCACATCCACCGAAAAGGGAGCGCCGACGCGATGATATCGGGCCGCTCGCATCGTCTCGTGCACCGCGGTCCCGACGCGATCGCCGTCGATTTCCGCCATGTCGATGCTCATATATTTTCCTCCTCATCCCAGCCGCATACCGGCAATGCCCGATTTCGTGACCGGACTTGTGTTCAGGAATTTTTCACAGAGGAGGATTTTTTGCAAGATGAAATGGTATGACAAAAAAGTTCTCATTCTTGAGCCCTAACCTCGACAGAATGGACGGCCTATTGTAGGCCCATGCGCTGTGATGGCCGTGAAGTGGGGCGGGGCTACCCGAATTTGCTTTGAAAGTGCCGTATTTACAGGGAATGCTTGGGGTGTCCGAATTATGAAACTGTCTGAGGAAATGGACGAATTGGTCTACGGTAAGCCGAGCAAAATGTCCGACACGGCCGATGCAGGCGAGGAGAGAGTCGATTCTGCCAATCGTGTCGGATCGGTCGACCAGATCGTCCTCGGGATCGTCCGCGGCGTCTACGAGGGACGCTTCGTCCCCGGGCAGAAGCTGATAGAGGGAGATCTGACGCGCCGTTTCAGTGTCGGACGCGGCACCATACGCGAAGCGTTACGGCGACTCGAGGCCGAGGGTCTGGTGGTCGCAAGCCTGCACCGGGGGTTTCGCATCCGGCATTTCAGCCGTGACGAGGTGCGCGACATCCTCGAGATCAACGCCACGATCATATCGTTGGCCGCCAGTCTCGCGGCGCAGCGGTTCGAACGGAGCCAGGATGTCAACGCACTGCGCGCTGTTGTTTCCAAAATGGCCCACTCCATCGGGGAAGGTAACGCGTTCGATCTTGCGAGCCTCCGGTTCGATTTTATGCGCGAACTCGTGAAGCTCACGAAAAACAAGGAGTTGAGCCGCCACCTCCCGCGTTTCGATGCGACAATCATCCGTGCGCAGTTTCGCGCAACCTTCAGCGTCAAGAACGCCCACGCCGATGTCGCCGCCTTCGACAGCATGGTGAGGTCGATCCTCGCGCGCGATGCGGAAGGCGCTGCGCAAATTGGGCGCGATTATGTCCGCTCCTGGTCGACCAGCATACAGGAGTTGTCGGACGAACATTTCGCGCACTAGTTCGCCCGGCTCTTCTCGATGCTGAGATCGCCGCCCCGCTATCGCGGCTTCTGTAAATCGCTCCGGCTTCTTCGCCGGTTGGGCGGCTACCGGATCGGTCTGGTGGCAGGGTGAAATAGCTTGTGGGTTTCCTGATTGTCGGTCAATATAGCATGACTAAATTCCGCATGGCCGGACGCTCCGCCACTGGTGCTGCTGGCGGGGAGTCAGGTTATGAAATTCGTCCTTTTTGGAAGTGACGGACGGCTCGGTGTGCTGGACGGCTCGCGCATTCTCGATCTCGACCGGGCAGCCCGTCGGCGCTCGCAGCCGTTCGAGGCGTTCTCGACCCTCGTGCAATTGATCGAAACCGGAGATCGCGGGCTCGACGAGGCGCGGACATTGCTCGAGCATTTTGCGGCGAGCGATGATCCTGAGATTTTCACGGCGCTCGATGCGGCGTATCTTCATGCCCCTTTCCCGGGGCGTCGCCTGGCGTTGGCCGGCAGCAACAACGCAGACCATGTATCGCGAGGGCGGACAAACATGGGCCGGCCTGCAACGCCGGAGGACGTGCGCGAACGGACCCGGGAGGGGCTTGGAGGCGGCTTCTGGTCGGTTTCCATCCCCGCTGCGCCGGGCGCCGACATTCCATATCCGCGGTCTTCGCACGGACTCTTCGATTTCGAGGGCGAGGTGGCAATCGTTCTGGCGCGTGGCGGCAAAGGGGTGCCGGCCGAAGGCTGGAAGGAGCGCGTCTGGGGCAGCACCCTGCTGATCGACTGGAGCGTACGCAATCACGACTTGCTGTCGAACAAGCGGCCTTTCTACGCACATAAGGTCTTCGACAATTCGAAATCAATCGGACCGTGGATCGCGGTCGATGAAGTCGATCCGGAAGATTGCATCGTCGAAACGCGGGTGAACGGAGAGCTGCGCCAGAAGTTCAACAGCGGCAACATGATCCACAGCTATGCCGAATTGCTCGCGCAGATCAGCGAGGACCTGACATTGCTTCCCGGCGATATGCTGTCGGGCGGAACCGGTCCGGGAACCGCCGCTGATAGCACCGTACCAGAGCCGGACGGGAAACTGCCCCTCGATCTGTTCTTGCGCGTCGGCGATGAGGTCGAGGTTTCGGCCTCGGGCTTGGGGAGGCTTTCGGCGACGATAGTGGCTTATGATGGCCCTGTCGGCTAGCGCGCCGGACTAGGTCGATGTTCCCGAGACGATTGCTGCCAGCGACGAGCTTGCTCGCGGCTTTCGATGCCGTTGCGCGCCATTTGAGCTTCAGCGCAGCGGCCGACGAGCTGCAACTGACGCAGAGCGCGGTCAGCCGGCAGATCAAGGTCCTCGAGGATCAGCTGGGCTGTCTCCTGTTCGTGAGGGACCGCCGCAAGGTGATGCTGAGCGACGCGGGCGCAGCCTATCACCGAGAGGTTAAGCCGATCCTGGCAGCCCTGTTTCGAGCCACACTTGAAATCACGACAAATCGCGCCGGCGGGTCGCTCGACTTGGCTATCCTGCCGACATTCGGAACGCGCTGGCTCGCGCCGCGCCTCGGCCACTTTCTTGCCGATAATCCCGGGGTCACGATCAATCTTTGTACACGGCTCAACGTCTTTGACTTTCATTTCGAGTCGATCGACGCCGCAATTCATTTCGGCCTGCCCGAATGGCCGGGCGCCGGGCTCGACTATCTAATGGGAGAACAGGTTATCCCGGTCTGTTCGCCCGCGCTGCGGCGCGAGGCAGGTTTCGCCGAGCCCGGCGACCTTCTGCGTGCGCCGCTCATTCATCTGGTGTCTCGCCCCCGTGCCTGGATGAACTGGTTCGGCTCGATGCAGGTCCGGGCCGGGCAGATCGACGGGCTGATGATCGACCAGTTCGCGACAGCTGCTCAGGCGGTTGCCGGGGGCGTCGGGGTGGCACTCATGCCGACCTTCCTGATTGCCGCGGAACTCGGGCGCGGGGAGCTGGTACCTGCAGTCGATGTCGAGCCGATCGCTGGCGAGGAAAGCTATTATCTTGCCTGGCCAAAAGCCCGGACCTCGCATCAGCCCCTGGCGGCATTCAGGGCTTGGCTCGTCGAGGAAGCTACGCGGTTCCGCAGCGGGGCGCCCTGAGCTGCGCGACACTTTGTTACGCCGACAGCATTTATCGCGCGTCCCGGCGACCTTCGGGACGAACATAGGGGTTGCAATTGTTCCCCCTTTGCTAGACACAATTGTCCTACAAGAACATAGGGAGTGGATTGGTGAGCGAAGGACGCATTTCCGTGTCGTCGGCCGGCGGCGTGACGACGATCACTATCGACAATGCCGAGCGCATGAACGCGATATCGCTCGCCATGTGGCAGCAGCTAGGGGCCGCTGTCGCGCAGATCGACGCACAGACGCGATGCGTGGTCGTAACCGGGGCGGGTGGCCGGGCATTTGCATCGGGGGCCGATATTTCTGAGTTCAAGGCGCTTCGACGCCAGCCAGCGGCGCGCGAGGAATATGACAAGGCCGCTTATGAGGCGATGACCAGCCTCTATGCGCTGCCGCAACCCACGATCGCGCACATCTCGGGCTATTGTATCGGTGCTGGAATGGCGTTGGCGCTGTGCTGCGACGTCCGTCTTGCCACCGATCGCAGCCTGTTCGCAATTCCTGCGGGGCGTCTCGGGCTCGGCTACGGGCCCGCAGAGATCAAGCGTCTGATGGATGCCGTCGGCGTTGCGACAGCATCCGATATCCTTCTCAGCGCGCGGCGATACGACGCCGCCGAGGCGCTCGCAAAGGGACTCGTGACGCGGTTGTTCGCCGCAGATAAGATCGCCGAGGAGGCTGCCAGCTACGCCGCGTCCGTTGCGAAAAACGCTCCGATGACCATTCAGGCCGCCAAGCGCGTGATCAAGGAACTGGCCGTCACAAGTGACACGGCTGACATGGCGCTTTGCGAGGATCTCACCGATCGCTGCTTTGCAAGCGCAGACTATATCGAGGGCATCAATGCGTTTCTCGAGAAGCGCCAGCCCGATTTCAAAGGGGAATGAAGATGGGCGATCTGCCTCTGTCGCACCTCAAGGTCCTGGATCTTTCCCGGGTCCGCGCCGGTCCGACGTGCGTAAAGTTCTTCGGCGACTTCGGCGCGGATGTGATCAAGATCGAACGAACCGACGGGGAGGGCGACCCGATGGGGGACAATCGGCTTTCGTCGGATTATGTGAACGCGCAGCGCAACAAGCGCGGCATCACGCTGGATCTGAAGACGCCCGAGGGGGTAGAGGTCCTGAAGCGACTAGTGAAGGATGCTGATATCCTCGTCGAGAATTTCCGTCCCGACGTGAAGTTTCGTCTCGGCATCGACTATGAATCGATGGCCGCCGTGAACGAGCGCCTCATTTACACCTCGATCTCGGCATTCGGCGAAAGCGGCCCATATCGTACAAGGCCGGGCTTCGATCTGATCGCCCAGGGAATGGGCGGGCTGATGTGGCTGACCGGCTACCAGGATCGGGGGCCGCTTCGGGTGGGTATCTCGCCGGCCGACCTTTGCGCCGGTATCTTCGCGGCTATGGGGACGTTCGTCGCGCTTCAGGAGCGCGAGCGTTCGGGCAAGGGGCAATGGGTCCAGAGCAGCCTGCTGGCCTCGCAGATCATGATGCTCGACTATCAGGCGATGAGCTGGTTGATGGACAAGCGCATTCCGCTGCAACGCGGCAATGACCATCCGCAAATCGTGCCGACCGGCGTATATGAAGCGAGCGACGGCTATTTCACGCTCTCTACCGTGGGCAATGACAGCTACCTGCGGCTTTGCAAAGCCATCGGCGCCCCCGAACTCGGCGCGGACCCGCGGTTTGTGGATGCTCCGACGCGCGAACGCAATCGCGACGAGATGAACCATCTCATCAACCGGGCAACGCAGAAGAAGACGGCCGTCGAATGGGTCGAGATACTGAACGAAGCGGGTGTGCCGGCCGGACCGATCTACAAGCTCGACGAAATGTTCGATGATCCGCAGGTCAAGGAAACGGGGATCGTGCAGCCGCTCGATCATCCCGATCTCGGGACGGTCGAAATACTCGGCCAGCCGATCGGACTGAGCCGCACGCCGGCGCAATTCCTGCGGCCGCCGCCACGTCTCGGCGAGCACACCGACGAAGTTCTGACCGAAGCGGGCTTTGAAGCGCGAGAAATTGCATCGCTTCGCGACAGGGGCGTGATCTGAAGGATCGGACGCGGGAAAAGACGCGGCGAATAGGAGAGAGGTAATGACGGATGTTCCACTTTATGATGTGGATCTTTTTACAAAGGAAAATCTCGACAACCCCTTTCCGCATTATGACGCGATCCGCGAGCTTGGTCCGGTGGTGCGGCTGCGAGCGCCCAATCCCGACGTCCTCGTGCTCAGCCGCTTTCGCGACGTCACCCGCGCGCTTCAGTCACCGGCAGCGCTGATTTCCGGGAAGGGCACCGGGTTCAACGCCTTTATCAACCAGGAAGTCGCGGAGCCCGGCGTTCTGGCGTCCGACGGAGCCCGCCATCGCAAGATGCGCATGCCGCTCATGAAATATCTTGCGCCGCCGGTCCTCGCCTCCATCCGTCCCGACCTCGATGCGAAAGCCGATGTCAAGCTTGCCGCCCTTGCAGATGGAAGCACGCGCGAGGCGATTTCCGAGATCGCCAGTCTTCTGCCGGTGGATGTCATTTCCGAACTCGTGGGGTTGCCCGAGGGGGACCGCAAGAAGATGCTGAAATGGGCATCTTCGAGCTTCAATGTGCTTGGCCCTATCGACCGTGACGGCGAGCCGATCCCCGAACTCATCGACGATCTGGCAACCGCCGGCGAGGTGATCCGATATCTGAAGACCTTTGATCCGGCCTCGCTGCGACCCGGTTCATGGGCCGCGGAGCTTTTCGAGCAAGTGCAGACCGGCGGCATGACGGTCGGCGATGCGCGCGTCAGCCTTCGGGCCTTCGTCCTTCCGAGCCTCGATACGACAATCAACGCCGCCGGCAATCTGCTTTATCTCCTCGGGACCAACCCCGACCAGTACCAGCGCCTTCGCGCCGAGCCGGAGCTGATCCCGAGCGCGGTGCTCGAGGCGATGCGCCACACCACGATCGTCCGCTGGTTCTCGCGCGTCGCCGTCGAGGACTATCGCGCCGACGATGTCTTCATTCCTGCCGGCGAACGCGTGATGCTGCTGTTCGGGGCCGCAAACCGGGATCCCAGCAAATATCAGGATCCGGAACGCTTCGACGTAGCGCGTAATCCGGCAGACCAGCTCGGATGGAGTGCGGGTCCGCATATTTGCGCCGGAAAGCATTTGGCGAAGATGGAAATGGAGGCGCTATTGAAAGCGCTTGTCAAGCATGCCGCCGCGATCGAGGTGGATGCGCCGACGCCGCTTTCCAATCGCGGCGTTATTGGCATTCGCTCGATGCCGATCCGGCTGCTTCCGGCCTGACGCCATGGAACCGTCGAAGCGCTTTGGGGTGAAGGCGGGCCGCGTCGCCGGCAAGCTTGCCCTCGTAACCGGTGCAGGGCAGGGGATCGGCGCCTGCACTGCGCGCCTGCTCGCCTCCGAAGGGGCGAAGATCCTGCTCACCGATCGCAACGAGGATGCCGTTCAGGAGCGCGCAGGAGAGATCAACGCCGAGTTCGGGCCCGGCGTTGCCTTCGCCGCCCGCCAGGATGTAACGCAAGAAGAGGACTGGGCTACGGCGATTCAGGCCGCAAGCGAGATGATGGGCGGACTGTCGGTGTTGGTGAATAATGCAGGCATCGTCCTGACGGGCAGTGTCGAGGATTTCAGCCTTGAGGAATGGCGTCACGGTATGGCGGTCAATACCGACAGCGTCTTTCTTGGCTGCAAAATTGCGCTGCCCTTGCTGCGAGAAGGCCAGCCTGCATCGATCATCAATATTTCTTCGATCGCCGGGCTGATCGCATCGGCGACCTTCGCGAATTACAATGCCTCGAAGGCTGCCGTATGGCTCCTCAGCAAGTCCGTCGCCCTGCATTGCGCGCGAAACGGCTGGGACATCCGCTGCAACTCGGTACACCCGAGCTTCATCCAGACGCCGATCCTCGACGACCTGGTCGGAGACAAGGAGCGCGATGTGGTCCTGGCCAAGCTTGCGCGTCAGGTTCCGCTTGGCCGTCTCGGCGAGGCGGAGGAGGTGGCCAGCGCAATCCTTTATCTGGCCTCGGATGAATCGCGTTTCATGACGGCCTCAGAAATGAAGCTCGACGGCGGAATTTCCGCAATGTGACCAGCTCTCAGCCGGGCAAGGCGGCCAGCGTCGCGGCTTCGAATTCCAGGGTCCTGCGAATGCACTCCCGCGCGCCAAGGCGCTCGAAAAAGGCGCTGCACCGGGGGTGTTCGTCGATGCCGATCCCCAGCTGTACCATTCGCCGCAGGCACCAGAAAAGATAGATGTCTGCGATCGAAAAGCGATCGAAGAGCCATTGGCGCCCGGCCAGCATGTCTTCGGCGATGTCGGAGAATTCCTGGAGGCGAGCAACCGCACGCTCACGGACGGCTGCCTCGGCCGCTTCGAGGTCGCAGAAATGCCTTGGCACCTGGTACGCCGAAAGCGGCGGGTGCACGCCCGAGGCGAACCAGGCCATCAGCGAAATGCTGCGATACCGGTCAAATCCGGACGGCAAAAGTGCCGCGTCGGCAAACTGATCGGCGATCCATTCGAGAATGGCCACATTTTCGGTAAGCCGATCCTCTCCGATAGCGAGTACGGGCACGGCATGCTTGCGTGTGATGCTAAGAAACGCGTCGCCATGCTGTTCGCGCTTGCGAAGGTTGACGACCTCCACGTCGAATTCGACGTTCGCCTCGATCAGCGCCGCGAACGGCACGAGCGCGCAGGTGTTGGGGAAATAATAGAGCTTGATGTTCATATACTCTCTTCCCGCATCGGTTCCTCAGGCCAGCGACAGGACATGCCGTACGGCATCGGTGAGACCGGCTACGGCATCGGGAGGCAGATCCGTCGATCGCCACGCCACCCAGCGGTCGGGACGCACCAGCAGCGCGCCATGATCGCTCACTTCGCGCACCGCGGCCCATTCGCCGGTCAGATCGTCGAATTCGCACCCCTTGCCAATGGTGCGAACGGTGAGCGGCACGCCGGTCTCGCGAGTGACCGCTTCGGCTGCCTCGGCCCAAGCTTTTCCTCCCAGGCCGACGAGAAGGCAGAAACTGCCCTTGCCCACGATGTCGAGTGTCGACACCTCCGCTGCGCCGTGCTGGACCCACGCGTGGGGAAGGTAGGCGCCTGGAAAGCTGGTCGGTTCATAATATAGTTCCGGGTCGCGCGACGGAGAAGGCATCGGAAGCCCGTCATCGTGAATTGCGCTGGATCGGTAACGCTGCCCCAGTTCCATGCCGATCGCATTCGAACGATAGTTGCCGAGCGCGATGGCCGCGTCGAGTTTTGCGCGTCGTTCGGCCGCTTCCGCCGTGTCCGAGAACAAGGTTTCCAGCTTCTGCCATGCTTCGTTCTCGGGCATCTCGTCCGTCCAGCCCACGGCGGCGGGAATCGGGGCGTTATTCGCCATGCTCTTGTTCGCGCGCTCCACGAGGTGGCGGCCGACCGGCTGGCGTTCGTCATGATAGGTGTCGAGAAGCGCCTCGCCCGCATACCCTTTGAGAACATGGGCGAGCTTCCAGGCGAGATTGAACGCGTCCTGCACCGAGGTATTGGCGCCGAGGCCGCCTGCGGGGGGATGCCGGTGCGCCGCGTCGCCGGCGAGGAAAATGCGTCCCTTGCGATATTGGCGGGCGTAGATGTGATTGACGCGCCAGTCGTAAATCTGGTTGATCTTGATCGCTACGTCGGGGTCGCCGATCGTTTCGCGCGCCCGCTTAAGAAGCTCTGCCTCGCCGACGTCCGCCGTGCCGGCCATTGAGAAGAGCCACTCGCTGTAGGGCGTTACGCAAAGCCAGCTGCCTGCGCCGTACCATTGATGGGGGCCGGGCCGGAAGATATTGTAGAGATAGGCGGGCCGGTGGGCGGCATATTTGGCTAGATCCGCCTCGACCCACATGCTGACGAGACCTTTTTCAGTCGGTGCTCCTTCCATTTCGAAACCGCACTGCTCCGCGACAGTGGAGCGCCCACCATCGGCACCGATCGCGAAGGCGGCCTCGATCCGATATTCTTCGCCTGTCTCGCGGTTTCTGATCGCCGCGACCACCCCGTCGGTATGCTGTTCGATGCTGAGCATCTCGTTGGAATATCGGATATCCGCGCCCTTGGACTTGGCTCCAGCAAGGAGGACCGGTTCGAGCCTGTGCTGCGCAATATTCCACCCGACGCACGGCGATGCGGCGGCATAATCGGATAGCCGCGCGGCCGAGGTGCCGTAGCTTCGATAGCGCGCGAACTCCATTCCATCCATCGAGGTCGCAAACACGTTGAATGGCAGCGACCGCATCGAGACCCCCTGCGTCTTCATCTCATCCTCGATGCCAAGGTCGCGGTAGACTTCCATGCTCCGGGCGTTGGCGACGGTCGCGCGGGGGGTCGGAGCGCACGCGCCATATTTTGAAATGCCGATGACCGCGATGCCGTATCCCGCCAGCAAGGCTGACGCCGCCAATCCGCTCGGTCCAGCGCCGACGACGAGTACCCCGCATTTTTCAGTGCGCATCGGTTTAATCTCCCAAGTTCGTATCACCATCCCATATCTTCCAAGAGATTGTAGGACAATATAGTCATTAAGCTGTCTTCGCAGCGATCGGGCTGGATGCTTTCCGTCCCCGCGCCGCCGCTTTAAACCGTTACGGGGCCGTGATACGGCTTACGAGGGATCCGATGCCTTCGCCCTTGATCTCGACCTCATCGCCGGGCTTCAGGAAAAGGTCGACAGGCCAGCTGCGATCGGCATTCGGCTTTGTCTGGTCGATCGCCGTTCCGGCTCCCGTACCGCCGGCGATCACATCGCCCGGAAAGAAGGTGAAATCGCGAGAATAATATTCCAGGATTTCGGCGAAGGAATAGATCATCTCGTTCGAACTGAAATGCTGTCTCACTGTACCGTTGACGATGGTGGACAGCATGAAATCGTCGGCATCGACCTCCCCGACGACGATGCAGGGACCAATTGACTTCGAGCAGTCGAAATTCTTCACCGGCATGAAAGGAGGGTTGGGCTTGGGAGGCCATTCGGGAATCCGGATGCTCCAGTCCGCCACGAGGGTCACGCCCCAGACATAGGCAGCACCGTCGCTGGCCTTGATGTCCTTGCCCTGCTTGCCGAGGATAATGCCCGGCTCCGCCTCGAAATCGAAATAGCCGTTCGCGCGCTTCGGAATCTGGATATCGGCATCGGGTCCCATGATTGGGCGAGCTTGGCCCCAGAAACCGGACGGCGGCAAGGCGCGGCCTTTCTCCCGGGCCTCTTCGACCGTGAGCGCATCGCCCATGTTTGTGAAGGCTTCCGACTGGTGCGAGGGGTTATTGCTGCCGGCGAGGAAGAACCGCTGCCCGGGCCAGGGGGCGTTGAGACTGGTTTCGGCGGCGTCGAGCCAAAGCGAGGGCTGGTCGGCCCCCGCGAGTTTGTCGGCGAGACGGCCAACGATGTCGAGCCCGTGCGAACCCGACTCGATCAAGCCCTGAAGCGAGCCGAAGGTGGCGACCCAAGCGTCGCCGCCCAGCGTATGCGCGCCAGCGGCGATCGCAAGATCGAGGATACGGTCATTCACGAGCAGCCCGACGCGGTTCCGTGGCCCAAATGTAACGAATTTCATTGGCTGTCTCTCCCTTGGCCGCGACCTCGTTTCTGGTGCGCTGGCTGTCAAACATTGGCCCGGAGCTGTTGCCCGAGCGTTATGGGCATATTAGGCCGACGATGCTATTGCAAGATTGTAGGACAGTGTTGTAACATAAAATGGCTATCAAGGCAGGCGGAGCGAACGCGATCCGGTGCCGGCGCATTGATGAAACGGCGGGTTAACCGCTTGGTCACGGGGAAAGAGATGCCTAATTTCAAGAGCGATGGCGTCGATCTGTATTTCGAGGAAACCGGCGCGGGCGATCCGATCATCTGGATTCATGAATTCGCCGCCGATTATCGGACGTGGGAAGCTCAGGTCCGTCGCTTCTCGCGCGATTATCGTTGCATCACATACAACGCCCGCGGCTACCCACCTTCGGCGGTGCCCGAGGATCCCGGCGCATATACCTATGTAAGTCACCGCGACGACGTCATCCGCCTGATGGACCATCTGGACATCGAAAAGGCGCACCTCGTCGGACTGAGTATGGGGGCCTATACCGGTCTTCAGGTGGTGCTCGAATATCCGCATCGCGTGCGATCGCTGGTCTTCTCCAGCGGCGGCTCGGGCGCTCCCGGCGCCTCGCGCGAGAAGTTCAGGCAGGACACGTTCGAAGGCGCCGACCGCATGCTGGCCGAGGGAATGGAGGCGGGCGCCCACGGCCTCGCGATGGGCGCGACGCGCATCCAGCTTCTCAACAAGGATCCGCGTGGATGGGAAGAGTTCCGCCGCTATATGGGCGAGCATTCAGCCCTTGGCTCCGCGTTGACGCTGAAAAACTACCAGGCGCTCCGGCCGAGCCTCTATGATTATGAGGAGCGGCTGAAAGCCGTCGACGTACCGGTGCTGCTCGCGGTCGGCGACGAGGATGACCCGGTTATAGAAGCGAGCATCTATCTCAAGCGAACGCTGCCGCGTGCTGGACTCTGGATGCACCCGCAAACCGGGCATGGAATGAATATCGAGGAACCTGACGAATATAATCGGCGGATAGGCGAATTCCTGTCCGCGGTGGAGCGCGGCGCCTGGCGGGTGCGCGACAATCGCGCAAACCCGGGGCAGTCGGTTTTCATGGGTGATCGTGCGGAGCACAGGGCGTGAATCTCCAGTTGGAAGGCAAGCTGGCGCTCGTAACCGGCGGGTCGAAAGGCATCGGTGCGGCCATCGCGCGCAAGCTCGCTGAGGAGGGATGCGAGACGGTCATCGTGGGCCGAAACAGTGACCAGCTGGAAGCGATCGCTGCGTCGATTGCTGCAGATACAGGCTCGCGGTGCCATGCCGAGGCTGCTGACCTCTCGCGGTCGGAGGCGATCACCGATGTCGCCGCGAAATGGGCGCATGTCGATATCCTCGTCAACAATGCTGGCGCCATTCCCGGCGGACGGCTTGGCGATATTTCCGAAGCGGCGTGGCGCGAAGCTTGGGACCTGAAGGTGTTCGGCTATATCAATTTGACGCGAGCGTTATTCGACGCGATGGCGAAGCGCGGGCAGGGCGTCGTTGTGAACATCATCGGTGCGGCCGCCCAGATCCGGGACCCCTCCTATATCTGCGGGGTGACGGGCAATGCCGCGCTTACTGCCTTCACAATGTCGCTCGGCAGCGACAGTCATCGTCACGGTGTCCGGGTCGTGGGCGTCAGTCCTGGACCGGTCGCCACCGAGCGGCTGCAGCAACTTCTCGGCGCCGTCGAGAGCAGCGCGGCGCGACCGTTCGGACGGGCCGCGTCGCCCGAAGAAATCGCCGCCGCCGCCGTTTTTCTCGCGTCGCCGATCTCGGGATATACGACAGGAACCGTGCTGATGGTCGACGGTGGAATTTCGGCTCGCGCGGCGTCTTAGGTGGCCCTGATGATGACACGCCCGCTCGATAGGGACAGTTGGGTTGCTCCGCGCATGCGCGTCGTGTCGCCGGATTTGCAGGATGTCTTCGCGACCGCCCGGTTTTTGCGAGGCCATCGTTCATTGACCGGGCATCGCAAGGCCTTGCTTCACCGGATTGTCTTTGATAAAAACTGTCCTACAATGTCATCATACATAAATAGCAATTTGTGGAGGGGGAGGGGTTGGTGCGAATAGAAGAAGTCGACGTGCTCGTTGTGGGTGCGGGGCCGACCGGCCTCACCGCGGCCATCCTGCTTGCCGATTTCGGCGTTGGCGCGATCACGCTTAATCAGTATCCCGGAACCGCCCACACGCCGCGCGCGCACATCACCAACATTCGGACAATGGAGATGTTTCGCGATATCGGCATCGAACCGGATATCGCGGCCGTTTCGGAGAAGCTCTCTTTTCTGTGCAACAATGTCATGAGCGAGTCCTTGGTCGGCACCGAACTCGCACGCTACATGAGTTATGGGAGCGGCTCGGACCGTCTTACCGACTATGCTCAGGCGAGCCCGACGGTTCCGCTGAACTGCGCGCAGCACATGATGGAGCCGGTGCTGCTTGCCGCCGCCCGCAAGCGCGGGGCAGACGTCAGATTTTCGGAGCGCCTGCTTGCGGTCGAGGATGCCGGCGAGCGCGTCGAGGCCCGGATTCTCGACATCAATGCGAACGAGGAATATCTGGTTCGCGCTAAATATTTGATTGGCGCTGATGGTGGCCGTTCGCTCGTGGCTGCGCAGTGCGGGTTCGAATTCGAAGGGGAATCGGGCCTTCGCGATATGGTGAATGTCTGGATGGACATCGACCTCGAGCGCTACACTGCCCATCGCCCCGCGGTCATCTACAGCATTCTCAAGCCTCAGGAGCGAGGCTGGGTGAACTATGGCGCCTTCATCAACGTGTCGCCGTGGAAAGACTGGATTTTTTCATCGCCCGGAACCGCCGATATCCCGGAGGAGGAACTGCTCAACCGGGTGCGCAACGCGGTCGGCGACCCTTCGATCGACGTCCGGGTCAAGAACATATCGGGATGGCAGGTCAACCATCTCTATGCGACCTCCTACATCAAGGGGCGCGTGATCCTCGCTGGCGATGCCGCGCATCGCCATCCGCCCTCGGGAGGTCTAGGCACCAATACATCAGTGCAGGACGCCTATAATCTGGTCTGGAAGCTCGCGCTCGTGTTGGAAGGCAAGGCAGGCGAGGGCCTGCTGAACACCTATCATGATGAGCGCATGCCGGTCGGAAAGTCCATCGTCAATCGCGCGATCCAGAGCCTCTATAATCAGGACAGCGTCGCAGTCGCGCTCGGTTCAGCCGAAGACGCGGACGAATGCCCGTCGATCGACGACATCTTCGGAGACCGCCCGGGGGCATTGGAACGTCGCACGGCTCTCGCTGCGGCCGTCAAGAAACAGGATTATCGCTCAAACGCGCTCGGCGTCGAACTGGGTCAGCAGTATCAATCGAGTGCAGTCATCGACGACGGAACTCCGCCCGTGCGGTCCGAAAAGGATCCTGAACTCTTCTACGCGCCGAGCACGCGCCCGGGCGCCTTCGTCCCGCATGTCTGGCTTGAACATGATCGCGCGCGTACATCCAGTGTCGACCTCGTGGGCAAGGGCCGCTTTACCTTGCTGATCGGCGTCGGGGGCAGCCAATGGACGGCGGCGGCTGACCGCCTCGCTGCTCAGCTAGGGATTGACCTTGCCGTTCGTCAGATCGGATATCGCTGCGAGTATGATGATGTCTATGGCGACTGGACGCGACTTCGCGGGATAGCCGACGACGGAGCGCTGCTCGTCCGCCCCGACGGCTATATTGCTTGGCGAACCGATCACATGCCCGACGAGCCGGACGCGGCGCTGCGCGCGGCATTTGACGCAATATTGTCTCTCCAGGAACACGACCGAAGGGAAGTAGCATGATTTTCCACACGACGTTTCGCATTGATCTGGATCGCGCGCATGAATGGCTCGCCTGCTTGTGGCAAGGGTCGGCACCGGCCAGCATAGTGGTCCGCGAATGGATTACGCTGAAGGATGTGAAGCCGCACACCGCTGTCCTGATCTGGGAGGGCGACGAGGAAGCCAAGACATTTGTCGACCGGGTATTCGGTTCGTTCGGTGAACTCGAGCATATCGAGGTCACATCTTCGAGCGGGATGGCATCCGCATTCGCACGCGACGTCGAGGGCTATGAAAGCATGATGAACGGGCGTGGGGGCGATCCCGCGGAGACCGCTCGCCAGGTCGATCTTCGGCGCCGCGCGATCGCGGCGCCAAGCCCCGATGCGGCGATCGAGGCGGCGCGAGCCTGGAAAGCTGAAGCATGACCTGAGTTAGTTCATCGGGGCCGCCGCCCGCACGACATCGGTTGCGCTTGCCAGAGTTCGGGCGGCGTACAACCGGGACTGGCGCGGCCTCGCAACGGGAGAGAGGCGATGAGCCAGATTGAACCAGAAAGACGCGACTTTCGCGATTCCAAAACGCGTGTACCCGCGATGCGTGCCGCACGCCTTCACGACAGGCTTCAGCCGCTGCGCATCGACTCGGTCGAACGGCCGTCCCCGCGGCCTAACGACGTCCTCGTCGAAATTCATGCCTGCGGCGTGGTTCCCAATGTGCTGAATGTGCTGAATTACAGCGACGATTTTATCGCGGTCCAGCCACCCAAGCCTGCCATTTTCGGCCTAGATGTCGGCGGAATCGTCGTCAAGAAAGGCGATCTGGTTCACGGTTTCGAAATCGGGGACCGCGTCTATGTCAATCCCGCCAGATACTGCGGCACGTGTCATCATTGCCGGAGGGACCACCCGTTCGCCTGTGATTCCTACACGTTGAACGGCTACTTCGGTCTCGCGCCGAAATCCGCCCAGATGTTTCGCGACTACCCCTACGGCGGTTACGCAGAATATATGACGGCGCCGGGTTACAGCTTGGTGAGGCTGGCGGACGGCATCGATTTCTCCCTCGCCGCGCGGTGGGGGTATCTTGGAACGGCCTATGCGGCGCTTCAGCGCGCGCATTTCACGCCTTTCGACACCCTCCTCATCAACGGCGTCTCCGGAACGCTCGGTATAGGCGGGGTCCTATTCGGTCTTGCCATGGGGGCAACCCGCATTCTCGGCGCCGGCCGCGATCCCGATCTCCTCGCACGCGTTAAAGCGATAGCACCGGACCGGATCGAGGTTTTCTCGACTAATGAGGACACTCCACTCGCCCAATGGGTCTTTTCCCGAACCGGAGGATATGGCGCGGACGTTGTCCTGGACGCGCTTGCGCCCGAGGCGAGCATCGAAGCTTTTGAAGCCGGCATCGATTCCCTCGCGAAATACGGGCGCCACGTCAATTGTGGGGGCATTTTGCAGCGTGCGTCCTTCGACACGCCACGCGTGATGGTGAGCTCGCAGTCGATATTGGGATCGAACTGGTTCACGAGCGCACAGGCGCGCGAAATGATGGAACTCGCGCAAGCCGGTCGCGTGGATCTGTCGATATTCGATCATCATGGCTTTGCGCTCGATGACATTAACGAAGCGCTCGCGGCGGTCGAACGGCGCGCGGGGGGCTTCTCGAACTATTTCGTCACGCCGCAATCGGGAGTGGGGGCATGAACTTCCTGCAGAACTGCTGGTATGCCGCAGCCTTGGCGAACGAGCTTGCAGACGCACCTCTCGGTCGCACTCTGCTCGGCGAGCCCATCGCGCTCTACCGCTTGCGTTCGGGGGAGCCAGTTGCCCTTACCGACATCTGTCCGCATCGCTTCGCGCCGCTCAGCAAGGGGCAGGTCGTCGAGGATGCCATTCGCTGTCCCTATCACGGGCTCCGGTTCGGGCACGACGGCAAATGTACCCACAACCCGCTCGGCGCGGGAGTATTGCCGGCTGCCGCGAAGGTCCGCTCCTACCCGATCCGCGAGGTCGATGGCATACTCTGGATATGGTTCGGTGACGAAAAGCCCGATTTTACGACGCTTCCGCGCTTCGAAGAATTTGGAAAACCGGACGAATGGACCTGCGTCGAGGGATATATCCCAGTAAAATCGCATTTCCTCCTTGTGTCCGACAATCTGCTCGATCTCAGCCACGCCGAGTTTCTGCATCCCGACCTTGCCACTCCGGGTTTCAATCGCCGGGTAAAGGTGACCGTCGAGCGCGACGGCGATGCTATCGTCGCTGTAAACCGGCGTCCGAGCGAACCGATTTCGAATGCATTTCGTCTCAGCATGGGAGGGGATGAGGCACCAGATTTCGTCGACCGTGTTTCGACCGTGAGGTGGGAGGCGCCGGCCAATCTCAGTTTGATTTTCGATGCGTTTCCGGCCGGTCAAACAACGGAGCGGGTGAGGACCGTTCAGGCCCATCTGATCACACCGGAAACGGAAACAAGCTGTCACTATTTCTTCAAGATCGCGCGTGACCACCTGCTCGATAATGCCGGGGTGAGCGAACGGATATTCGCGCTCGCCGACCATGCTTTCCGGTCGGAAGACGCGCCGATGATCGAGGCGCAGCAGCGGCGGATCGGTGAGGGGGGCTTCGATGCCATGGGCCCGGTCCTTCTTAAGAGCGACGAGGCCGCAACCCGCGCGCGAAGGATTTTCGCGGAGAAGCTCGACGCGCAGACGGAGAATGAATCGCGAGTCAACATCGGGAGGATTTGATGGTCAGAAGAGTTGTGGCGGGTCACCGGGGCGGGAAGGCCGTTTTCCTGTCGGACGGACAGCCGGCTGGCGTCCAGAAATTCCAAGCCATGCCCGGCATGATGACGGCGCCGATCTGGGAGACGGGCCCGACAGCGGCGGTTTCGTCAAACGACGCGATCGTACCGCCGGGCGAAACAAGCTTTCTTCCGGCTCCGGGGGAAACCAGGTTCCTCTATCTGCAGGTTGCTCCACAATCGGTGATGATGAACCCGGACTTCGACCCCGTCGCGGCGCAGGAGGAAATGTTGCGACTGCAACCGGAGATGGCGGCCTTGATGGAAGCCGATGCTCCCGGAATGCATCGCACCGAGAGTATCGATTATGTCATCGTCCTCGACGGCGAGATCTACATCGAACTCGACGATGGCGCCGAAATCTTGCTTCGCCAGCACGATACGATCATCCAGATCGGAACCCGGCACGCGTGGCACAATCGAAGCGACCGGCCGGTGCTGCTTGCAGTTGTCCTCGTCGGCGCTTTGCGAGGCTGAGGCTTGCTGTTGAGGCAGGGCACCACAACCAGCTCGGATGGCACGTCCATCGCGTTTGTCGAGACCGGCGAGCCCTCGCGGCCGCCGATCATTTTCATTCACGGCTATCTTTTTTCGACGGACGCATTTGAGCGACAGATCGAATCGAGCCTGGGAAGTTCGTTCCGATTGGTTGCTCTCGATCTCCGCGGTCACGGAAACTCTGGCAAGCCCGAGGCCTCGAGCGCTTATCAGGATGCGTCGCTTTGGGCTGACGACGTGGAAGTCGTCCTGAACGAGCTCGATATAGAAAGGGCGCTTCTTGTCGGATGGTCGCTGGGATCGCGCGTCGCGCTTAACTATGCCTGGTGCAAGGGGTTCGAGCGCATTGCCGGTATGAACCTGGTGGCCGCGACGCTAGCGACGACGGCTCATGACGCTAGTGGCGGTCTGACCCAAGATCTCAGGAATCTTCTGTCTCTCTCCAAGCCTGAAAGGGAGGACGCAACCCGCTATTTTCTAAAATTATGCGGTGCGCCGACGCTCGACCTTGCGGCGGAAGAGCATTTTCTCGATATGGCGATGCGGGTGCCCCCGACTGCGCGCTTAGGCGCCCGCTCCTGGATGCTGCCTTATGACGACACGCTGAGCTGGGTGACGGTCCCGACGATGATCACCCACGGCGAAAGCGACCCCGTTGTCGCCGAAGCCCTGTCTCGATCGCACGTAGCCGCAATTCCAGGCGCGCGCCTCGATATCACTCCCGACGCCGGGCATCTGGCGTTTTTCCAGAATCCTGAGGTCTTTAATCAACGACTCCGATCTTTCGCCCGCGAAGTTTTCTAACTCAAAATCGTCATACATTTCAGTCTTGCAATTTCGCCGGAATGATGACAGCCTTCGCTTGGGAAAATCGAAAAAATCGCCCGTTAGCGGCGATCGAACCACGGGAGAGGAAGATGAATAACATCCGGATTGCGTCTCTGGTTGGCGTTGCTGCAGCTTCATTGATGTCGGCGCCGGCATGGGCCCAGGCATCGGGCGAGGAGGATGGCACCAAGGTTGCCGAAATCATTGTCACCGCCCAGAAGCGCGACGAGCGGCTTCAGGATGTTCCGGTAGCCGTCACCGCGGTTTCGTCCTCGCAGCTCGAGGCTGCCAATATCGAGAATGTTCTCGACCTCAACCTCGTCGCGCCGTCGCTCAACACCGTGGCGACCAACGGCATCTATCTCGGCAACACGATTCGCGGCGTCGGTTCACTAGCCTATGGGGCAGGCGTCGAGTCGCCCGTCGGGCTCTATGTCGATGGCGTATATCAGGCCGCGCCCTTCGCGTTTTCGACGCAGCTCAACAACGTCGCGTCGGTCGAGGTGCTGAAGGGGCCGCAGGGAACATTATTCGGTCGGAACGCCACCGGCGGTCTTATCAATATCAAGACCGCTGTTCCCGGCCCTGATCCGACGGCAAAATTCTCCGTGAGCTACGGGAACTATCAGATCCTCCAGGGCGATGCCTATGTTTCGGCGGGTCTCGGTCCCAACCTGGCCGCCGACATTGCCTTCTCGGGCAAGACGCAGGGCAAGGGCTTCGGGTTCAATCCGACGACTGGGCGCGACTGGGACAAGCTTGACCATAATATCGCCCTGCGCTCGAAATGGCTTTGGACACCGGGAAGCGCTACGACGATAACGCTGATCGGCGACTATTTTGAGGGTTCGGGCACCAGCGGTGGTGGCATCTCGTACCCTGGCAAAGTCTCCGGCTACACGGGGCGCATCGCTCCCGATCTCGGGTGGGGCGCGGACAGCGATCTCGAGATTCAACGCAAGGTCAGCGGTGGCGGCGTCTCGCTGCAACTGGAGCAGGATTTCGGCGGCGTGACGCTGAACAGCATTTCTGCCTATCGGGAATCCAAATATCCGCTCCTGCAGGATATCGACTTCACGCCGCAGTCGTTGGCCTTCATCGATTATTCGCAAAAGGATCGCCAGCTTAGCCAGGAATTCCAGCTCAGCTCAGATAACAGCTCGAATTTCAAATGGACGGTCGGGCTCTTCTACTTCGATCTCAAATCTGATGTGGATTTCGTCGTCGATCTCACCGGATTTCCCTTCGTCGCCGCACGATTCAACTATCTCGATACCGTGGGAGCCAAGTCCTATGCTGCTTATGGTCAAGGTACATATGCTCTCGGCGAAGACACCAACCTCACCGTCGGCCTCCGCTATACGAGCGAGAAGCGCTCCGAACGCAACGCGTCCCTAGGGCTCGAGTTTGTGCCTGGCGTTATCATTCCGATTACCTATCCTGACAGGACGTCGAAGGAAAACAAGCTGACCTACCGTGTCAGCCTCGATCATCGTTTCTCGGACGAGGTCATGGTCTATGCGTCGCTCAATACCGGCTTCAAGAGCGGCGGCTTCAACTCGACCGCGCCGGGCGAAGCACCCTATCTGGCCGAAAAACTTACGGCTTATGAAGTGGGCATCAAGAGCGACCTCTTCGATCGCCGGCTCCGCGCCAATATCTCGGGCTTCTACTATGACTACAAGAATGTTCAGGTGCAGCGCCTCTTCAACGACTCGCTGTTCATCATCAACGGACCCGCTGCACGCATCTACGGCCTTGATGCCGACTTTACGGCGGCGCTCGCCGACGGCCTCACATTCTCGGGCGGCGTGACTTGGATCGACCCGAAGTTCAAGCAGTTCCTAGGCTGCCCGCAGGCGACGCCCGCGGGCGGGGTTCCGCTTACGACCATCGGCACCGATTGTACCGGCAATCAACTGCCGTTCGCCGCGAAGTTCAATTTCAGCGGCGCTCTCAACTACACGGCGGAGGTCGGCTCCGGAAAACTCGATCTGGCAGCGAACATCTATTATAACAGCGGATATTTCTTCGAGCCGGACAATATTCTTGAGCAGACGAAATATGCAATGCTTGGCGCCTCAGCGAAATACAAGTTCGACAATGGCCTATCGATAGGCCTGTTCGGGCGCAATCTGACCAACAAGCGCGTCATCGGATACGCGACCCACCAGGCCAATGGCAATGCGTCGCTCAGCTATCAGGAACCCCGTACCTACGGAGTGACCCTCGGCTTCGAATTCTAATCCCGCGTTTTCGACTTCGGCACGCTCTCAGCCGGACTAACCTGGTGGGGCCGTCGCCCCACCAGGATTTTTCCGTTTAGCTGCCTAAGGGGGCGCGAAGGTGATCGGAACTCGAATAGCTTTGCCCGTCGCGCCGATATCAGCGGCCGGCACCGCGACCCTTGCGAATATGCGCAGGCGCCGGCCGACCGCAGGCTGCGTCAGGGTTCTTTAACCGCTGGCAGCGGCGCGGCGGCAAGAGCGAGGGGGAATTGCCGTTCTATGGGCGACCGCGATTCCAGTCGATCTCGACGGATCTTGAGCGGCGTTGATGCGCCCGGCGTGAGTTCGGTCGCACCAATGCTTATTGTATGATAAATCCTCCCGCTGCCGAGAATGCCCGGAATTCCTGATCGGTCAATCCTGCCTTCGCTTTGGCGCGCAGGGCCGCCATGGCATGTTCGTGGCCGCCGGGCGTATTCATTGTCATGAACTTGTGATCGATGTCTGGCGCTGGCGGTCCGAAGGCATGTGTGCAATTGCGCGGGGCAAAAGCCAATGCGCCGCGCTCGAGGATGACGTCGGCCGTTCCGCACGTCATCGCGAGCTGGCCATCGAGAATGAAGAACATCTCCTCCTCGGTGGGCTGATAATGCTTCGGTGCGGGCGGAATTCGCGATACGAAATTGAGCATCGCCGTACCGCCGCTTTCGTCACCTCCGAGAACGCGTTTGCGAAAACCCGGGTCGGGTCCGTCGAGGGCGACTTCGCTCTCTGGGGTGTGCACCAGCCGCGGGACCGCGCGGCGCTCGAACAGCTTTTCGCGAAGAGCTTCGAGATCGCCCTCGCCGCTGAACTCGAACTCGACCGGAGGCATTTCGCTATTCGTCAAGCTATCGTTTTCGAGCAATGCATCGTCGAACCGGAAGCCGTAGCGCGAAAGGACCGCCCGATACGGCGTGAAGTCATTTTCTTTTTTGTGCGCCCAAAGCTCATGCGCGTCCGCGAAGGCGCGCTCGAGTCCGGCGGATTGATAGACGAGGTTCACCCAGACCGGCGCGTCGGACGTATTGCGGATGCTGAACCGCGTGCGGGGAGGGGCGTATGCGAGGGTGAAGCGGGCGGCGGTTTCGACAAGGCTACCAACGCCGATCTCGGGCGTACCCTCGACGACAATCAGAAATGTCTCCCGATCATCGTGATAGTGCGGCGGCAGTCCTGCGCCAGGAGCGATCACGATGCTGTGAACGCTGAGCCGGCCCGCGCTCTGTTCCCCGCGCAGATAGGTACGGATGTCGAAGCCTAGCCATGACTGGTCGATCCCGTCTTCACGGCTGGCACAGACGACCGGGCAGGCTTCGGTTTCGGCCCACCGGTTCCGGAGGCGCTCGAGATCCAGCGGCGAAGCGACCGACCATTCGATGGGGGGTCGCGGTTCGGTGATGAGGGCATTCACCCTGAGATTGTCGGCTTCATTGGCCTGAGGCATGTCATCTCTCCATTGTCCTACAATCACGTAGTATATATCTCGCTTGTGATTTTGTAAATTGCGCGGCGCTCACCTGCCGAAATTGACAGGGCGAGGCCATAGCCCCTTCGCCGCCTGGCTGCGTGCATCAGCGAGGCTTAGCACGTCGGCAAAGCCTCCCGTACGCGCAGCATCGGTGCTGTTGTGGCGCTCTATTTCGAGGCGCCCGAGCTGGTTTCTGTGAACTTCGTCTGGCCCGTCCGCGAGCCGCAACAGACGTGCCGTTGCGAATGCCGCAGTTAGGAAATGATCGTTGTTCGTTCCGCCCCCGCCGAACAGTTGCATGGCCCAGTCTATGACTTGCTGCGCCATGCGCGGGGCGGCGATCTTGATCATTGCGATTTCGCGACGCGCCGCCTTGTTGCCGTCGGAATCCATCATGCACGCCGCCTTCATCGTAAGCAGGCGGCACTGCTCGATCATGATGCGGGCTTCGGCGATTCGCTCGAGCGTGACAGTCTGTTCGGACAGAGGGCGACCGAACGGTTCGCGCATCGTGGCCCGGCGGCACATGCGTTCGAGGATGCGCTCTGCCAGTCCGATGAGGCGCATACAGTGGTGAATACGGCCAGGGCCAAGGCGGCCTTGGGCAATTTCGAAACCCCGTCCCTCGCCGAGTAGCATATTGCTGGCGGGAACGCGCACATCATCGAAAACGACTTCGGCCGCCCGGTCAGGCACTCCGTAAAAGCCGAAGACGGGAAGGGCGCGGATGACTTCAACTCCGGTGGTCGCACGCGGCACGAGGATCATCGACTGCCGCCTGTACGGGTCGGTTTCGTCTCCGCCGTTCTTGCCCATCACGATCATGATTTCGCAGCGCGGATGGGTTGCGTTGGTAGTGTACCATTTCCGCCCGTTGATCACATAGTCATCGCCATCGCGCACGATCGAGCAGCTTATGTTGGTGGCGTCCGATGAAGCTTGGTCTGGCTCCGTCATAGCGAAAGCGGATCGGATTTCGCCACGGAGCAATGGCTCAAGCCATCGGGCTTTTTGCGCGTCGGTGCCGTAGCGGAGAATGGTTTCCATATTCCCGGTATCGGGGGCGGAACAGTTAAAGATCTCGGGTGCGAACAGGCTGCGTCCCATGATTTCGCAGAGTGGCGCATAGTCGGCATTGGACAGTCCGTCAGGGCATTCACTCGCAGGCAAAAACAGGTTCCACAAGCCCGCGGCACGTGCGAGCTGCTTAGTTTCCTCGACGACCGGATAAACGGCCCAAGGGCCGAGACGCTCGGCCTCGAGATAATAGCGGCGCTCTTGCGGATAGATGTGCGCTGCCATGAAATCCTCAAGCAGCGTCGCGGTCACCGTCGCATCGTGGCGAGTCCGATTCATAACTTCTCTCCCCGAGTCTTGTTAAATGTCCTACAATCTGTAATGACAATCTGCAAGCGTGACGGGACAGTCGCCGATCAGGGAAGAGGAATGGGCGCCATGGCAGAAGGCATCGATACACCGGCGTACGGCGAACTTGACGCTGCGGCACCGGAAACGAGCCAGCGGCCCGAAACGACATCCGTCGCTCTGTCACAGGAGGCAAGCCAGTGGCTTGCCGCTAATGTGGAAGGTTTTGCGGGACGGGGACGCGTTGCCAAATTCGGATTTGGGCAATCCAATCCGACCTTCCGTCTCGATGGCGATAGCGGTTCTTTCGTGCTGCGGCGCAAGCCCCCCGGCGTGCTCCTCCCGGGGGCTCATGCGATCGAGAGGGAGTTTCGCGTCCTCCAGGCGATTGCAGACACCGTCGTTCCGGCCCCGCGCGTATTTGCCTTATGCGAGGACGATAGACTGCTGGGCGCGCCTTTTTACGTCATGGAACTGGTCGAAGGTCGGCTTTTCTACGACCAGCGCATGCCGGGTGTCGAACCAGAAGCCCGGCGTGCATTGTTCGAGGCGATGTGCCGTGCTGTCGCAAGCCTCCATTCGGTTGATCCCGCCGGGGTCGGGCTTGCGGACTACGGTCGCGCCGAGGGGTTTCTGGGCCGGCAGGTCGCGCTCTGGACGCGGCAATATCGCGCCAGCGAAACAAGGCGGATTCCGGCCATGGAGCAACTCATCGACTGGCTGCCCCGCAACCTGCCTGAGGATCAGGCGGCGCGCATCTTCCACGGGGATTTGAGGCTCGATAACATGATCTTCCATCCGAGCGAGCCGCGAGTGACTGCGCTGCTCGACTGGGAACTTTCGACGCTGGGAGACCCGTTGGCGGACTTCGCCTACCATAGCATCGCCTGGTGGATCGAAGCCGACTTGTTCCGCGGTTTCGCGGATCTTGACCGGGTGGCGATGGGCATTCCCGAATGGCCCGATTATCTGCAACTCTATCTCGACCTGTCGGGCAGGACCGACCGGCCCGACTGGGACTTTTATCTGGCGTTCGCATTTTTTCGTATCGCCGCGATCCTCCAGGGCGTCCGCCGCCGCGCCGAAACCGGTCAGGCGAGCAGCGCTGATGCCGCTCACGTCGGTGCCAAAGCCGAACCCCTTGCGAAGCTCGGCTGGGCGATCGCCGTGGCTGGCCATGGGGCGACCGCCCCGGGAGGCCGTTCATGACAGGCGTGAGCGATAATTCACTTGGCGGCGCCCAGGCAGGCGCCGCGCGTGGAGCGCGGCCTAGGCTGACCGGCGGACAGGTCTATCTTCTTGGTCTGTTGATGGTCATCAACATGTTCAACATGCTCGATCGCTATGTGATCAACATCGTCGCCGAACCGATCAAGCGCGAACTGGCGCTTAGTGATGCGCAAATCGGTATCATGACCGGAATCGGTTTTGCGCTCACCTATGCGATTGCCGGAGTCGCGGTGGCGCGGCTCGCCGACCGCATGAACCGACCATGGTTGATCGCGGGGAGCGTCACTATCTGGTCCGCCTTCACGGGATTGAGTTCGGCAGCTCAGTCATTCGCACAGCTTCTGATCTGCCGCTTTGGCGTGGCGTTCGGCGAAGCCGGTTGTACGCCGGCAGCTCATGCCCTGATCGTAGACTCGGTTCCGCGCGAGTCGCGCGCATCGGCGATCGCCATATATTCGATCGGTGCGCCGCTCGGCCTGCTGCTGGGCATGGGCGTTGGCGGTCTCGTGGCGCAGGCCTATGGGTGGCGGATGGCGTTTGTCGTCGCAGCCGTGCCCGGTGTCGTGCTTGCGCTTCTGGCCGCGCTGACGATCCGCGAGCCGCGCGTGCGCTCGTCCCGCATTCCGGCGGATCGTGTCTCGCTCAAGGAAGCCCTCGGGATGGTGCGCGTGAAGCGAACCTATTGGTTTGCGTGTGCGGGATATGGCTGCGTCCTCATGGTATCGTTCGGGCTGTCCGCTTTTTCTGCGCCCTATTTTCTGCGCAACCATGAGGCGGAGATCGGAGTGCTCGCTGCAACGATCGGTTCGCATTTCGGGGTCGCGATGAAGCCGCTGGGCTTTCTTGGCATCGCGCTCGGCCTGACATATGGCCTTTCGGGCGCATTCGGTACCTGGTTGGGCGGCTATGTGAGCGATGCGCTCGGCCGCGTTGACATGCGGCGTGCGTTGTGGCCCAACATAGTCGGCAATCTGCTGGCCGCCGGCTTTTTTGTCGCCGGCTTTACCGCAGACTCGGTTGTTGTCGCACTCATCCTGCTGACGATCGGGCAGATCGCGCTCGCGTCATCCGCAGCGCCCTTCTTTGCGACGATCCAAGGGATAACCCCCGCTCCGATCCGCGCCACATCGGCTGCGATCGCTCTCTTGGTGATCAATCTCATGGGAAGCATGGGGCCGCTGGTAGTCGGCATGGCTTCGGATTTGGCGAGCGTGCGTCAAGGCGAGGGAGGGGGCGTTCGCACCGGCCTCTATTGCGTCATTGCGATGTCTGCCATGGCCGCCTGGCTTTTCTATCTGTCGTCGCGAACGGTGACGCGCGACGCCGAATTTTGATCGCAATCGCGCATAGCCGGGAGACCGTTCGCGATCGACGGCCTTTCGCTCTGGGATCGTCCTTCGCAAATGAGCGCCCGCGCATCCGCGCGGCTCGCCGCGTTTAGGGTTCGGGTGCGAACGCACGATCGGGCAAGGCGGACACGCGCGCGCGCGTAAAATCAACATGGCGCCGTCCGGCAGCTTCGGCGGCAAGCTCGTCTCCCGAAAGAATGGCTTCGGTGAGCTGAATGAAGTCTCCGGGCTGCTCGGAGTCCGCCGCGCGGCCGAACGTTCTGAGCTGCACCCGCATGATGTGGGTGTGCGCATCGGGGAAAAGGCTGCGCAATTCCTGATTTTGCGACATGCGCACGATGAAGCGGTAGTAATTCTCGCGAACCCGCAGAAAATCGGGAAAGCTGCCGCCGCTGCTTTCGGGCGTCAGGTGCGCCTGGAGGTCCTTGAACGACTGGCGATCTTCGGGGCTCTTGAGGTTTCGGGCCGCGCCCCTGGCTGCAAGCCCGAGCATCACTTCGACAACGTCGAGAAGGTCGCCGACTTCCTGGCGCGTCAATTGTCTTACGACTGCTCCCCGGTTGGGAATGATCGTGACCACGCCGGTAGAAGCCAGGCGATGGAGAACTTCGCGAATAGTGCCGCGGCCGACCCCGAAGCGATGCATCAGGTCCGGGGCGATAAGGCGCTGACCGGGTACCAGGCTACCCTCGTAAAGACCTCGCAAAATACCTCGATAGGCCCGCTCGAACGGAGTGAGGGGCGGGGCGGCTTTCGGGTTCGCATCCCCTTCGCCGTTCGTATCAGAATGTCTCTGCCGATCTTCCAAATTCATAGCTTCGTCCCGGACCGCTCCAGCGCGCACGGGCGGTCCAGTGCAGGTCCCCCGCCACCTGTGCATATTTCCACATAGTTGCCCGGCGGCGATAACTGCTGAGGCCCGCTGCGCAACGTTTTTCTGGCTAGCAGCATTGCGCGCGATTGACCATGCCATGCAATCATGCAAAATAGTAGGACGATCTCTCTCTCTGGTGTACTCATGATCATTGACAAGCGTGACTTTGACTTTCTCTTTGCCTGGCTCGACGTAGACACTCTTCTCAACCGTCCGCGCTTTTGCCACAGCGACCGGCAGATCGTCGATGCGGTCGTCTCGCTGGCTTGCGACCTTGGCGAAGGCGAGCTCGCCACCCATTTGCGCGCGTCGGATATGGTCGAACCGCAGCTCAACGAAGCCGGGCAGGTGCACGTGCTTCCCGCAGTCACAAAGGCAGTCGGCGAGATTGCCGACGCCGGCATCTTCGGCATGGTTTTCGACGAGGACGAGGGAGGGCTGCAGCTTCCGCATATCGTCTATGCCGCGACGATGGGCGTGCTGATGAGCGCCAATCTGGGAACCGCTTCCTTTCTTCTTTTGACGGTCGCGAATGCCCGGCTTCTGACGAGCCATGCGAGCCGGGCCCAGACAACCCAATTTGCCCTGCCGCAAATCGCAGGCGAGGCGCTGGGGACGATGTGTCTGTCCGAACCGCACGCCGGATCGTCGCTTGGCGATATCCGTACGCGCGCGGTGCCTGATGGACGCGACGAATTCGGCGATCGCTATCGTCTGCGTGGTAGCAAGATGTGGATTTCGGCGGGCGATCACGACGTCACGCCGAATATCGTGCATCTGGTTCTGGCGAAGGTTCCCGGCGCAAACGGGCAGCTGGAACCGGGATCGGGGACCATTTCGCTGTTCATTGTTCCCAAAATCCTTCCTGACGGCCAAGCGAACGATGTCGCGGTGGCGGGTCTCAATCACAAGATGGGATACCGAGCCATTCCGAACTGCGCGCTGAACTTCGGCGAAGGCAGGGCGCGGCCGAGTGGTGCGGACGGGGCTGTTGGCTGGATGGTCGGAAAGCCGGGGCAGGGCTTGCCCCAGATGTTCCAGATGATGAACGAGGCCAGGATCAGCGTCGGCCTTTCGGGCGCGATGCTGGCGGTCCGGGGCTATCAACTATCGCGCGACTATGCCCTCGAGCGGTTGCAAGGAAGAGTCTCGGGGACGGCCGCGGAACCGCAAGTGCCCATCATCGAGCATGCCGACGTAAAACGCATGCTGCTGGCCCAGAAGGCGATCTCGCAAGGAGCGCTTGGCCTAGTGCTATTCTCCGCGCGCTTGCTCGACGACGAGAAGACGGCGGAAACGCCGGAGGCCCGGAGCGAGGCCGCCACGCTGCTGGCACTTCTGACGCCCGTCACGAAAACCTGGCCGTCCGAATGGGCGCAGCTGTCGCTGCATTACGCGCTCCAGATTCATGGCGGCGCCGGATACACGCGCGATCACGACGTCGAACTCCTCTATCGCGACAATCGCCTCAATCCCATCCATGAGGGCACGACCGGCATTCAGGGGGTTGACCTCGTCGGCCGGAAGCTGCGGCGCGATGGGGGCGCGGCGTTTGCGATGCTCGCCGCCAGGATACGCGCAACGGTCGAGCGCGCCGAAGGGATGACAGGCCTCGAAGGCGTGGGCGCGCAGGTCGAGATGGCGCTCGCATCGTTCGAAGCTGCGGTCGCGGTGCTTCTCGCCGAACCGGACAGTCGAACCGCGCTGGCGCATGGCACCCCGGTCCTTTTTGCGCTTGGCCATTTGGTAGTCGGCTGGCTCTGGCTCGATCAGGCGCTCGAGGCCCGGCATTTCTTGCAAGACGACTCCTCCGCGTTCGACGCGAGCTTTCTGCAGGGGCGCATACGTGCGTGCCGCTTTTTCGCGGAATGTGAACTTCCGAAGGTATCGGTCTGGCTCGAACCGGTCCTCGCATCTTCGGACATCGTGCTGTCGGCGCCCGTCAGCGAATTTTGAGAGAGGACAATAATGTCTCTTGCGGGAAAAACACTTTTCATCACCGGCGGCAGCCGGGGGATCGGGCTGTCTATCGCTGAGCGTGCTGCAAGGGACGGCGCCAACGTCATCATCGCAGCCAAGACGGCCGACCCCCACCCGAAGCTGCCGGGGACGATCTATAGCGCTGCCGAGGCGATCGAAAGCGCGGGCGGAAAGGCGATGCCGCTCATCCTCGACGTGCGCGATGCTGACGCCATCGAGCGTCAGGTGAACGAGGCCGCCAGCCGGTTCGGCGGTATCGATATTTGCGTGAACAATGCGTCGGCGATCAATCTCTCGCGCTCCGAAGACATCGCGGTGAGCCGGTTCGACCTGATCCAGCAAATCAACATGCGCGGCACCTTTCTGGTTTCGCGGGCCTGCGTCCCGTTCCTGCGCGAGGCGAAAAATCCGCATGTCCTCACGCTCTCTCCGCCGCTGACGATGCGCGCCGACTGGTTCGCGGACCATTTGCCGTACACATTGAGCAAATATGGAATGTCGATGGTGACATTCGGCATGGCCGAAGAATATCGCGAGGTCGGCGTCGCCTTCAATGCGCTGTGGCCCCGCACGACCATCGCCACCGCAGCCGTCGAATTCTCCCTGGGCGGCGACGAGATGATGCGCCGGTCGAGGCGCCCCGAAATCATGGCCGACGCCGCTTATGCCATCTTCCAGCGATCGGCCCGGGACTATTCGGGCAACTTCGTCCTCGACGAGGACATTCTCCGCGAAGAGGGCATGACCGATTTCAGTGGTTACCGGTTCGATCCCGCCGAGCCGCTCGAGATCGACATTTTCGTCGCCGATGACGGACAGCCCGTCGCCTGATCATTTTCTCTTGACTGCGAGTTTCCCGATGCCATCCAACAACGAAGCCGTCATTGTTTCTGTCGCGCGCACCCCGATCGGAAAAGCCTATCGCGGCGCGTTCAACGACACCCAGCCCCAGGCCCTCGCGGGGCACGCAATCCAGCATGCCGTCGGTCGCGCGGGCGTGGATCTCGCCGACATCGACGATGTGGTCCTCGGCTGCGCGATGCAGCAGGGCGCGGCCCAGGGAAATATCGCCCGGCAGGCCGCGCTGCGCGCAGGCTTGCCGGCGACGGTCGCGGGCATGAGCATTGATCGACAATGCGCATCCGGACTGATGGCGGTGGCAACGGCCGCCAAGCAGATCGTGGTCGACGGCATGGATGTCGTCGTGGCCGGCGGCGTCGAATCGATCTCGCTCGTCCAGAATAACCACATGAACATGTACCGCGCGCAGGATGCCTGGCTCACCGAGCGGCGGCCGGACCTTTACATGTCGATGCTCGAAACCGCCGAGATGGTCGCGCGGCGCTACGGCATCAGTCGCGAAGCTCAGGATGAGCTGGGGGCCGCGTCGCATCAGCGCGCGGCGGCGGCTGCCGCCGCAGGCCGGTTCGATGACGAAATCGTGCCGCTCCCTACCACGACGCTGGTGCCTGACAAGGCCAGCGGCACCACGACTCCCCGGGACGTCACGCTGGCGGGGGACGAAGGGATGCGCCCTGACACGACGGCCGCATCGATCGCCGCTCTTCCGCCTGCTTTCAAGGGTGGGCAAACCCTTGAGCCGGGCGGGTCGGTGACTGCCGGCAACAGCAGCCAGCTCTCCGACGGGGCCGCGGCCCTCGTGCTGATGCGGTCGGATGAAGCGGTCCGGCGAGGCTTGGCGCCGCTCGGGGCGTACCGCGGCATGGCGGTAGCCGGCTGCGATCCGGACGAGATGGGCGTCGGGCCGGTCTTCGCCATTCCCAAGCTGCTCAAGGCCCATGGACTGAAAGTCTCGGATATCGACCTTTGGGAGCTCAACGAGGCCTTCGCGAGCCAGGTAATCTATTGCCGCGACAAGCTCGAAATCCCGAACGATCGCCTCAACGTGTCGGGCGGAGCGATCGCGGTCGGCCATCCCTATGGGATGAGCGGCGCGCGCATGGCCGGCCACCTCCTGATCGAAGGGCGGCGCCGCAAGGCGAAATATGGTGTCGTGACGATGTGCGTCGGGGGCGGAATGGGCGCCGCCGGCCTGTTCGAAATCTTCCCGGGAGACTGATATGTCAGACGTTTCCGTCGAAATGGTCGCTCCGCATGTCGCCCTCGTCACGATACGGAGGGCAGAGGCTCGGAATTCGGTGAACGCTGCCGTCGCGGCGGGGCTCGACCGCGCTGTCAAGCAGGTCGAGAGCGATCCCGACATCTGGGTCGCGATATTGACCGGGGAAGGTGGGGTTGCGTTCAGCGCCGGTGCCGATCTCAAGGAAGTATCGGCGGGCAACATGCAGGGGTTGTACACGGCTGACGGCCAGTTCGCCGGTTTCGTCAAACATCCCCGCGACAAGGTCTGGATCGCCGCCGTTGAAGGATTTGCGCTTGCCGGAGGCTTCGAAATCGCGCTGGCCTGCGATCTGATCGTTTCAGCGGATCATTCGGTCTTTGCGCTTCCCGAGGTTACGCGTGGCCTCGTTGCCGCCGCCGGCGGGGTTTATAGGCTCGTTCGGGCCTTGCCGCGTGCTGTCGCACTGGAACTCATCGCGACAGGCGACCGGTTGCCCGCCTCGCGCGCTGCGGAGCTAGGACTCGTCAATCGGGTCGTTCCCAAGGGGGAAGCGGTTGCGGAAGCAACTGCTCTTGGCGTCCGAATCGCCGGGAACGCGCCAATAGCCGTCAGGGAAAGCCTTGGTGTCGCCCGGAGCGCGCTCGACCTTGATGATGACGCGCTCTTCTCGCGGGGTCTCGAGGCACAGTCGAGGGTCATGCTGACCGAAGACTTCAAGGAGGGACCCCGCGCCTTCATCGGAAAAAGAGCCCCCAACTGGGTCGGCCGCTGAACGCGCCCGACCATTTGCATTTCGCAGGAAGAAATATGACCGATCAAGCCGCAGCCGCCCGCACCCATGTTCGCGATGCCGAAATGGAAGCCCTCCGGATCCCCGGCCTTGACGGCGCCACGCCTCTCCGGGCGATCGAAAAAGTGGGGATCGTCGGGGCCGGAACCATGGGCGGCGGCATCGCGATGAGCTTCGCGAATGCCGGAATTCCTGTCGCGATCGTCGATATGTCTCAGGATGGTCTCGACCGCGGGTTGCTGCTAGTGCGCAAGAATTACGACGCGTCGGCCGCTAAAGGCCGCATGTCCGCGTCCGACGTGGAGGCGCGGATGGGCCTACTCCACGCCTCGCTCGATTACGGCGATCTTGCGGAGTGCGACCTGATCATCGAGGCCGTGTTCGAGGATCTCGCTCTCAAGCGGCAAGTCTGCGCCGAGATCGCCGCCGTCGCAAAGACCGGCGCTGTCATCGCCACCAATACCTCGACCCTCGATGTCGACAGTCTCGCGAGGGCGTCCGGCCGGCCGGAGGATTTCATCGGCCTCCATTTTTTCAGCCCGGCAAACATCATGCGACTGCTCGAGGTGGTCCGCGGCCGCTGCACTGCTCCCGACGTTCTTGCCACGGTCCTGGCCTTGGCCTCCCGCATTGGGAAAACGCCCGTCGTCTCGGGCGTGTGTTACGGGTTCATCGGCAATCGCATGTCGGAAGTCTATATGCGTGAAACCGAGTATCTGCTGCTTGAGGGCGCGACCCCGAAGCAGATCGATACCGCGATCGAGGCGCTGGGTTTTGCCATGGGGCCCTGCCGGATGCTCGACATGGCGGGGATCGACGTTGGCGCGAAAACCGTGATCGAATGGAAAAAGTCCGGACGGGCGCCTACCAACCCTAGCTATAGAGTCGTTGTCGACGAATTGTTTCGTCGCGGACGGCATGGCCAAAAGACTGGCGTTGGCTATTATCGTTACGAGGAGCGGACTGCGGTGCCGGATCCGGATTTGGACCCGATCATCGAAGGGCTCGCGAACGCGCACGGGGTCATCCGCCGCGAGGCCATCCCGGACGACGAGATCGTTTCGCGCCTACTTTACGCGATGGTCAACGAAGGCTGCCGAATTCTCGAAGACGGAATTGCATATCGGCCAGGAGACATCGACGTTGTCTGGACTGCGGGATATGGTTTTCCGAAAGATCTCGGTGGCCCGATGTTCTGGGCGGAGCAGGTAGGCCTGGCAAAGATTGTGGAGGCAATTCTCGATTTCCAGGTCCGCTTCTCGGCGGAAGATTGGGTTCTTGGGTCGCTATTGTCGAAGGGAGCAAAGGAGGGGCGCGGTCTCGACGAGGTTCTGGCCGGGGCAGCCTGATGGGATGAATAGAGGTCTAGTTTCGTCACCTCGATCCCTTGCCATTTGGGTAGCTGCGAGGATGAGGATGGTGCGTATGACCTGGTATGCGCGTGTTCCCTTTGGAGTCTGCGTGGACGGTGGGTAACAAAAACGCATATGGATCCCGTCTGTCCGAAGCGGCCGCCCGGCGCCGCCAAGCATTCATAGCGGCGGCGAGGGACGCGTTTTTCACCCACGGTTATGGCGGAACGACGATGTCGGGGATCGCCGCGCGTGTCGGGGGATCCAAAACCACCCTCTGGTCGTATTTTTCTTCGAAGGAGCAGCTGTTCGCGGCCGTCGTCGATGACATTATCGAGCTTTACGGGGCGGCCCTTTCGGTTCCGCTGCCTGTCGACGAGCCGCCTCAGCTTGTACTTGAGCGATTTGGCTATGCTCTTGTCGCGACAATGGCGTCTCAACCAGTCCTCAGGCTTCACCGCCTGGTTATCGGTGAAGCCGAACGTTTTCCGGCCTTGGCGCAAGTGCTTTACGAAAAAGGGTTGCGGCGGGGCAGGGCCCGCCTCAAGAACTATTTTATGAGTTTGATGGCTCTTGGTCGCCTTCGCGACGGCGACCCTGGACGGGCTGCCGCCCAATTTGTCGGTCTCGTCCAGAGAGACCGGTTTCACCTCCAGCTCCTAGGTCAGTCGGACGATAGCGGCGAGAGCTCGGAGGAGGTCGCGGACGCCGTGACCGTCTTTCTCGCATTTTGGTCTAACGAGCCTCTCCAGCATGACGGGCGCGCGAGCTAACACCGACAGACGGCGGACGCAGCTGTAAGGCTCAAGATTCGCGGCCTTTGCCCGGAGTGTGGGGCAGATGGCGCCGTTATGGAGCGACATCGGGCGCAACGGTGCCGCAACTCTACTAGGGTATGCCGATGCCTTATGGTTATAACGCGGAGGTTAACGCACAAGGCGGATATGCTGCAGCATCCTCGACAGTGCGTGCGCCTGTGCCGTTCATTCGAAGCTTGAGGAGGACAACCTTACACGACGCTTGAACTCAAGGTTTCGTATCGTCGTGCGATTACTGAAGCGAGCGGACCGGTGCGAGCCGAAGGTCGCATCATGACGATCGGACGATCGGGCGTCACACCGCATCCGTGGAAGGCAAGCTGACCGACAACAAGGGAGAACTTTGCACACTCCCAAGTGACCAAGTCGTGATAAAGCCGCTAGATATCTCGTCTAAATCACGCAGCCAAGGTATGGAAACCGACGTAGCGCGATTGGTTCGAGGCGAAAGCGCCAAAATCGGCCCCGCGCGAAATTAAGGACAGGCCCCAGACCGCTGAGGCAAATTTCCGCAAGGACGCCTAGAGCACCGCTGGCGGACACAGGGAGGGGACCCCTGCGGTGAACCCGCTGATCCATGGCATCCCTATCCATCATCCCGCCGCGCTCGAACCGCAACGTGCCCGATCATCTCGACTTCGCAGCGACAAAGATCGTGACAGCATCGAGCACATGTTTTCGCCTATTTTACCGCTATGACGTTGTCGGCCGAATTACGGTCGATGTAGAAATTATATGGGTCCACACCGGCGTAAATCGGACGACGGCTAGCGACGAAGCGCAGCACCTGCCGACCGACATGAATCGGTCGGCGCTCCATCAGCAGCACGTTGGCTTGGCTGAAGGCACCCCGGCCGGGGATCGCCGTGAACAACCCGACCTCGATGCCTTCGTTCAGCGGCACCTCGCGCTCGACGCCGCGCCCATCGGCGTAGAGCTTGCGCGCGTGGACCGCGAGCGTGACGTCCCAGCGGCCATCCGGCCGCTGGCGTGCACTTGCCTGTTCCATACGCAGATCATAGACGGTGATCAGCTCGAACAAGTCGGTGATGAGCATCTGCTGGGCGGGGGTGCGTGCCTCCTCGCGAAGCAGACGAATAAGGTCGGTCGACCGCGGATAGGGCGCGCTGCGAAAGCGATACTGCTCGATTAGTCGGTAAAGTGCTCGGTTGACTGCCGCTTCGCCCAGCCGCTGCTGAAGCAGGTACATCACCACCGCGCCCTTGTTGTAGTGGATATATGCCTGGTTCTCGACACGGAAGAGTGGCAGCTCCTCAATGCCCTCGCCGCCGCGGCGGCGAAGATAGCTGTCGAGCTCGAACTGTAGGAAGCGCCGGATTTTATCGTCGCCATATTGATGCTTCATCACCATCAGCGCGGAATATTGCGCCAAGGTCTCGCTGAGCATCGTGCTGCCTTGACTGTCGGCGCCGATGATCTGGTGCGCCCAATATTGGTGACCGAACTCGTGGGCCGTTACGTAGCTGACATAGTCGATCGCATCAGGGTTCGAGTTGTCGGCGAGGAAGCCTAGCGCCTCCGAATAGGGCATCGTATTCGCGAACGCCTGCGCGTAGACTTGGTAGCCAGGGAATTCGATAATCCGCGCCTGCTTGAACTGATAAGGCCCGAAATTGGCTTGGAAATAGTCAAGCGAACGCTGCATCGCGTCGAGCATGCGACTGACATTCCAGGCGTGCGCGGGGTGGTAATAAACGCCCAAATCGACGCCCTGATAGCTACGATGGGCTTCGGCGTACCGAGCGGATTGAACCGAAAAGAAGGCAAGGATCGGCACATCGGAGACGAAGCGCGCCGTCCTGCGTCCACCCTCTACCCGATCGAAAACCTTGCGGCCGGGCGCGATCGGCGTTTGGTCGGCGACGGTCGACACCGTGATGTCGGCAGTGGTCCAGCTCAGCCCCACGTAGTTGCGTCGGATACCTGAGGGATCCTCCAGCCGGGCGGGACGCACCTCCGGTGGCAAGCCATATTTGCGCCGCGTCGCGGGATCCTGCAGCAGTCCGCCGCGATCCATCCCGATCGCGGGCGCGAACTCGGTATTGTTTAAGAATGTGCCGTTCGGGACCAGCTTTTTGTCGACACCTGAGTTGCGGAAACCGACTTGTTGACGGCGCGTGCGGAATCCCAGCTCGCGGCTCTCACCCGCAGCCATGGGTCGGTCGAGCCGATAGGTTCTGAATTCGAACTTCTCGTCGTACGAAGCGAGCTGCGCTCCGTGGAAGTCGATGGCAAGAAGCTTGAGGTCCCGGTCTGGATTGCGGACATAAACTTCGCTGATCGGTTGGCCGGTCAGGTTGGTCAGTCGATAGCGCCCGGTGATGTCTGCGCGAATGTCCTCCGGATACAGCGCGACGTTGAGAACCACGTTGCTGATCGACGGCTGCGCAACCTGCTCGAAGCGTAGATAACGGCGTTCATATTCCGCCTGATAGCGTTGGGTATCCTTTGCCGTGCGATAGGTGTTGAGGACGTTCGTGTTGTAGATGATCCATCCGCCGCTCGCGACCGTGACGACGAACGCGATCCCGGCGATTGCACCCGGCGTGCCGCGCATCCGCGCGGCAGCCAAGCGAAGCCGCGACTTCAGCCGGGTCTCGCTGCCGCGCCGCCAGAGCAGGTGCGCGGCGACGAGCAGGATGACGGCGACTCCGCCCCAGAAAAGCCGGAACCACCATGCCGCGATCCAGTAGATTCCGGCACCGTTCATCGCCGACAGCGGCTCGTCGGGATGCTGTCCGTAGAGGAAGAGTCCATGCTCCAGCCCGATGCTCGGAAAGACGAGCGTCGAGACGATATAGAGCGTCATGATTCCCCAGCCGAGATATTTGCTAGGACTCATCGCTTGGACGAACACGGACAGGACGGCGATCAGGATGACATCGAAGCCGTAGGGGATCAGGTACCAGAGAAGATATTCGAGGACTTCCAAATCCTGGAACCCCTTGAGCAGTTGGACCAGCACAGCAGTGAAGGCGCTCATTAGCAGCGTAGCAAGCAATACCGTGCTCACGGCGAGGATTTTCGGAACGGCAAGGATCCAATTCGGGAGCGGCGTCGAGTCGATGATCTCGTGCATCTTGCGGTCGCGGTCGCACCAGACGAGTTCGCCGCCATAGTAGATCGCGACCACGATCGGGATCAGCGCGAACGCCCTTTGCAGCATAGGAATGACAGCAAATGTCGCAGGATAGGTCGGCGTACCATACAGGTCGCCCCCGACCCATAGCACACTTGCCGCGTTGAAAAGGCCAAGGGCCATCAGGACGATGAAGGCCGGGCTCCTGAAGACCTGACGCATCTCAAGGCGCGCACGAGCCGAAAACATCGTGAGCACGGTGGCACGGTCATATCGCGGCGCGGCTTGGACGACAGCGTTCGACCACAAACGCTGTTCGATCGCCTCGGTCTCGGCCTTCGACCGCTCCTTCTCGCTCTGACGCGGCGAGACACCTTTGTCGGCGAAGCGATACACCGAATAGGCGAGCGCTAGAAACGCCAGCGCTATTCCGATCCACAGCAGCCTGTTCCAGAGGATCAGTCCTGACAGCTCGACTAGCTCGCTATTGCGCTCCGATACGGTCCAGTAACGCATGATCCAATTGGCGGCTGTCAAGCCGAAGGGATCCCCGATCGCGACGGGCTGCTGATATTCGGGAAGCTGTGCCAGAGAGGCGTAGATCACGACCCACAGCACCAGCAGGGTGACCACGCCGAGATAGGTCGCCATCATCGATCGCGTCGCAGTGGCGAGGGCAAAGAAGATCGCGCCTGTCACGAAGATGTTTGGCAATGCCAGGACCAGATAGGGTTGCAGATAATAGGCGAGGTTGTTTGGCCCCAAGGTCTCGGGATCCACCCACGGCATCAAGGAGCCGAGCCAAAGGCCCAGCGGGATCGCCAAAAAGCCGATCGCCGCGATCGTCACCGCGCCCAAGAAGCGGCCGAACAGATAGTCGAACTTCGTGATCCGCGTGGATCGAACGATCGGCCCAAACCTCGTGTCATCGTCACGGACGATGACATTCGAGACGAATGCAGCCGTCACGAACATGTAGAAAACCGACAGAATCAATTGAGCCTGCGCGATCATGAATGGCCCGTTCTCGTGTGTATTCCCACCTCCGCTTCCTACCGAGATTCGATCGTTGGCGAGGATTGAGAACGCGAACAGAAAGAAAAGGCAGGTCGCGACCCAGACGACCGGGTTCTTGAGTTGGTAGCGGACCTCGAACGCCGCGATCTTGTTGAGCATCGGACTCGCCTCAGGCCGCGCGGCGCGCTTGCGCGAGCGTGGAGAAATAGACGTCCTCAAGTCCGCCTTGGGCCGCAACGAAGCCATTGCGCGGATCGGTCTCGGCGAGCACGTGTATGACCGTCCTTCCAGCGAACAGCCGGGTCGAAATCACTTGGTAGCGACTCCCATAGGCGTCGAGTTCCGCCCGATCGATCATCTTCGTCCAGATGCTACCGCGAGTCTTCTCGATCAGCGCAAGCGGCGCGCCCTCCAGCAGGATACGGCCGCCCGCTAGCACCGCCATCTGCGGGCACAGATCGGCCACGTCTTCGACGATATGGGTCGAGAGAATGACGACGACATTCTCGCCGATCTCGGCGAGCAGATTGTGGAAGCGGTTCCGCTCTTCGGGATCGAGGCCGGCGGTCGGTTCGTCGACGATGATCAACTCGGGATTGCCGATCAGGGCCTGCGCGATACCGAAACGCTGACGCATGCCGCCCGAAAAGCCGGCAATCGCCTTTCGGCGTACATTCCACAGGTTAACCTGGTGAAGCCGGTCCTCGACGGCCGCTTTGCGCTCGTTCCTGGCGCTGATCCCCTTCAGCACCGCCATGTGCTCGAGCATGTCATAGGCTGACACGCGGGGGTAAACCCCAAAATCCTGCGGCAGATATCCCAGCGTCCGCCGCAGCTTCTCGGGTTCGCCGATCACGTCGACCTCTCCAAACCGAATCTGACCCTTCGTCGGGGTCTGCAACGTGGCCAAGGTTCGCATCAAGGTCGACTTCCCGGCGCCATTGGGACCCAGAAGCCCGAACATGCCCCGCGAAATGGATAGCGTTACGTCGTCCAGCGCGCGCGTACCGTTAGGATAGATGTGGCTGACGTTGCTAAGCTTCAGCATTACGGATTTCCTTAAAAATCATAGAAACTAGGATGGTTTTGTCGAGCATAGGGGGCGCTCCCAAATGCTGGGCCCGTACCAGCATCGTAACGTCGCGTGCAGCCGGGGCGGAGCCGGGCTTTGCGCGGCCCGGACCCTCGGTGCTGTTGCGATAATAACCGCCCGCATTGCCACCGCTACCTAGCGTACTGCCGTTCCGAAGCGGAGATTCGCTTCGATCCCGAAAGTCCGCGGGCGCAGTCGATACGCAGTGATGTCGTTGATCCCCGGTGCGAGTGGCTGGACGGTACGGAAGCTCGTCGCGCCGTTCTCGTTGGTCAGGTTGTCTACAAACAATGCAAGATTGATTTGGCCGACATCAATGCCAAGTCGCGCGTCGATGCGATCTATCGTGTCCCCCGACACGAACTGCGGCGACAGCTCGCTATCGCGCGGCGAAGTGTGCTGCCAGCTGATCCGAGCATTTCCTCGCACGGTGGAGCTGATATCGAAGCGATAGTCGCCGGAGGCATTGAATGTGAACTTAGCGACATCCTCGACCCGAGCGCCGTTGACGATGCCGGTGCCTGGCACAGTGCCCTTGTAGTCAGCATCGATATAGGCGCCGCCTGCCTGCAGGCTCAGCCCGGAGACGGGACGAGCGACCAAGTTGAGCTCGACGCCATTGGTTCGCGTGCCGGGCGAGTTTATCAATCCATTGAGGCCGGTCGTCGCGATCGGAATACGGACGGTTACGTCGTCCCAATCGCTGTGAAATACAGCACCCTCTATCGTCACGCGACGATCTATGAGCTCCGCCTTGGCGCCCAGCTCGTAGGTCCAGATTGAATCCTCTCCGAGCGCAGCCGGCAAATTGAGGCCAAAAAGTTGTCCGAGCGACACTGCGACCAGTGGCTGGAGTTGGCCGGAGCGGAAGCCCTTCGCGGCGCTGGCATAGATCGTCGTGTTGCGCGCCGGGTGCCAAGCGATTGAGAAGCGCGGATTGAACGAGTCGAACTTGTCGCCCGGCACGTTCGCCGCGACGCCGCCATTGGTCTCGGAGCCGCGCAAGTCGTCGGCGAAGTAGCGCAGGCCGGCGGTCAAATCTATGCCGATGCTCCTAATGCTGTAGGTCGCCTCGCCGAACAGCGATTTCGCGGTGCTGCGTGTCTCGGTGCCATTGTTGATGCCGAACAGCGCGAACACGACCGTGTCGTTGCGTTTGGACTCACGCAGATAGGCACCAATCGTCCATTGCAGCGCAGGGCCGGGATTGGACGCCATCCGAAGTTCGTGGGAATCCACTTGCACCCCGACGCCCGATAGCAATGTTCCGCCCAGCAGAGCGCCGCGCGTCGGAAGCGTAAAGTCGTTGTGCGCATAGCCGTAGAAGATTTCGGCGAAGCCGAAATCATACCGAGCATTGGCGCCATACAGTTCGTAGCGTGCCTTGCTCGTCAGAGCGTTGGTCAGCGGCACATTGCCTGCATCGGATGCAGATGCAGCACCGGCAGGAAAATCCGCGTCGTATAGCCAGTAGCTGCCATTGATCGACAAGCCTTCGACCGGATCGAACCGCACTTTCGCCCGGACAGTGTCGAAGTCCTGCGTATTGACGTTCCGGCGATTGGTGGTCGGATCATCGATCCAGCCGTCGAACCGCTCGTGAGTGCCAGCGACGCGTGCGGCAAGCACGCCAGGTATGATCGGCACATTGGCGGCACCGCGCAGCCCAAAATTGATACCACCGTCCTCTGTGCTCGACAGGAATCCGGAACCCTTCAGTTCCCAATCATTGAGATCGGCCCCGCGGGTGAGGATGCGGACGGTTCCGCCCATCGACCCCTCGCCGAAAAGCGTGCCCTGCGGGCCCCGCAGCACCTCGACGCGATCGAGGTCCCATGTACGGACGTCCGGCGTAACCGGCACCGTTACGCCGGTAAACGGAAGATCGTCGAGATAATAACCATTCTCGTTCGCGCCAAGTGAAGTCGAGATGCCGCGGATCGTGATCTTCGACGCGCCACTGCCCGAATCATAGATGCCGACACCCGGAGCCTCTTGAAGAACGTCGGCAAGGTTTCGCGCACCTCGCTCTTCGAGCGACTGGCCGGAAATGGCGGTGACGGCGATGGGCACGTCAATCGCGCGTTCCGCGCGCTTTCTCGCTGTAACGACAATTTCGTTTGTATCTTTTTGTGGCTGGCTGCGGCTCCGCGCAACGGTTGCGCCCGGCTCGGTAACGACGCCGGACGGCTGGGCACCTTGCGCGAATGCCGGAGTGGCCAACAACGCTGTGACAACCAAGATCGGCCGTGGAATCGACTGGGAAATCCTCATAACCCCTCCCTAAAAGCGTGCGCTCGTTTTTTATTAAAACGAGCATGTGTTCGTTTTTCATGCTTGGCAAGCAAAATTTTCATCCGTATGCCCGGAACCGAGGAGAGTTCATGCCAGTTCGAGACACCGATTATATGCAGCGCGACCGGCGCAGGATCGCAGCTGCCGCCGCAGAAGTATTGTTCGAGAAGGGTGTCACCGACACGTCCATTCGAGACATTTGCAAGCGGTCGGGCATGAGTATGGGGGGAGTTTACGTCCATTTTGCAAGCAAGCGCGACATCATCGTTGCCGCTATTGAATCCATCGTCGAAGGTGCTGCCGCGCTACCGTCGCTCGCTACTTGGAATGACCTCGTCGAGTTGCTGCGTTTGCGTCATTTCACCATCCAGTCGGACGCCGCTCGCCAATATGCCAGGCTCCAACTGGAATTCCTCGGATCGATTGTGACCTCGGGCGACGAGTCGCCCCAGTTGCGCGCGATCCGCGAGAAGGACGAGGAGTTGCTCGGCGATTCTTTGTTGAAGCTACAGGAGAGTGGTGAGATTGAGATGCCACTCGGCCTGCAGGCCACGCGAAGCGCCATCCGATGGATAGCGCTCGGCAGCGCGCAAGATTATTTGGCAAGTCCGAGCCTCGATCTCTTCAAAGCATGGACTGAAAAGGTTTCAGTCATGGAAATGCTGGTTGCGCCAAGGTGGCCAGTCGGCGCAGAAATGCTTGAAGCCCCTGAACAAATTGCTGACGTCCCGCCCCCCAAAAAACTCAGGCGGAAAGAAGACCCTTAGGAATCGGCTTGAGAGCACATTTGATCGAAGGCATTGATAGGATCACATGCGTTCGTGACTGCGAGTGCGCCATCGTCGAAAATCGTGGTGCGATTTCCAGCTACAATCATTCCGCCTATTCGACCGAGTGTCGGCATCGCCGGACTAGTCTGAAGGCTTGTCGGCGCTACCTGCACCGTCAGCATCGCGACGAAGCAATAGGGACGTAGATGTGGGGAGTGCCCGGGAGCGGAAGGTTCGGCTCTACAATGGCGCGACCAGACCGTTCAGCTTCTCCCTCGATCCAGTCGGCACCAGCCGCAGCTCTTATAGCCGCCCCCAGATTCAGTCGCGGCGTCGATTTGCGCCCCGGCAAGCTTGCCGCCATTGTTGTCGATCTCTTCGAAGGCGCCGCCGAGCCGCACCTTCACACCCTTCTTACGCAGTGTCGCGGCCGTATAGTCGGACAGATCCTTGGGGGAAAGCCGTCAGCAGCCGGGGTCTACCTTCGACGAGAAGGACGCGCGCCAAACTGCCGGCAATTGTCCCAAAGCGGGTGCCGGGCGAGTTCCGCGATTGTTCCTCCCATCTCGCCCCGGTCGGGCCACCGACGACGACTATGAAGGTGAGCAGTGTGGTGCGGCGGACTGGGGTCGTGCTTTTCTCGGCGTCCTCAAATTTCTGTAACAAGCGTGCCCGGATTTTGCGGGCATCGTTGGTCGTTTTTGGCGATGGCGCGTTGCACTGCCAGTGGGCGTGCACTACATATTTTTAGACCGGCCCGGTTGCGAGGATCAGTCAATCGAATTCGAACCGCGTTTCGTTGTCGAGGACGACTTGCCGGGCTTGCTTGTCGGTCGCCTTTAGTGCCGCAATATAGACCTCAGCGCACCCTAGGAGGTGTTGACAAGTTCACGCATCCGCAGGCGGATTGAGACGATGTGGATGAAGCCGTCAGCCTCGACGAGGATGCGGGACATTTCGAACTGCAGCGTCCGGCGAGCCGCCGGGTGGCCTGAAGGGGGAGGGCGTTCGGGCCGCATGGACACGCCGAGCGCTCGATCGAGCTGGATTCGCCGTAAGCGCGGAAGCAGCGCTGCGGATTTCGGTCGAGACCGACAGATGGTCGACTGGCGCTGTGCGTGTCGACAGCATCGCGGCGATGCTAGCGAAGCTCGACGACCTATGGAGCAGGCGGCCTCCTTGCTCTCCTCGGCGCCGTGCGCTGCGGGAAATGTTCTGAACTGCGCGGTACCGGTTCCTACACCATGGCCGCCGGACGCGTCTTGTCGGTCTATCTGACCGCGGTTTTCTAGGCTATCGAGCTCACTTCTCGCGTCGGATATGGGCATGAAACACCCCAATTCGCTCGTGGGCGGCCTGCAAACCAGACGCCATTTCACGTCGAGCAACGCTCGCCGTCTTGCTGACGCCATCGAAGAGCCAGCGTCCGCTTTTTTACTGATTGCGCCCATGCTCCCTCGCTGCGCCACCTCATCCTATTGCGATTGACTAAACGATACGGCTTAGAATGCGCCGGCCATCGACCCGCACGGCCATGGTTCTTGCGAAAATACGGCTGAAGATGGGCCATCTGCTCATCCATCAGCCAAAACAGTTTGCTATTCATTCAGGCCTCTCACATCCGCCTGAATTGCAGTCGTCGCCGCAAATCAAGTTAGACCCTTGGCGAGGTCTCCCGCGAGGAAGCACGGCATTTTACACGTAAAATGTAGGTTGTTGAAAAATCGACAGTTATAGATAAGGTAATGAGCCTGATCGGAGCATAGGAAAATATGGTAGCGGATGCAGGGGAAGGTCGTCTCAAGAATGCTTCACTCTCGGATCTAGCGCGCGATCGCCTGCGCGCCGCGATCATGGAGGGAAAGCTGCGACCCGGTGAGAAGATCAATATAGAGCGCGTTTCCGAAATGTTCGGCATCAGCCGGACTCCTGTTCGAGAAGCGTTAAAGGCACTCGAGATGGAGGGCATGGTTCGGATCGAGGCGCATCGGGGCGCAATCGTCGAGCCGCTGGCATGGCGTGAAATTGATCATCGCTATGCAATCCGCAGCATGCTTGAGGGTTACGCCGCCGAGCAAGCCTGTCTGAACAGAGGCCCGGAGATTGCCTCGGTTCTCGAAAAGAATTGCAGCCGCGTGCGGCGGGAAATTGAATCGCCGGGCAAGATGACTCCGAAGAAGCTCCGCACGATCGCTGAACTCAACAACGAGTTTCACCGCACGATATGGCTGGCCTCCGGGAGCCTCACGCTGATCCGCTTCCTGGATTCGCTAGAATTGCCCCGATCGTTCAGCGATTCCTTCTGGACGGAGGGCGATTATCGCGAGCTGGTTTGCTCTCATCACGAGGAGATCGCAGCGGCTTTCGGCGCAGGCGATTCGACGGCAGTGCGGCACCTGATGGAGCGGCATATGCTCGCCTCGGCGGACATGATTGCATCGGCTGCCCATGCCGATCACGAGAGTGCCAGAGCCCCTATTTGCTGCTGATTTTGCACTGAACCATAGCAGCACCCTATTTATTTCAGTTGGTTAGGATCCATCTGAAGTCGACGGCGCACGCCTTCGGTTCGGTTGAGGCCCTGCTTCCGGAAGGCTGTTGACACAGCTCTCTCCTAACTACATATTGCATGTAATATATAAAGATGAGTGGGAGAGATGAGATGCGGTTTATGGGCGTGCGTGCCATTCTTTTGGCGTCAACGACAGTTTTTTGCTCGACCGGCGCAACGGCGCAGGAGGATCCGGGTGCAGTTGCCGCATCAAAGGTCGGCGCGGCATCCGGCGACGTGATCGGCGATGGGGACATCGTGGTCACGGCAAGGCGGCGCGACGAAACGCTGATGTCGGTCCCTGTGGCGGTTACCGCGCTTTCATCAGAAACGCTCAAGCGCTATAATGCGACCGACCTCGGTGCGATCGGCGAACTTACGCCAAGCGTTATCGTGGCGGACTATAAGCTCAACGGCGGCGGTTCGATCGCAATTCGTGGCATAAGCACCCCGGCGACACAGGTCGGGTTCGAGCAAGCAGTTTCGGTCGCCATAGACGGCATTCAGAGCAGTAACGGGCAAGTGACACAGCTCGGCTTTTTCGACCTTCAGCAGGTCGAGGTCCTGAAGGGGCCGCAAGCCCTCTTTTTCGGAAAAAATAACACGGCCGGCGTCATCTCGATCGCAACGGCCGGGCCGACGCCCGATCTCCAGGTGAAGCTTCGTGCCGGCTATGAATTTCGCGCGGATGAGCTGATCACCGAGGCGGCCATATCCGGGCCGATCACGGACACGCTCGGTGCACGTCTGGCGGTCCGCTACCGCAATATGGAAGGCTATTTGCGCAATCTCGCGCGCCCGATCGCCAACCCTTTCTACAATCCCGCGACGGGCGCGCCCGCGTCGGTTGCCACCTTGCCAGGCGCGTCAGATACGCGTCCGGGCGAATCCGAACTTCTGGGCCGCCTGACGCTGAAGTTCGAACCGTCATCGGACTTTACCGCAACGCTCAAGGTGGCGGCCAACTATTCGGACGATAGCGGGGCAGGCATCGCAACCCAGAATATTGGCCCTTGCTCGGGCCCCAATCCACGCGTGAGCGGTGTTGCCGATCCGTTCGGCGAATGCGTTCCCGACAATCGCGTGACCTCCGGCGACGTGCCGGCTCATATTGCCAGCACGATCCGTGGGCGCGGCGTCAATCCCGATGGTTCGCCGGGTGGCAAGATGAAGCTCTGGCTGAGCTCGCTCGACCTTCGCTACCATGCCGGGCCGCTGACGATTTCTTCGCTGACGGGTCTCAGCAACATGCGCTACCGTTATTTCTCGGGCGCTGATCAGACGACATTTTCGCAGCTCACGGTCTACGAGGATCAGGTTCAGCGCGACTTCAGCCAGGAAGTCCGGCTCAGCAGCGATTTCGAAGATAATTTCAACTTCCTGCTCGGCGGCTTCTACCAGCACAGTTTTCGCAGCGTCGAGAATGACAACAAGCTGAATGACGGGCAGTATAACCTCGCCCAGAACCGGTACACGGGCTTTCACAATTACGCGACGCAACCGGGCGACACGGTCTCTGCCTTTGGCCAGCTCATCTGGGAATTTGTCCCCGCGCTTGAGCTTGCCGGCGGCCTTCGCTGGACGCAGGAGAAGAAGCGCTTCCGAAAGGTCGGCCTCTACGGCTTTGGGAACTTCAACGTTGCCACGACGAACTTCCCGGGTTCGAGCGAGCCCGGCGTCCTGCAAGGCCGGTTCAAGGACGAGAATCTGTCTCCCGAAGTGACCCTGACCTGGCGCCCTGATGGCGATCATACGGTCTTCCTCGCCTATCGCACCGGCTTCAAGTCGGGCGGCTTTGGGATGACCAATCCTCTCCAGCGATCGACCACGATCGGCGCGGTCGATTTCAACTCGGAGACGGCAAAGGGGTTCGAACTTGGCGCGAAGGGGCGCTTTTTCGATAATGCCCTCAGCCTGACCGCCAATCTTTTTGCCTATGAGTTCAACGATCTCCAGGTGAACACCTATGATCCGGCGCTGATCGCCTATACGATCAACAATGCCGGGAGTCTGAAGCAGCGCGGTTTCGACCTCGAGGCGAGCTACAGACCGAGCAGCAACGTGACGTTTCACGGCGCGCTCGCCTATATCGACAACAAGTTCAAGAATTTCATCGGCCAGTGTTACGCCTACACTTTCCCGACCGGCACGACACGCGCCACGGCAACGCCGCCGCCGAATTGCAGCTTCGTCAACGCCACCGCGCTGACGCTCCAGCAGGATTATGACGGACGCACTCCCGCGCGTTCACCGAAGTGGACGGGCAATGGCGGAATCGACCTGCGCGTCCCGGCCGGGAATCTGGAGTTCGGCGCTACTGCGGATGCTTATTACACCGGCAGCTATTATGCCGCCGACACGCTGGCTCCGCCGACTTATCAGTCGGATTTCTGGACATTCAATGCGAGCGTCAGTGTAGCCAGTGCGGACGAGCGCTGGAAATTGTCGCTGCTCGGGCGCAACCTCGCCAACAAATATTATGTGGTTTATGCCGTGGACCGGACGGGCGGGGCAGGTGTGCCGGGTGCGATCGGTGAGCAGCGCGGCGTCGTGTCGCGTGGGCGCGAGGTCACGTTACAAGCTCAGTTCAGCTTCTGACACCTTGTTATATCCCCGGCGGGAGAAGCAATGTGGAATTGAATGACAAGATCGAAAAAGCATTGCATGCTGAACAAAAAGATCACGAAATTTCAGCGGGATGGCGGCTCATACTGGCAAGCGCGCTCGGCATAGGTTTCGGGTCGGTCGGTTTTGCGACCTATGCGATCGGGGCTTTCATCGATCCGCTCGGGAAGGAGTTCGGCTGGAGCCGGGCCGAAGTGCAAGGGGCGATCGCATTCGGTGTAGGGCTCGGCGGCTTCGCCGCTCCGATAATTGGTATGTTGATCGACCGCTATGGCGGTCGCTCGATTGCCATCTACGGTCTTTTGGGCGTCACTGTCGGATATCTGATGGCGTCGACCGCCGGCGGCAATCTTTGCTACTTCTATCTGGCTTACGCTGCCGTAGCGGTGCTGGGTGCGGGGAGCGGGCCGGTTAGCTGGACGCGTGCCGTCGCGGCGCGCTTCGACCGGCGGCGCGGGCTGGCGCTTGCGCTGACCCTTTCGGGCACCGGCATGGCCGCGATCGTCGTACCGCCCTATGCGGTTCTGCTCGTCGAAAACTTCGGGTGGCGCGTCGGCTATGTCGGACTGGCATGCCTGCCCTTGTTCGCGCTCCCTTTCGTGCTGCTATTCTTCTTCCCCGCGAAGTCGGGACCGGCGGCAGCTGCGGCGGCCCCGGTCAGCACAGATGCCGCCTCTGCGCCACCAACCGGTCTGACGCTGAAGCAAGCAACAAGCTCGTACCGCTTCTGGCTGCTGCTTTTTTCGATTCTCGCCATGTATCTTGGCATCACGGGCATCGTGCCCAACCTCATTCCGGCTCTCACCGACAAGGGCTTCACGCCGTCGGCGGCGGCGGCAGTTCAAAGCGTCTATGGCTTTTCCTTGATCGTCGCGCGCCTCGGAATCGGTTGGCTTCTCGATCGCTTCTGGGGACCGGCGGTCGCCGCGCTCGTTTTGACTTCGCCGGTTATGGCCTGTCTCATCCTGATTGGCGAGCCGAACTATGCCACCGCGATCATCGCGTCGGCGCTGATCGGCGCCGCGGCCGGCGCCGAACTCGATCTGCTCGCCTTCTTTACGGCCCGCTATTTCGGTATTCGAAACTACGGTCGTATTTACGGCTTTCTCTACACCGGGGTCGCCTTCGGTGCGGGCCTTGGGCCTGTCGCCTTCGCCTATCTTTCCGACCTCACGGGTTCCTACAATGCCAGCTTCCAAGGCGCGCTTGTGCTCTTCGCTCTCGGAGGGACCAGTATATTGTTCCTCGGCCGCTACCCGAACTTGAGCGCCGAAACGAGGCCGGCCAATCATTGACTAATTACATATTACATGTAATATGATCCCGACAATCGAGGAGATGAATTGTGACTGAACTCGTTACGCCGAAGAACCCTGCGCAGACCGCCGACGGTGAACGCCCGCGGATCAAGCTGTTCCGTTTCAACGAAACATACCCGGTGCAATGGCATGAGAACAAAATCGGAGCGACACATCGTCCCTGGTGGTTTTACGACGTTCGTGACGCGTCGGATTGGTTCAACATTTTCTGCATTTCTTGTCTGCAGCCCGGCCAATCTGAGGGCTTCCACAGTCACCTGCCTGAAAATGAAGGGCCCTATGAATGCTGGTATCTCGTGTACCAGGGGAAGGGCCAAATTCGGACGGAATTCGCCGACTATAACGTCGAGAAGTTCGATGCCGCCTTCATGCCGCCGAATGCGTCGCACCAGATGCGGAACAATTCCGATGAGCCGCTTTGGTATGCCACGTTGTCGTCGCGCGGCGGACACCCGCTGCGGGTCGATACCTACCAGATGGAATGCTCCGAAGCGCGTCCGGGTTATATGGAAGAATATGAAAGGATCATGGCGGTGCGCAAGAAGAACGGCCTCCCGGTGCCTTGAGGCGCCCTCGACTGGAGCAGGCATGGCGTATGCCGGTCAAAACGTCACGATGGGAGCGAGATATGCCGGGAGAACCAAACGCGATATTCAAGGGTGTCGTGCGAACCGCCCGGCGTACCCCCGACGCTACGGCGATCCGGTTCGGCAATCGGCGCTGGTCATATGCCGAGTTGGTTGCGGCGGCTGTGGCTTTTGCGGACGAGCTGGATGCTAGGGGAGTGCACCCCGGCGACCGGGTTGCGTTTCTCGGCCGAAACAGCGACGCCTATGTGATCGGGTTTCTCGCGACGCAGTATCTTGGCGCGATCCACGTCCCGATCAATTTCATGCTCGGCGAGCATGAAATTGCCTTCATTCTTGGCCACGCCGCGCCGCGTCTGCTCTACTCTGACGACGAATTTTACGCTGTAGCGCAAGCAGCCGCAACGAACGTCGCGCCGCTTTTGGACTGCCTCCGGCTAAGTGCGCCGGGAGCGATCGAGCCATTCGATTTTGGCGAGTGCCGGCGCGAGATATCGGGAGCCCCGCGAGGGGCGCAGCTTGCTTACACTAGCGGGACCGAGTCCGCCCCGAAAGGTGCCCTGCTTTCGGACACGGGCCTGATCTATCAGCACCTCAGTTGTATCGCGGTGGGCGAATATCTGGAGAGCGACGTCATCGTACACGCGCTGCCGCTCTATCATTGCGCACAATTGCACTGCTTCCTGATACCGTCGCTTTTTCTGGGCTGCGAAAATATCATTCTTGCAAGTGCGGAAATCGGCACCGTCATCGCGACCATCGAGGCCGTCGGCGCGACCTCGTTCTTCGCGCCGCCGACCGTCTGGATCAGCCTTATCGGCCACGCGTCATTCGCACCCGCCAAGCTGTCGACTTTGCGCAAGGGATACTATGGCGCGTCCATCATGCCGACCGAGGTTATCCAGCGCATGCGGCGGCTGCTACCTTGGCTCCGCTTCTGGAACTATTATGGCCAGACCGAAATGGGGCCGCTCGCAACCGCGCTACGCCCCGAGGAGCATGAGGATCGCCCGTCCTCGGCCGGGCGCCCGGTGCTTTTCGTCGAGACGCGCATCGTTGACGAGGACATGCAGGATGTCTTGCCGGGCGATGTCGGTGAGATCGTGCATCGTTCGCCGCAGCTGCTGATGCAATATTATCGCGATCCCGAAAAGACTGAGGCCGCATTTGCGGGCGGCTGGTTCCACAGCGGCGATCTCGGCATCATGGATGCGCAGGGTTTTCTCACGATCGTCGATCGCAAGAAGGACATGATCAATTCAGGAGGCGAGAACGTCGCTTCGCGTGAGGTGGAAGAGGCCATCTACCGGCACGATATGGTCGATGAGGTAGCAGTGATCGGGCTTCCCGATCCCAAGTGGGTTGAGAAGGTTTGTGCCGTGGTCGTACTCAAACCTGGCGTCTCGGCAACAAGGGAAGAGATTATTCAGGCTTGTAGCTGCCTCGCGCCGTTCAAGCGCCCCAAGCAGGTCGAGTTCATGGAGACCCTGCCCAAAAACCCGTCAGGAAAAGTCCTCAAGCGAGACCTGCGTGTGTCGCTGATGGGAAATTCTGCCCTGTGAACTATATTTCGGGAGAGTAAAAAATGCACACTCATGCAAATCGCATCCACGCAAAGCCGCTTTCTGCATCGCTGGGCGTAGAGATTCTTGGCTTGAATCCGAAACATCTGTCGGAGGAGGAAAAGGGCGCGATCAAGCTTCTTTTCGACAATCATCATTTCGTGCTATTTCGCAATGCCGATGTCACCGAGGAGGAGCATGTGTCGCTGGTGCGGGCTATTGGGCCGATTTCCACGGCGGACGAGATCATGAAAGACGGTCGGCAGTTCACTTATATCTCGAACGTTCATGCCGATGGGCGCGTCCCGAACGGCGAGCTCTTCTATCATTCGGACCATATGTTTCTGGACGAACCGCTGAAGGGGATTTCGCTTTATTCGATCGAGGCGCCTCGAGTTGGCGGCGAAACGCGGTTCCTGAATTCCGCCAAGGCCTATCAGGCGATGCCGGACGATCTGAAGAAGCGAGTTGAAGGCCTGTCCGCTCGCCACGTCTACGATTATGACGCGAACCGCGGCGATCAGCGTCCCGATCCCGCCACGCTGAGTGCGAATACCGACATGGCAGTCTATCCTCTCGTTTGGCGCCACCCGGTAAGTGATGTGCCGCTCCTCTATATCAGCCGACTGTTCACCATCGAGGTTCTTGGACTTTCGCGCGAGGAAAGCGAAAAACTTCTGGACGACCTGTTCGCTTACCTCGACACGATCGGCGACGACTATACCCACAAATGGGCGAGCGGAGATCTCATTGTCTGGGACAATCTTCATTTGCAACATGCCCGTAACGACTTCCCACACACCGAGCGTCGGGCTTTGCGCCGCGTGCCGATTGCGCTTGAGGCGGCCTACCAGCATTCGGGATAATCGTCCGCCGATTACGGGCGGTCCGCGCACACTTGTTGCTTCCTCCGGCCAGGGCGCGAGACCGCCTTGCTCACGGTTGTGGGAATGATATTCGCCTCAGGCATCGTGCAGATCGAACTTCTCGTGCGCGGAGCGGCGTCTTTTTTTAACGCCAATCAGCTCGGCATAACGGCGCTGCGCTGGGCGGGGGGGGGGCAGCCTATCTTTTATACCTTTGGTCGAAGCTGCTCTGGCCAAGCTTTGGCGCCCATGCAGCGGGCCGGCTCGATAGGCCGGAGCATCCGATTAGACCGCCGTGCGGGACGACGCTAACCGGATTACAATATCATCAATGTCGAGGTGGCCGAGGCACAGAGCCGCCCATTTTTGTCCGTAAGCTTTGCTTCGACAAATGCCGTTCGGCGCCCGATCGTCATGATGCGCCCCTCCGCCCGCACCGGGCCATCCGCCTCCGTGATGGCTCGATGATAGGCGATCTTGAGTTCCAGCGTCGTATAGGGCTGGCCCAGATCAAGCTTTGACTGGACTGCGCAGGCACAGGCGCTGTCGAGGATCGCCGCGGCATATCCCCCATGCGCCGTTCCCGCCGGGTTATAGACGTGCGCGAGCGGAGTTCCTTCGAAAACAGCAAATCCCGCCTCGATAGCGACGAGCCGAAAATTGAGGGTCTGTGCAATCGGAGCCTCCTGGCCCGCTCCGATCAAGGCCTTGAGTTGATCGAGTCCGCTTGGGGGCGTCTCGCGGCCACTGGCCGCCTCGGCAGATTTTGAAGCATTATCGGGCATCCGGAATAGCACCCCAATCAGATGGTGACGCCGCAGACTGGTTCCCAAATCCTGCAACGCGGCTCGTTCGCCACATCGCATGGCTTATGCCGACATCAACCTTATGTCCTCGTCAACTTGAGCGTCAAGTCCGTCGCCCCAAACAATGCCCCGCGAATAACACTTTTCAGGTTCGTCGAGACTGGCGATTACGCGGCTATTCCTGATCAGACGCGAGTAGAAACCGTCGTTGTAGAAATGAAGCCTTTCGGCAAATGGGCAAGGCACTCACCCAGAGGATGCAGTTGGCTCCACTCCTTAATGAGTGGTTCGAAATCGATGACATTTTTGGCTTGCTGTGCCGCGGAACAATCTTCGATGTTCCAAATCGCTAAATCGCTAATGTGCTGCGAACGATCTCTCCGACATGCCGAGCTTCAACATCGGCGGAGGAAACCAGAGCAACCGGCGCAATCTGCTTCATTCGTGGGTAAGTAAGGGCTTTGGAAGCAAGGTATTCCGGATCACGTGATCCCATCGCCTCGACCACGATCCGTCGTATCTCCCCGGTGTCGCGTGCGTGCGCTTCGAGCAAGAAATCAGGTCGACATGCTCCGAGCGGCGTCAGTGTGTCAAACAGCGGCTTCTCAAGCGCAAGGGTCCATCCAGCGCGGTCGAGTGTGCGTCGGAGGGCGAGCAGCTCTTGGAGCACGAGACGCTCAAACTCTGAATCGACGGGCACGAACCGATTGCCCGCGAAGATCGGCTGGGCATAGCCGCGAAGCGCGGCAAAGTCGTGGGTCTCGGGATATTGGCCGACGACGACCAAGACCAGGTAGGGGCCCTTGATCCGGTTTCCCCGGATTGATGGCGACTGGACCCGGTTCGCGAGCACCACGGGGCGGCCTGCAGCTACCTCGATCGTCGAGCCGCGCACCTCCCGCGCGAAAAGAGCAAGAAAGGCCTGAGGGACGTGGCCGCGAGGCCATCGCGGCGCGAGCGTGCGGAGCGCGGCATAGACGCGATTGCTGTGGAGCGGCTGCGCATGCGTCCAGAAGGCGCGGCCGAGCTCGACACCCGGTGCGACCTCGACCCGGGCGGCGGTGCAAGCGAGCCGTTGGAATTCGTGGGTAATCGAACGCTCCGGGTTCTCCTCGCAGAGCGGCGGGCAATGATTGAGCCCAGAGAGGGCCATGAGCCGCCAAAGCAGGCGCGCGAGGTGCGGGATCGACCCCTGACGGGTTCGATCGTCGGTCGCGTCGGTTTCCGGGCGTTGCGCCAGATTCTCCGGCGCCGGGCGCAACACCTCGAAATAGCCGATAGGGGGTTCGGTCGGGCTGTCGTGGGTCCGGACCTCGGATAGCCGGTTGGTCGCCTGCTCGCGGAAGAACGGGCAATTCGCCCGGTGCTCCGGACGTTTTGCACTCGTCAACCGGCGCAGATAATAAGTGTCCGCCTCGGACAGGAAGGCGGGCGTTAGGATCGGTGGCGCTTCACCGTCATCCAGGCAATCACAGGCGATCCACCGTTCGCCGATCCGGGCCTGCTGGACGAGCATGATCCCGGCATCCTCGTCGGCCCGTGAACCCTGACCGATATACCATCGAACGAGCGCCTCCTTGACGAGTGCGGGAAGAGTGATCCGCCCGCCGCCACAGCCATCGCTGTTTCTTGGAATCAGCCACATCGACACGTTCCAATTCGGTTGCCGCTGGTAACGTGGGCTCGTCCCCGACGGATTGACAGATCGCCGGTAGCTGATCTCCACTTTGCATCTGGCAGATCGGAGGAAGCGTCATGCGAGCAGCATTTATGTATTTGATGGGGCTGGCGACATGCTGGACAGCCACCGCGCGGGGCGATGAAGGCCAACCGAGAACGGCGCGGCGCGTCGAACTTATCCAGATGGGTGACATGGCCGGACCGCCGCGCGCGCGCAGCTCCGCGAATATCGCAACGGCCGCTGCCCCGCGCGTGACGGGGGTTGAAGTGCTGGCCTATGGGCCGAACGCGCAATCGATGGAACGGCAGTTGCGCACCCGGTTGCAGGCGTGGGCGATGCCTGGCGATCCAGATAACTTGCTTGCCGATGGGAGCGCTGGAATGCCTTTCATGCCTGAGCTTGTGGCGCCCGTGTCGGCCATCTCCGTACCCTTGTGGATGCGGCCGGGTTCGGTTCTCTCCGAGGAGACCTGGCGTTTCGTTCCAGGCTGCGCATCTTCTGGCTATCGGCCGACCGGACTTCTGCGGCCCGACGCGGAGCTGCGCCGCGCATCCTACTATGGGATGATGAGCCGGATCGCATGCGAATATGGCATTCCAGTCGGGTTGTTCGATGCGATGATAATTCGCGAGAGCCGGTATCACCCGACCATCGTCTCCCCTAAGAATGCCTTCGGTCTTACACAGTTGATGCCGGCGACGGCCGCGGGTCTCGGCGTCGACCGGTACAGCGTCGAGGGCAATTTGCGCGGTGGTGCTAGCTACCTGCGCCAGCAGCTCGACACGTTCGGGCAATATCATCTGGCGCTCGCTGCCTACAATGCGGGACCAGGCCGCATTCGCGGCGGCCGGATTCCCCGGATCCGCGAGACCCAGGACTATGTCGGCAATGTCCTCTCGAACTGGTCGCGCCTGAGCGGACTCCAGCGCCAGGCGGTGTCTCTCTCGACGGACAACACCCCACAGCTCGGGCCGATCGTACCGCCAGCCAGGCAGCGGACGGCCGCTGTCTCGACCTTTTGAGGCGTGCCGGCCCCCGAGCGCGCATCGCACGGTCAGATGCCTAGAGCTCGAAATCATCGCCGTCGGTAAGGCGCGCGCGGCGCTCGCGGATCTTCACAACCTCGTCGGCCACCTTCTTCACGACGGCGCGCTGGAGCGGTGCGCCCCAATCGCGCTTCACTTCCGAACCGTCGATGCCGTTGATCTCGTCGAGTGCGTCGATGATCTTGCGCGGCAGCTCGGCGAACATGTCGCAAAGCATCGAAATGATCGTCGAATAGCGTTGGCGATCGAGGAGATCGAGGCCCTGGAAGGTCTCGAGGCAGGTGTAGGCCTGAACGATGTTCGTCCCCAGCGCATGCAGGATCTTCTCGAGTTCGGGCTGTGTCATGACGGACCGCTTGGCCGGATCGCGATGGAGAAGGAGACCGAGCCGGGTCTTGTTGATCCCTGTCTTTTGCGCCAGCGCGCGCTGCGCTGTTTCCTGCTCAGCCATGGATTCGAGGATCAGCGGAATATAATCGCGGAGCGGATTCCCGCTTTCCCCGGCGTCCACGATCTACGCCTCAAACCAGGCTAGAGATGACATTTCGACCCCCAATGCCGCTCCGTTAACCAAAGACAATCATACAGAAATTGGCTTTGCAAGCGCGGTTTGGGCCAGATTGGCACTCGCGGCGCGCCTCGAGGGCGAGCCTGTCAGTGGGAGCACGAGGTATCGTCGTGGCCGGGTTCCGGGTTATCGGATCGGCCAAGCCCCAGCGTATCGAGCACGCGCGCGGCCTTTTGTTCGACAACATAGTCGAAGAGGAGAAGCGAAAGCGTATCCTCGGACGTGAGACGGTGGCCAACCCGTTTCTCGAGGCTGGTCCCGATCGCCGCGAGCCGGTCCACATAGCGCGCCGGCAGGGCCATCAGGACAGCTATGTTGCCGCTCCCCGGTATGAGCTTCAGATGATGGCGAAGGACGTCGGTATCATGGGTCGCCATGTCGGGGTTCGTGCCCGCGAGATGCAACGTCAGGCTTGAAAGGCTCTCGTGCGAACGCGTCTCGTTCGAGCGCAGGCGGATGCCCTCCGTCGTGAGCCGGAACAAGGGCTCAGATATTTCGAGCGCATAGTTTTGAGCGTCAGCGGGCATAAACGCCACGTTCCCATTTGACCCTGTTCACAAGCGTGCCCCCCGCAAGCGTCAGCCCCGATCCCACTTTGTTGAACTTCGAATGGTTAACAAAACCCGAGTCCGCAGGCGCGAATCTACCGGGATGGCCTTCTGTCCGCAATTGCGGGGCAAAGCGCCCCGGATCGGCGGCCATCGCGCCCTTTCCCGAGGGGCAACCTGTCCCTTGGGTCGGGGCAAAGCGCCCCGAATTCAGTGTCTTTTGAAAGAAAAACCACGGTCACGGCCGTCGATTCGGATTGCGTGTCCGTTGGCCGCTTGTCCGGAAGGGAGTGGATTGGTGAGCTTCTCCTTGGACGCGGTTGTTCGCGCCTTGATGTGAAGGAAACCCACCATGCAACTTGTTCGAAGCAATGTTGGACGCGCGGAGCTGGCGATCGCCCTCGCTCTGCTCGTCCTTTTTCTCTTCGTCTGGACGTCCGGCCCAGCGTTCGCAGGCGCCGACACGACGTTCGATACGGCCCTCAACACGTTCACCGATTTCCTTGAGGGCTCGGGCGGCAAGATCATCACTGTCCTGTCGCTGGCGGGCGGGATCGTCGCCCTCGCATCGGGACGGTTCTCGATGGGCCAAATCGCAATCCCCGTCGGTGTTGGCGTCGGCGCCGGCACCGGGATCCCGATCGTCACTTCGACGGTGACCGCGACGATTTGAAAGTTCCCGCGACCGGTCGAGGTGGCAGCTTCGGCCGATCCAAGGAGAGGGTGGTGCAATGGCCGCGGACAAGTACGTCATTCCGACTCATCTGGACGATCCCGAGCTGATCGGGCTGTGGACGCTGGATGAGTTCCTGGCGATGGTAATCCCATTCGCATGGGGAATTTTGTCTCAGCATATCCTTATCGGCATGTTTCTCTCGGGTGCAGGCTGGTGGGGTCTCAGGAAAGCTAAGGCAGGCCGGGCGACGTCATGGCTTCTGCACATGGCCTATTGGCATCTCCCGTCCGGGTTCACCGGGCTGAGAGCCACACCACCCTCATACTTGCGCCTGATGGCCGGCTGACATGGAACTCGCATTCAGCCATTCGCACAGCCAGCGTATCCTGCGGCAGCGCAATTGGCTGGCGGTCGCCGCCGCCGCGCTCGCCGCAACTTCGGCCGGGCTGTTCCTCACGACCATCTCCCGCGACCGGGAGGTCGTCCTCCAGCCGGTCCTTCGCTCGCCACTGACGGTCAGTTCTGCCGGAGTTAGCCGCCAATATCTCGAGATGATCACGCGCGACACCGTCGTGCTGACGCTCGATCGCAGCCCTCAGAATCTCGAATATTGGATGAACGAGGTTCTCGAGATCACCGCGCCGCGCATGCAGGGTCGGATCAAGGCGGACCTGATGAAAATCGTCAGCGAGCAGCGCGGATCATCGATTGCGCAATTCTTCACGATCGAAAAGATGGAGATCGATACGGCGAACCTGCGCTCCAAGGTGACCGGTGAACTCCACACAATCGTCGGCAACAAGGTCGTTTCGAGCGAGAACCGGACCTTTCAGTACGACTGGGAATATTTCGGGCTGTCGCTGAAGCTCATCGGCTTCGGAATGGTGACGCCCGACAAGGGGACAAATTCATGATGTCGGTCATCGCCATGGGCAGCGCCGGCGCTGTCCTCCTTTCGCGCAACCAATGCCAACTCAGCCGTTTCGCGGGCGCGGGACTGGTGGCCGCCGCCGTCATGGTCGCGGCCGCACCAGCTTGGGCCGACCAGACAGTTATGGCGTCCGACAGCAGCCAAGTCGATTGCACGGCATCGGCGCGCGATCTGACACGGATCAGCCTCGTTGAAGACGAGTTCGCCTCGGTCTCGAAAATCTCGACGGGGAATCCGACGGACGATTTCTCGGTCGTCAACGAGCCGGTACGGGGCGATATTTATCTGTCCGTGCCAGATGGGTTTGCACGCCCGGCGCTGTCCTTCTTCGCGACGAGCAAGCGCGGCTATGTCTACAAATTCGTGTGCCGGGTCGATGGCGATCAAGCAGTCCAGGTCTTCATCTCCAATCCCGCGATCGCGAACGAGCGCGCGGCCGAGGAGAAGCCCTCGGCATCGCGCGGCCCGCAAGATGCGGCCATCGAGCTAGTTCAGGCGATGTATACGGGCGCGATCGTCGACGGCTACGAGATGCGCCAGCGCAGCCTGACGCCCGTCAATGTCGGCCCGCTCAAGGTCCAGCTCGTGGCTGAATATCGCGGCGCGGACCTCTCGGGGAAAGTCCTCCGCATCGAAAATAAGAGCGATCAGGCCATCGAACTGACCGAAGCGATGGTGGCTCCGGCCAGCGCATTAGCGGTTTCGGTCGCAGAGAAGACGCTGCCCCCGGGGAAGGCGACAACCGCCTATCTCGTGTCCCAGACTGGAAGGTGAGTCCATGTCTCTTGCCAATTTACTGAAGCGCAATCGCCAACCAGTCGCCGAAACGGCCGAAACCGGGGTATCGCCCCTCACGGGCGACCTTGCCGGCAATGAGGCCATCCGCCGTCGTCAGCGACTGCTCCTGGCGGGTGCGGCGGGTGCCGGCCTGATCCTGTCGTCTATTTGGATTTTTTCAGGCGATGAATCGGATGGAGCCGCAAAGGGCGATGACACCACCGAGGTCGCCGTGTCGACCAAGGACATGGTCAACCGCAATCTTTCTCAGCAGGAGTGGATGGCGATCTCCGAGAACCGGTTCCAGTCGACCGAGAACCGGCTCAAGTCAGTCGACGGGCAAAACCGAAGGCTGGAGCAGCTGACCGCACAAGTCGAGGCGCTCAAGGGCCAGAACCAGGCGATGCAGGCCGATGGCCAGCGTGTGCTCTCCGCTTATCAGTCGGAGAACGAGCAGTTGCGCCGACAGGTCAACGAGAGGCGGAGCCCGGCGCCCGCTCCCGGTCCGGGCGCACTCTACGGGCCCGCAGGTCCCCAAGCCTATCAGCGCCCCGACGCGGCAGCGATCGCGCAGAAGGGCACCGCCGGCCTCGGCGGGCCGCCCGAGGTCAAACTGGTCAGCTTCTCGAGCGGACCGGGCGGGACGGCGTCGCGGGTCGAGAAGGGCAACACTCTTTATACCGACAGCATCAACTATCTTCCGCCCAACAGCTTTGCGCGCGCGAAGGTCATCGTCGGCGTTGATGCGAGCGCGGGGGTAAACAGTCAGACCGATCCGCTACCGGTGGTCCTTCGCGTGACGGGTCCGGCGCGCTCGGTTCTCCAGAACGGGCGCGTCCTCACGACCCGAATCGAGGGTTGCCTCGTAAACGGCGCCGCGCGCGGTGATCTGTCGGCCGAGAAGGTCTACGTGAAGCTGCAGAAAATGACCTGTCCGCAGCCGGGCGGCAGATATGCGGTTTCCGAGGTCAAGGGCTTCCTCGCCTTCGGTGGAAAGACCGGCGTGCGGGGACGTGTGGTCTCGCGCGAGGGCTCGCTGGTGACCCAGGCCTTCCTGGCGGGGCTCGCGGGCGGCTTCGGGCGAGGCTTTTCCGCGAACGCGAACAGCCTCTTCCAGGGCACAAACATCTCGACCGACGGCAAGCGCGAGAAACTGTCGACAGGGGAAATTCTCGAAGGCGGGTTCGGCGAAGGCGTCGCCCAGAGCGGCGACATGGTCTCAAAATATCTGATCGAGCGCGCCGAACAATATCAGCCGGTGATCGAGATGCCGACGGGCATCGATGTGGAGATCGTTTTTCTGGAGGGTGTCTATGTCCGTAACTGAACGCCGGCGCGGCCTCGCGCGCCCCTCGCGCCTGCTAGCGGCGGGACTCGTCATGCTTGGCGCTGCAGGGATCGCGCTTGCGGCGGACGCTGCCGTGAGCGAAGGCAAGGTTCGCGCGCTGCTGAAGGAGAGGCTTCCCAAGACGGCGATCGGCTCGGTCGATTGCGCGACCATTGGCAGCCTGTGCGAGATCGTCGCGGGAGACAATCTCTTCTATGTCGACGCCGGCGCCCGCTATCTCGTGATCGGGCGCGTCTATGATATGGAGACCCGCCAGGACATCACCGCGGCGCGCCTCCTCGAAATGAATCCGGATATGCTGGTCGGAGCGGCAGCGCGGGCCAGCAGCGGTGTCGGTGCAGAAGAACTGACTGGCAACCGGAGCGCCGCGGTTCCGGTGCCGGCCGAACGCCCGCCCGCGGCAGGGGAGAGGCGCACGCTCTCACTGGCAGCACTGCCGAAAGATGGCGCCATAATCTGGGGCAACCCGGCTGGCGAGACAGTCACCGTGTTTACCGATTTTCGCTGCGGATACTGCCGCGCCCTTGCGCAGGTCCTCCGCGACATGAAGGTGCGCGTTGTCGAGCGACCGATATCGGTGCTCGGCAACCGCGACATCGCCGATCGCGTTTACTGCGCAAAGGACCGCGAAGCGGCGCTCCACGCCGTCTATGCCGGCGAAACTCTCAACCCCGCGCCTGTTTGCAACACCTCGGGACTCGACGCCAATGAGGCCTTCGCCGCGCGCAACGACCTGCGCGGCACGCCGGTGATCGTGCGGCGCGACGGCGCGATGCTCGAAGGCTATCGCCCGCGCGAATTTCTCGAACAATGGTTGAAGGGAGCAAAATCGTGAGGGCGCCACGTCGGCGGCTCCGCCGCGCGCCCGCGATCATCCTTGGCACAAGCGGCCTTCTTCTCCTCGGAAGCTGCGCAAGCCTCGGCGGGAATGTGCGAGGGAGCTTTTCTTGCTCCGCTCCTGACGGCGTGTGCGCACCGAGCGGGACGATCGACGACCGAGCGCTCGCATCGATAGCCGGCGGGGGAGAGGGGGGCGACTATATTCCTGCGGCGGGCGAGCCTCGCTTCGGCAAGACCAGTGTTGTCCATGTTGCGCGCGCGCAGCCCGCAAGACCAGCGCCCGGCGATCCTGCGCGCACCCGCGAGCGGGTCCTGCGCATCGTCTTCCAACCCTATATCGACGACAAGGGCCGGCTCCACGAAGCGACAGCGGTGCATACGGTCGTCGCGAGTGGCGACTGGCAGCAAGCGGTCATGCCGATGCAGACGAACGCGCGGGCGTCGGGCGGAATCATCGGGATTGTCTCGCTTGCCGACGCGGTGGATCAGGCCGATCCACCTCAAGCTGTGGGCGCGCCGCGATCCGCCGCCGCCCCGTCGCCCGACGCCGTTGCCGCTGCCCGTGCCCGCAAGGCCGACCCCATTGGCGCCATCAAGGCGAATGTCTCGGATCGCCTG
>NZ_DATFFD010000012.1:0-8874 GCF_035250425.1 Sphingopyxis sp.
CACCACCCGCCAGAATATCCAGTATAACTGGATCAAGCTGGAGGATGCGCCCGCAATCCTGCAGGATCTGGCCTCGGTCGAAATGCACGCGATCCAGACGAGCGGCAATTGCATCCGCAACATCAGCTCGGACCAGTGGGCGGGCGCCGCAGCCGACGAGATCACCGATCCGCGCCCGTGGGCCGAACTGCTCCGCCAATGGTCGAGCTTCCACCCCGAATTCAGCTATTTGCCGCGCAAGTTTAAAATCGCTGTTATCGCGGCGAACGAGGATCGCGCCGCGATGCGCCTCCACGACATCGGGATCCAGATCGTCGAGAAGGAGGGCGTCCACGGCGCCGCTTTCTACGTCGGCGGCGGCATGGGCCGCACCCCGATGATCGCGCCGCTGATCAAGGATTTCGTGCCGCTCGACGACATGCTGAGCTACGCCGAGGCGTGCCTGCGCGTCTACAACCGCTACGGCCGCCGCGACAATATCTACAAGGCGCGCATCAAGATCCTGATCCACGAGCTGGGCGCCGACGAATATCGCCGCCAGGTCGAGGAAGAATTCGTCCATGTGAAGTCGCTCGGCATCGACCCGCCGAAGGCCGAATTCGACCGCATCGCCGCGCAATTCGCGCCGCCGCCGCTCGACGCCTCGGCGCCCGACGCAATCGACCGCAGCGACCCCGATTTCGCCGTCTGGGTCGACCAGAATGTCGCCGCGCACAAGGTTTCGGGCCATGCGATCGTCAACATCAGCCTGAAGCCCATCGGCGGCATCCCCGGCGATGCGTCGTCGGCGCAGATCGACCTGATGGCCGACCTCGCCGAAAAATACAGCCATGACGAACTCCGCGTCACCCACGCGCAGAACATCGTGCTGCCGCACGTCCGCAAGGCCGATCTTTATGCGGTGTGGCAGGCGCTCGACGCGGCGGGGCTCGCGACGCCGAACCTCGACCTGATCAGCGACATTATCGCCTGCCCCGGGCTCGACTATTGCAGCCTCGCCAACGCACGCTCGATCCCGGTCGCGCAGAAGATTGCGACGCGCTTTTCTGACCTCGGCCGCCAGAAGGAGCTGGGCGAACTCAAGCTCAAGATTTCGGGCTGCATCAACGCCTGCGGGCACCATCACGCCGGCCACATCGGCATCCTCGGCGTCGACCGCAAAGGCACCGAAAATTATCAGCTGTCGCTCGGCGGATCGGGCGCGGAGGACGTCAGCCTCGGCACGATCACCGGTCCCGGTTTCGACGAGGACGGCATCGTCGATGCGATCGAGCGCGTCACCGACAAATATCTCACCGAGCGGACCGAAGGCGAGCGTTTCGTCGACACCTTCCGCCGCGTCGGCATGGCCCCCTTCAAGGAAGCGATCTATGGTTGAGCATATCCATAGCGACGGCGAAGAACCCGCGGTCACGCTCGACGCCTTCCTGTCGCAGTCGAACGCGACCGCGGTGCGGCTCGAACCCGATGAGGACGCACGCGCGCTGATTCCGCATCTCGACCGGCTCGCGCTGATCGAAGTCGCCTTCCCGAAATTCCGCGACGGCCGCGGCTATTCGTCGGCACGCATCCTGCGCGAGGCGGGCTATGCTGGCGTGTTGCGCGCGCAGGGCGACGTGCTCGTCGACCAGATCGCTTATATGAAGCGCTGCGGTTTCGATACGTTCGCGCCCGAGAAGGAGCTAAATTCGGCCGATGTCGAGGCGGCGCTGGCGCGCTGGCCCGAACATTATCAGGCCGCCGCCGACGGCGCGGTGCCGATCTGGAAATTGCGGCATGGCTAGCAAATCCGCACCCGCAGACCGCACCCGCGACCGGATCGACGTGGCGCCGCGCTTCACACAGGCCGACGTCATCCGCCTCAACAACCTCTTCCGCGGCCAGGACGCCGCCGAAGTGGTGACGAGCGTGATCGGTGCGGGGTTGCTCGGCGAGACCGGAATCGTCTCGAGCTTCGGCGCCGAAAGCGCGGTGCTGCTGCATCTGGTGACGCGGGTTGCGCCCGACATGCCGGTGCTGTTCCTCGACACCGGCAAGCATTTCCCCGAAACGCTCGCCTATCGCGACACCCTCGCCGCGAAGCTCGGGCTCAACATCGTCAACCTGACCCCCGACGCCGACGATCTCGCCGCGAAGGACGCGACCGAACTGCGCTGGTCGTACGACCCTGACGGCTGCTGCGAAATCCGCAAGGTCAAGCCGCTCGAAAAGGCGCTGACCGATTTCGACACCTCGATCACCGGCCGCAAGGGTTTCCAGTCGTCGACGCGGCAGGGCCTCGCGCGATTCGAACTTGACGGCTCGACCGGCCGCCTGAAATTCAACCCGCTCGCCAACTGGACGCGCGAAGAGCTCGACGCCTATTTCGAGGCGCACGACCTGCCGCGCCACCCGCTCGAGGCCGAAGGCTATCCCTCGATCGGCTGCTCCCCCTGCACGTCGAAGGTCAAGCCGGGCGAAGACCCGCGATCGGGCCGCTGGCGCGGCTGGGACAAGACCGAGTGCGGCATCCACGAAGTGGTGTCGCCGATCGACGACGATCCTGCGAACGACCCGGCGTTTTGACAATCCATCACCCCGGCGAAGGCCGGGGTCTCAACGTCGCGTTCCAATTTGACGGAGAGATCCCAGCCTTCGCCGGGATGACGGGCTTAGTTCGCCTTACTCATAATCCTCGAACGCCATACTATCGTCGGCGAGGTCGCTGAACTTCGTCGTCTTCGCCTCGAAGTGCATGCGGATCTTGCCCGTCGAACCGTGGCGCGATTTCGCGACGATCACTTCGGCCAGGCCGAAGACGCGCTCCATTTCGGCCGCCCATTCCTCATGCTGCGCGTGAATCTTCACATCGTCGCCCTCGACCGGGCGCTTCGGCTCCTTCGCCGCGACATAATAATCCTCGCGGAACACGAAGAGCACCATGTCGGCGTCCTGCTCGATCGAGCCCGATTCACGAAGGTCGGAGAGCTGCGGCCGCTTGTCTTCGCGGCTTTCGACCGCACGGCTGAGCTGCGACAGCGCCATCACCGGGACATGAAGTTCCTTCGCCAGCGTCTTCAAACCACGCGAAATTTCCGAAATTTCCTGGACGCGATTGTCGCCGCTCTTCGATGAACCCTGCAACAGCTGGAGATAGTCGACGATGACGAAGCCGATGCCGTGACGCCGTTGCAGGCGCCGCGCGCGCGTACGCAGGCCCGCGATCGTCAGGCCCGGCGTGTCGTCGATGAACAGCGGCAGAGTCTGAAGCTGCTGCGCCGCGCGGCTGAGCTGCTGGAACTGCTCCTTGCTGATCTTGCCCATGCGCAGCGCTTCGCCCGACACCCCCGATTGTTCGGCAAGCACGCGCGTCGCAAGCTGGTCGGCGGACATTTCGAGGCTGAAGAAGGCGACCTTCGCACCCATATTCTTCTCGGGCGGGATGCCGTCATCCTCGTCGCGGCGAAAACGCTCGGCGGCGTTGTACGCGATGTTGGTCGCGAGCGAGGTCTTGCCCATGCCCGGACGTCCCGCGAGGATCATCAAGTCGCTGTTGTGCATGCCGCCGATCTTGGCGTTCATGCTGCCGATGCCGGTGGTGATACCCGACAAATGGCCGCCCGAATTGAGCGCGCGCTCGGCCGCCTGCAGCGCAGTGAGGCTCGCCTGGTTGAAGCTTTTGACCGACCCCATCTCGGCCTCGCCCCCCGCGACACGGTAGAGCGCGGTTTCGGCCTCCTCGATCTGCGCCTGCGGATCGACGCGTTCGCTGGTGTCGAGCGCATTGTCGACGAGCGTGCGCCCGACACCCGCGAGTTCGCGGAGCAGCGCGAGGTCGAAAATCTGCCGCGCAAAATCGCGCGCGCCGATCAGACCCGCACCGCTGCCGGTGAGCTGCGCGAGATAACCGACGCCGCCAACCGCCTTCATCGCCTCGTCGGCCTCGAAATAGGGCTTGAGCGTCACCGGGGTCGCGATGCTGTTGCGCTCGATCAGCGCCATCGTCTGCTGGAAAATGCGGCCGTGAAGCGGTTCGAAGAAATGCTCGGGGTTGAGCGCGACGGGCAAGTCCTCGACGACTCGGTTGTCGATCAGGATCGCACCGAGAAACGCGGCCTCAGCCTCGATATTACGGGGTAATTGGCGTTCATCCCCGGTGTTGGCCGGGGTCGGGATCAGGGCGAGTTCGGGCATGGCGAAATATAATGGGACCGCTTGAAACCATATGCAACGACGATGATCGCTACGGTCGTGCCCGCTGTGGAGCGTTCGGGGATAGTTTTGGGAGCGATAGGCAATGCCCCCTCCCGGGGAACTAGTCGCCCCCTTGCCCTTCGCCGCAGCCCAAGTAGAAGCACGGACAGCATGAGCGACGCAGACCCCTCGAAACAGCGGATCATTTCGGTCGAACTCGACGAGGGGTCGATCGTCTGGCGCAATCCCGATGTCGAGCAGGAACGCCGCGTCGCGATCTTCGATCTGATCGAGGACAATAAATTCGTGCCGCAGCGCGGCCACGCGGATGGTTATGCCGGCCCCTACCGCTTGATGCTGCGTGTCGAGGATGGCCGCCTGATATTTGAAATTTCACGCGAAGATGGCTCACCGCTCGAGGCGATCATCCTCGGTCTCGGGCGTTTCCGCCGGCCGATCCGTGACTATTTCGCGATCTGCGATAGCTATTATCAGGCGATCAAGACCTCGACCGCGCAGCAGATCGAGACCGTCGACATGGCGCGCCGCGGCCTGCATAACGAGGCGGCCGAGATGCTGATGGACCGGCTCGACGGCAAGATCGCGGTCGATTTCGACACGGCGCGACGATTGTTCACGCTGATCTGCGTGCTGCACATCAAGGGCTGAGGATGGCAACGGGGGCAATCAGGGGCGGAAAGACGGCGAAGACCGCGGGCGCGTGGCGCGCCGCAATCGCGCGGCTGCTGCGCCGGATCGGCGCCGTTATCGTACTCCTGCTTCTCGCCGCCGGCCTCGCTTTGTGGTGGGCCGCGCGCTGGACCCCCGACCGCGCGCTCTATCCGACGCAGGGGGTGACGATCGACGCGGGCAACGGCGATGTCCGTTGGGGATCGGTCAAGGCCGCGGGCGCCGATTTCGCCTATATCATGGGAACCGACGGGTCCGCCGCGGTCGACCCGAAGTTCGCCCGCAATATGACCGCTGCCCGCGATGCCGGCGTGCAGGCGGGCGCGATCCACCGCTACAGCCTCTGCCAGCTCGCGACCGACCAGGCCGCCAATTTCATCCGCCACGTCCCGCGCCGCGCCGACGCGCTCCCCGCCGTGGTGTGGCTCGATTACGACGATCGCTGCCCCGACCGGCCGACGCGCGCGCTACTGCTGTCAGAACTCGCCACTTTTCTCGCGCAGATCGAGGCGCATATGGGCAAACAGAGCGTCATCGCGCCCGGCCCGGCGTTCGAGAGCGATTACAAGGTGACACAGGGCATCGCGCGCACCACCTGGCTGCGCCGCGATTTCTTCGAACCCGATTATGGCGCGCACCCCTGGGCGATGTGGCAGGCGAATGACTATGTCCGCCTGTCGGGCGCCGAGGGCACCGTCGGCTGGAACGCGCTGCGCCCGCAAGGAGATATGCGATGAGTGAGACACGCGATGCGTTAATCGAGGCTGCCCGCGACGCTGCAAGCCGCGCCTACGCGCCCTATTCTGGCTTCCACGTCGGCGCCGCGCTGCTGCTCAAAAATGGCGATGTCGTCACCGGCGCGAACGTCGAGAATGCGAGCTATGGCCTCACCCTCTGCGCCGAAACCGCGGCGGTGGCGAAGATCGCCAACGAGGGCTGGATCGGCGAGCTCGCCGAGGTCGCGATCGTCGGCGGCCACCCCGAAGGCGACGCGCTCACCGGCACCGACCCGGTCAGCCCGTGCGGCCGCTGTCGCCAGATCCTCAACGAAGCCGCCGAACGGTCGAAAACCGATATCCTCGTCCATTGCGCGTCGGGTGACGGAAAGACGGTCAAGACCTACAGGCTCAGCGAACTGCTGCCCGCGGCCTTTGGCCCCAAGGATCTGGGCCTTCTCAAATAAATAGGGACTGTCCCTATTTATTGACTGACCGCTTGCGCAATCGCGCCGCCCTCGACAAACAGCGGCATGGCCATTCTTTCCGACCGCTGGATTCGCGAAGCCGCCCAAACGCAGGGCATGATCGAACCGTTTGTCGAGGCGCAGCGCCGCGACGGCTGTATCAGCTATGGCCTCTCCTCCTACGGCTATGACGCGCGCGTCGCGCCCGAATTCAAGATCTTCACCAATATCGATTCGACTACCGTCGATCCCAAGGATTTCGACCCAAAGAATTTCGTCGACCGCGAAACCGACGTCTGCATCATCCCGCCGAACAGTTTCGCGCTGGCGCGTACGGTCGAATATTTCCGTATCCCGCGCGATGTGCTCGTCATCTGCCTCGGCAAGTCGACCTATGCGCGCTGCGGCATCATCGTGAACGTCACCCCGCTCGAGCCCGGTTGGGAAGGCCATGTGACGCTCGAATTTTCGAACACCACGCCCCTGCCCGCCAAGATTTACGCCAATGAGGGCGCGTGCCAGTTCCTCTTCCTGCAGGGCAATGAGCCGTGCGAGACGAGCTACGCCGACCGCGCGGGCAAATATATGGGGCAAAAGGGCGTCACGCTGCCGAAATTATAGGCGCGAGTGCGCTGCACAAGGCGGCGTTTTAGGGTGGAGAGCCGGCGCTGGCCTATCCGTGATCCCGGGTTGGATACTGGACCCGGTCGGCGCAAGCACGCGCGATCATTCCAAAGTTCAGGGAAGTTCAGCCTTATGCGTCGCCCGATTGCGACCTCGCTGCGTGCGGGACACGCCCGGCACGCTCCGCCATGACCGCATCCACTAGCCAGGCAGCAACCGCTTTATCCACCAAATGAAATAGCCGGGACGAGGGCTGGCACAGCCGGATAATGTAGGAAAGGCTTATTTGAAGGCGGCGTCGGCTTTGGGGTGGTGAGAGGACGTTCCCAACCCTTGTCATTCCCGCGAAAGCGGGAACCCAGAGCGCGCGTAGGCTGACCCCGCACTGGGTTCCCGCTTTCGCGGGAATGACGAGTTACAAGATACGAAGCGTCGCTTTTCGGTCGATTTGAGCCATGCCTCTCTTCCCGCTCGTGTCGAGCGAAGTCGAGACACCCATCGACGCATCGCCTAGTCTGAGGGGCATCTCGACTTCGCTCGATGCGAACGGGGTGAGAAGCCCTAATGGCAGCAACTGGTCGAAACCTGCCCTCTCCCCTCGCCCCTTGGCACCGCGCCATAAACAGGTTAGCGTGCCGTCTTGACGTTTACGTAAAGGGAGGATGGCCATGGCGGGGACCCGCGAGTTCGACATCATCGTCTATGGCGCGACCGGCTTCACCGGGCGCCTCGTCGCCGAATATTTCAGCGCCCATTATGCGGGCCGCAAGGACGCGCCGAAATGGGCGATGGCGGGGCGCAGCGCCGACAAGCTCGCCGAGGTTCGCGATCTGATCGGCGCGCCGAAGAACACGCCGCTCGTCGTCGCCGACGCGAGCGACCCCGCCAGCCTCGATACCATGGCCGCGCGCACCGAGGTTATCCTGACCACCGTCGGCCCGTACCAGCTTTACGGCAGTGAACTCGTCGCCGCCTGCGTCAAGGCGGGCACCGCCTATGCCGACCTTTGCGGCGAACCCGGCTGGATGCGCGAGATGATCGATATGCATGAGGCCGCCGCCAAGGCATCGGGCGCGCGCATCACCTTCAGCTGCGGCTTCGACAGCATCCCGTTCGACCTCGGCGTCCATTTCCTGCAAGCCGAAGCCATCAGGCGCCACGGCAAACCCGCACCGCGCGTCAAGGGCCGCGTGCGCAAGATGGCGGGCGGCGCGTCGGGCGGCACGATCGCGAGCCTCACCGAAACGCTCAAAGCCATCGCGAAAAAGCCCTCGCTCGCGCTGCTCCTTAAATCCTCCTTCGCGCTCACGCCGGGTTTCGAAGGCCCGTCGCAGCCGACCGGGCTGATCCCCGAATATGACAGCGCGACGGGCACCTGGACCGCCCCCTTCGTGATGGCCCCGATCAACACCAAAAATGTCCATCGCACCAATTTCCTGCTCGGCCATCCGTGGGGCGAAGATCTTGTGTACGACGAGATGGTGATGACGACGATCGGCGACGCCGGAAAAGCGATGGCCGAAGCGATGGCAAAGGCGAATCCCTTTGGTGAGTCGACGCTCAAGCCCGGCGAAGGGCCGAGCAAGGAAGAGCGCAAGAACGGCTTTTACGACATATTGTTCATCGGCGAATATCCCGACGGCACCACAGTGCGCGCGAGCGTTCAGGGCGACCGCGACCCCGGCTATGGCTCGACGTCGAAGATGCTTGCCGAAACGGGGATCGCGCTGCTCGCGAACAAGGGCGACGGCGGTGTGTGGACGCCGGGCGCGCTGCTCGGCGAGGCGCTGATCGCACGGCTGACCGCGCACGCCGGATTGACCTTCCAGATCGAGGAATAACCGCAAGATGACGACCTCCCCCAGCGCGCTCGACGCGCTGCTTTCGACGCTGCGCACCGAAGAGGGCGTGGCCAAGGCACATATCGACGAAGGATGGATGCAAGGCCGCACCGCCTATGGCGGGATCAGCTCGGCGGTCGCGCTCGCCGGCACGATGGCGCTCCATCCGACCGACACGCCGCTGCGTTATGCGCAGATCAGCTTTGTCGGCCCGGTCGGCGGCGATTGCACCGTCGAAACGCGCGTGCTGCGCCAGTCGAAGTCGAGCCTGTTCATTGACGCCGGGGTGTCGAGCGACGCAGGCTTTGGCACGGCCGCCGTCTTCGCCTTCTCAGGCGATCGCACCAGCCATGTCGACCATAA
>NZ_DATFFD010000013.1:0-16631 GCF_035250425.1 Sphingopyxis sp.
GATGACGCTTGCCGGTGAAGCGCTGTTCGATGCGACCGGGCGCTTCACCGGCTTTCGCGGGAGTGCGGTCGTCACCGAAGCGCCATCGGGGGGTGAACAAAAGACGGGCGCGCTCGTCGATCCGGCGTTCGGATCGCTCCCGCTGTCCGATCCGCAATTCGGCCGCCGTATCGATGGCGCGCTGCGCGGTCCGCTGAGCCGGATCATCGCGACGGCGGAGACGATTTCGGGGCAGTTCGATGGGCCGATCCGCGCCGATTATGCACGCTACGCCGGCGATATCGCGCATGCGGGGCGGCATCTGCTTGGGCTCGTCGACGATCTTGCCGATCTCCAGAATATCGAGCGCCCCGGGTTCAAGGCCGCGCGCGACGAAATCGACTTGGGGGATCTCGCGCGCCGCGCGGTCGGCCTGCTCGGCATGAAGGCCGAGGAAAAAGGCATCCGCATCGACGCGCCGCGCACCGACGACCGGGCGCCGGCCACCGGCGAGTTCCGCCGCGTTTTGCAGGTGCTGCTCAACCTGCTCGGCAATGCGATCCGCTATTCGCCCGAAAATTCGCTGATATGGATCCGCGTGAACCGCGAAGGCGACCGCGCGATGGTGACCGTCGCCGACCAGGGGCAGGGGATCGACGCCGAGCAGCAGGCCGTGGTGTTCGAGAAGTTCGAGCGGCTCGGCCGCACCGACAGCGGCGGTTCGGGCCTCGGCCTCTATATCGCCCGCCGCCTGGCACGCGCGATGGACGGCGAACTGACCGTCGACAGTGCGCCGGGGCAGGGCGCGCGCTTCACGCTGAGCCTGCCGGCGCGCGACGCCTGAATCGAAACGGCGGCACAGTCGCCCGCGCCGCCGTTCGAAATTTCCGATTTTGTGGGCGCTTAACGCTTGCCGACCGGGACGAACGGACGATGCGCCGCGCCGGTGTAGAGCTGGCGCGGGCGGCCGATCTTCTGTGCGGGGTCCGAAATCATTTCGTTCCACTGCGCGACCCAGCCGACGGTGCGGGCGAGCGCGAAGAGCGCGGTGAACATCGTCGTCGGGAAACCGATCGCCGACAGGATCACGCCCGAATAGAAATCGACGTTCGGGAACAGCTTCTTCTCGATGAAATAGGGATCGTTCAGCGCCATTTCTTCGAGCTGCAGCGCAACTTCGAACACCGGATCGTTGACCTTCAGCGCTTCGAAAACTTCGCGCACCGTCTTCTGCATCACGGTCGCGCGCGGGTCGTAGTTTTTATAGACGCGGTGACCGAAGCCCATCAGGCGGAACGGATCGTCCTTGTCCTTCGCGCGCGCGATATATTCGGGAATGCGTTCCGGGCGGCCGATTTCGCGCAGCATGTTGAGCGCGGCCTCGTTCGCGCCGCCATGCGCCGGACCCCACAGGCACGCGATGCCCGCCGCGATGCACGCGAAGGGGTTGGCGCCCGACGAGCCGGCAAGGCGGACGGTCGAGGTCGACGCATTCTGTTCGTGATCGGCGTGGAGAATGAAGATGCGATCGAGCGCGCGTTCGACGACCGGGTTCACCTCATAGGGTTCCGCAGGGACGCCGAAAGTCATGCGCAGGAAATTGCCCGTGTAGCTCAGCGAATTGTCGGGATAGACGAAGGGCTGGCCGACCGAATATTTATACGCCATCGCGGCGATCGTCGGCATTTTGGCGATCAGCCGGTGGCTGGCGATCATCCGCTGGTGCGGATCGTGGATCTCGGTCGAATCGTGGTAGAAGGCCGAAAGCGCGCCGACGACGCCGCACATGACGGCCATCGGGTGCGCGTCGCGGCGGAAACCGCGATAGAAGGTCGCGAGCTGTTCGTGCAGCATCGTGTGGCGCGTGATCGTGTTATCGAAATCCGCGAGTTCCTGCGCATTCGGCAGTTCGCCGTTGAGCAGCAGGTAGCAGGTTTCCATGAAGCTCGAATGTTCGGCGAGATCGCCGATCGCATAACCGCGGTGGAGCAGCACGCCTTCGTCGCCGTCGATATAGGTGATCTGCGATTCGCAGCTCGCGGTCGAGGTGAAGCCGGGGTCATAGGTGAACGCGCCGGTCTGGGCGTAGAATTTGCGGATATCGACGACGTCGGGGCCGACGGTGCCCGACAGGACAGGGCTGTCGACGGTCATGTCGCCCAGCGTGATTTTCGCGGTGTCGGTCATATTTTATTCCCTGTACTGACGGCGGGGAGAGAGAGTGGCTACGCCCCTGCCGGATAATGTTGCGCTGCGTCAAGTCGGGCCAGACTGACATCTCGTCCGAGCAACAGCAGCACGTCGAAAATTCCCGGGGAAATGGTTCGGCCGGTTAGGGCAGCACGTAGGGGTTGCGCGAGTTTTCCGAGCCCCAGTTCGGCGGCTTCGGCTTCGGCGCGCACGGCCGCATCCAGCTCTTCTATCGTCCAGTCGTTCAGCCCGCGCAGCCGCGCTGTCACAGCAGCAAGCAGGCCTTCGGGCGAGGCCTTTAGCACCTCGGCCGCCTTTTCGTCCACCGGCAACGGGTCGGGTTGGAACAGGAAAATTGCTCCATCGGCGATTTCGTCGAGCGTCTTGGCGCGCGGTTTCAGCGACTCCATCGCGCGCGTCAGCAGGTCGCGGTCGAGGCCGTCCAGCGCGCGGCCGACCAGCTTTTCGACCCGCGGCGCGGCCAGATCGGCGAGCCGGCCATCGTCGGCCTCGCGGAGATAATGGCCGTTCAGATTCTCGAGCTTTTTGAAATCGAAACGCGACGGCGAACGGCCGACATGGGCAAGGTCGAACCACTCGGTCGCCTGTTCGCGGCTGATGATCTCGTCGTCGCCATGTCCCCAGCCGAGGCGGAGGAGATAATTGTTCACCGCTTCGGGCAGATAGCCCATTTCATCGCGATAGGCGTCGACCCCGAGCGCCCCGTGGCGTTTCGACAGCTTCGCGCCGTCGGCGCCGTGGATGAGCGGAACATGCGCATAAACGGGCTCGCGCCAGTTCATCGACCGGATCAGCGCGAGTTGGCGGAATGCGTTGTTGAGATGGTCGTCGCCGCGAATGACGTGCGTCACGCCCATATCATTATCGTCGACGACGACGCTGAGCATATAGGTCGGCGTGCCGTCGCTGCGCAGCAGGACGAAATCATCGAGCTCGGCGTTCTGGACGGTGACATCGCCCTGGACCTTGTCGGCGATCGTTGCCGCGCCGTCCTGCGGCGCGCGCAGGCGGATGACGTGCGGCACCGACGGGTCGCCGTCGTCGCGGTCGCGCCACGGGCTGCGAACGCGGAAGGGCAGGCGCTTTTCCTGGGCCTCGGCGCGCATCGCGGCGAGTTCGTCCTGCGTCAGGTAGCAGCGATAGGCTTCGCCTTTCGCGAGCAGTTCCGCCGCAACCTCGGCATGGCGCGGCGCGCGCGCGAACTGGAACACCGTCTCGCCATCCCAATCGAGATCGAGCCACTCCATCCCGTCGATGATCGCGTCGATCGCCGCGTCGGTCGAGCGCGCACGGTCGGTGTCCTCGATCCGCAGCAGGAATTTCCCACCATGATGCCGCGCGAACAGCCAGTTGAACAAGGCGGTGCGTGCGCCGCCGATGTGCAGATAGCCGGTCGGCGAGGGCGCAAAGCGCGTCACGACGTCGGCGCCGGTCGCCTCGGGGGTCGCTTCTGCCACTTTGGTTTGGTTTTCGGTTGCCACTATGGCCTCTTTCACTCAATTTGCAGCCCTTCTGGGCGGCGATCGGGGGAGCCCCTAGCATGGCGACAAGGCAGCTTCAAACGCCCATTGCCGCACGCTGGACAAGTATCTGGCGCGGCGCGGGCGACGCGCTGGAAGCGCGGCTGGAGGCGGAGCGCGAGCGGATCGGGCTCTGGCTGCCCGTCGCGCTCGGCGCCGGTGTCGCGGCGTGGTTCGCGCTGCCCGCGAAGGCGCACTGGATCGGATTGCTGCTCTTGCTCGCAGGCGGCCTGTGCGGCGGGCTGCTGATCGGCTGGCAGAGCCGCCTTGGGCGGTTTGTTGTCGTGGGGTGCGGCGTGATGGCGGTGGGCGTGCTGCTCATCTGGACGCGTGCCGTCTGGGTCGCGGCGCCGGTGCTGGCGGGACCGGTCGTGACCGAATTCTCCGCGATCGTCGAGCGCGCCGAACCTTTGCCCGCCAAGGGGCAAATTCGCATTCTCGCGCTGCCGCAGAACCGTGCCGACCTGCCGCCGCGCGTGCGATTGACGCTCAGCAGCGAACAGGCGGCGACGCTTACCGAAGGCGAAACGATCGGGGTCAGGGCGCGCCTGATGCCGCCGCCGACGGCGAGCCTGCCTGGGGGGTATGATTTTGCGCAGCGGGCGTGGTTTGACCGGATCGGCGCCGTCGGGACCGTGCTGGGCGACGTTTCGCGCGCGCCGGGGGCCGGGGAGGCAACGCCGCCGCTGCGCGCGCGGCTCAGCGCGCATATCCACAGTCAGATCGACGGGTCGGCGGGGGGCATTGCCGCGGCGCTGGTGACGGGCGATCGCGGCGCGATCAGCGAAGCGGATGAGGAGGCGATGCGCCGCAGCGGACTGGCGCATCTCCTGTCGATCAGCGGGTTGCATGTGACCGCGGTCGTCGGTTTTGCGATGTTGCTCACGATGCGGCTCCTCGCGCTGAGCCGGAAGTTGGCTCTGGCGGGTTACGTTCTGCCGCTCGCCGCGGCCGCCGGGGCGCTCGCCGGCGGCGGGTACACGTTGCTCGCCGGGGCCGAGGTGCCGACGCTGCGTTCGTTCATCGCCGCACTGCTCGTGCTCGTCGCTTTCCTCATGGGCCGCGAGGCGCTGACCCTGAGGCTTGTTGCGGCGGGCGCGCTGATCGTGTTGATCTGGCGCCCCGAATCGCTCGCCGGACCAAGCTTCCAGTTGAGCTTCGCGGCGGTCACCGCGATCATTGCGCTGCATGAAAGTCGGCCGATGCGCGCCTTCCTCGCCCGGCGGGAAGAGTCGGCGGTGATCCGTTTGGGACGCGGCGTGGTGGGATTGCTGATCACCGGATTGGCCGTCGAGATCGCACTCGCGCCGATCGCACTATTCCATTTTCACAAGGCGGGGCTGTACGGTGCGCTCGCCAATGTGGTCGCGATACCGCTGACGACCTTTGTCATCATGCCCACCGAGGCGCTCGCCTTGCTGTTCGACAGCGTCGGGCTCGGCGCCCCCTTCTGGTGGATCACCCAACAGGCCTTGCTCGCGCTGATCGCGCTGGCGCACGCCGTCGCCGATGCACCGGGTGCGGTCGCCATGATGCCGAGTTTTCCGCGCTGGGGCTTTGCCTTGGCGGTATTCGGGGGACTCTGGTTGCTGCTTTGGAAGACAGGGTGGCGCCGTGCCGGTGCGGTGCCGCTGGCGATCGGCATGGCGGCGCTGCTTGTCCAGCCGCGCCCCGGCCTGCTGGTCACCGGTGACGGCCGCCATATCGCGGCGGCGTTGCCCGATGGCAGCTATGCGCTGCTCCGCGACAGGGCGGGCGACTATGTGCGTGACAGCATGGCCGAAGCCGCCGGGGTCGATGCCCCGCTAGCGGCCCTCACCGGTCTCGATCATGTCGAATGCAATCGCGATTTCTGCCGCTGGAGCCAGGGTGAGGGGGCCGCGCGGCGTATCATCCTCGCCTCGCGCGGCCGCGACCGGATCGACGGGGCGGAAATGGCAGCAGCCTGCGCCGCCGCCGACGTCGTGATCAGCGACCGCTGGCTACCGCACGAATGCGTAGGGCGCTGGATGACGATCGACCGCGACAGCCTCGCGACAAGCGGCGGACTGGCGCTTTATCTGGGCGAAAAGCCCGAAGCCGTCGCCACGCTAAAAGCGGGCGACGGGCATCCGTGGCGTTTGCCGCAGCAGCTTAGTGGTAACGACGAAGCAATCCCGACAGGCGGCCCTGCACGATGACGCGATCGGCGGGGTAGCGCTGCGGTTCGTAGGCGGCATTGGCCGGATCGAGCCGGATCATCTGTCCTTCGCGGCGGAAATATTTGAGCGTCGCGTCCTGCCCGTCGACGAGCGCGACGACGATGTCGCCTTCGCGCGCGGTGCTCGCTTTCTGGATCAGCGCATAATCGCCGTCGAAGATGCCCGCCTCGACCATCGAGTCGCCCGACACTTCGAGCGCATAATGTTCGCCCGAACCGAGCAACGCGGCGGGGACGGCGAGGTTGTTGTGATCCTCGAAAGCCTCGATCGGGACGCCGGCGGCGATCTTGCCGTGCAGCGGAACCTCGATGATGTCGTTGGCCGCGATCGGCTTGAGTGCCGGGGGCGTCTTGCGGAGGGGGACGATATTTTCGCGTACCGGCGCGGTGGCTTTCGCAGCCTCGGGCATCTTGAGCACCTCCAGCGCGCGTGCGCGATTGGGCAGGCGACGGAGAAAACCCCTTTCTTCCAGGGCGCTTATCAGGCGATGTATGCCCGATTTCGACTTCAGGCCTAGCGCCTCCTTCATCTCCTCGAACGATGGCGAGATGCCGCTCGTGTCGAGACGTTCCTGGATGAAGTGGAGCAGCTCATGCTGCTTTGCGGTCAACATCGGTCGTTCTCCATGATGCCAATTCCGGACATAGGGAGAACGATAGTGGAACAAAGCGGAACTTGTCAAGCGATGACGATATAGTCCGCCATGTCGCCCGCGGCGCGGGCCGGCGCGCCAATGTCGCGGATCAGCAGGGCATTGGCCGATGCAAGCGGCAGCGTGAGTCCGCTTTCCTGCCCGAAGAGCGGAGTCAGCCGCCCCCCTTCGAGTCGCGCGCGCAGATAGTCGCGGCGCGTCCCACCCTCGGCCAGCGCGCCGGCGATCGGCGCCCGATGCACGGCGGGAAAAGGATCGCGCGCGCGGGCGAGGTGACGGACGAGCGGGAGGAGGAACAACGTTGCGGTGACATAGGCCGACGACGGATTGCCGGGCAGGCCGAGCAGGGTCGCATCGCCGATCGTCCCGGCGATCAGCGGTTTGCCCGGACGCATCGCGATTTTCCAGAAATCGAGCTGGCCGCCAGCGTCTTCGAGCGCGCCGCGGACATGGTCGTGATCGCCGACCGAGGCGCCGCCGACGGTGACGATGACGTCGTGACGTCGCGCCAATTCCTTGAGAATCTTGCCAAGTGCCTCGCGATCGTCGCGGATATGGTGCGGCAAGATCGCCTCGGCGACCTCGCCGGCGAGCATCGCTGCGAGCATCGCGCCATTGCTGTCGGGAATCTGACCGGGAGCGAGTGGGTGTCCGGGCTGGACGAGTTCGTCGCCGGTCGTGAGGATCGCGACGCGCGGACGGCGGCCGACGGCGAGCTGGCCCGCGCCGCTCATCGCCGCGGCGGCGATCGCACCGGGCATCAGGCGCGTGCCCGCTGGCAGCAGGCAATCGCCCGCGGCGAAATCGGCGGCGCGCGCGCGGATGTGGCGGCCTTGCGATCCGGGACCATCGCCCGTCAGGGTCAGCCGTTCGCCGTCGAGAGCGACGTCCTCCTGAACGATCACCGTGTCGGCGCCGGCGGGAAGCATCGCGCCGGTGAAAATCCGCATCGCCTCGCCGGCATTCACGATGCGGTCGGGTGCCGTCCCGGCGGCGGCTTCTCCGATGACGGACCATGGCCCGGGCAGGTCGTCGAAACGGATCGCATAGCCGTCCATCGCCGACAGCGGCGCGGCGGGCTGATCGCGCAAAGCGATGACATCGCTCGAAAGATAACGGCCAAGCGATTCGGAAAAGGCGATATTTTCGCTGGCGAGCGGTGCGCGCAACGCGAGAAGCCGGGCTTGCGCTTCCTCGACGGGAAGCAGCCCCCTCATTCGGCGCGCCAGTCGCCCGAGCGCCCGCCGCTCTTTTCAAGCAAGCGGATGTCGCCGACGATCATCGCACGATCGAGCGCCTTTGCCATGTCATAGAGCGTGAGCAGCGCGACCGACGCCGCGGTGAGCGCCTCCATCTCGACGCCGGTCTGGCCCGTCGTTTGCGCGGTAGCAGTGACCGATATGCCGCTGTCTTCCCACGCGAAATCGACACCGACCTTTGTCAGCGCGAGCGGGTGGCAAAGCGGGATGAGGTCGGCGGTGCGCTTGGCAGCCATGATCCCGGCGATACGCGCGGTCGAGAGTATGTCGCCCTTGGGCGCGTTGCCGCTGCGGATCGCTTCGAGCGCCGACCGCGACATGGTGATACGGCCGCCGGCGACCGCGCGACGCTGCGTTGCGGGTTTGGCGCCGACATCGACCATCGACGCGGCCCCGCTTTCGTCGAGGTGCGTCGGCCGCGTCATGCCGCGGCGCCCGTCAGAAGTTCACGCGTTGCCGCCGTGACGTCATCCTGGCGCATCAGGCTTTCGCCGACGAGGAAGGCGCGGACGCCACTCTCGGCCAATCTTTCGCAGTCGGCGTGGCTCGCGATGCCGCTTTCGCCAACGAGCAAGGTTCCCGGCGGGACCAGCTTTGCAAGGCGTTCGGTAACGCCGAGGTCGGTTTCAAAGGTGCGCAGGTCGCGGTTGTTCACCCCGATCAGGCGTGACTGGAGTCGGGTCAGCGCGCGGTCGAGTTCGGCTTCGTCATGTACCTCGACCAGCACGTCCATGCCGCGCTCGATCGCTGCGGCCTCGATCTCGCGCATCGCGCCATCTTCGAGCGCGGCGACGATGATCAGGATTGCGTCGGCGCCGATCGCGCGGGCTTCGGCGACCTGCCAGGGATCGACCATGAAATCCTTGCGCAGCGCGGGAAGGGCGCACGCCGCACGCGCGGAAACCAGATAATCCTCATGCCCCTGAAAATAGGGGGCGTCGGTGAGGACCGAGAGGCAGGCGGCGCCACCGGCGGCATAGGCACGGGCGTGCTCGGCAGGGTTGAAATCCTGCCTTATCAGTCCCTTGGAAGGCGAAGCCTTCTTCACTTCGGCGATCAGGCCGAAATCGCCCGCGTCGATCTTTGCCTGCAATGCCGCGGCGAAGCCGCGCACCGGGCCCGCGTCGATCGCATCGAGGTCCGCCAGGGAGCGCGCGGCGCGGCGCTCGGCGACTTCGTCGGCCTTCGTGGCGAGGATTTGCGTGAGTTTGTTCATTTATAGGCGATCCAGCAATTGAGCAGCGCGTTGGCAAGACCCTTGTCGATCGCCTCGGCGGCTTCCTCTACGCCTTCGAGTGACGTCTGGGCCGCACCAGCGACGATGAGCGCTTCGGCAGCGTTATAAAGCACAGCGTCGCGATAGGCGCCGGGCTCGCCTCCGAGCAGACGGCGCAGCGCCTTTGCGTTATATTCGGCGTCACCACCGCGAATTTCCGCGAGCGAGCGCGTCGGAAGCCCCGCGTCGGCGGCCACGCTGCGCTGCATGCGCACGCCCTCGGGCAGCACCACCGCGACCTCGTTGCCACCCGCGAGCGACAGTTCGTCGAGCCCTTCGTCGCCCGAGATGACGCGTGAATGCTCGGTGCCGAGCCGGTGCAGCGCCTCGGCATAGACGGGAACATAGGCGGGGCGGGCGATGCCGACGAGTTGGCGGGTGACGCGCGCCGGGTTGGCGAGCGGGCCCATCAGGTTAAAGATCGTCCGGCGCCCGATCGCCTTGCGGATCGGCATGATGCGCTTCATCGCCGGATGACGCGTCCCGGCGAAGAGAAAACAGATGCCGAGATCGGCGAGTTGTTCCTCGGCTTGCCTGTCGGCGCGCTCCATATCGAGGCCGAGTGCTTCCAGCGTGTCAGCCGCGCCAGATTTCGAGGATGCCGCACGATTTCCATGCTTTGCGACCGGAACCTCACATGCCGCAACGACGATCGACACGGCGGTCGAGACGTTGAGCGTATGGTGGCCGTCGCCGCCGGTGCCGCACACGTCGATCGCGCCGGCGGGCGCTGCGATCGGAATCAGCCGGTCGCGCATCGCCTGTGCCGCGGCGGCGATTTCGACCATCGTTTCGCCGCGGTCCGAGAGCGCGGTCAGGAATTCGGCTATCTGTTCGTCGCTCGCGCCGCCGTCGAGCATCGTGGCGAAGGCATCGGCCGCCTCGTCATGTTCGAGCAGCCCGGCGGGATCGGGAAACGGACCGAAGCGGCTCATGCGGCCTTCCGTTCGCCGACCGGCAACCCCGCGATTTTCAGGAAATTGGCGAGCATCGCATGGCCATGTTCGGTCGCGATGCTTTCGGGGTGGAACTGAACGCCGTGGATCGGGAGATCAGTGTGGCGGAAGCCCATGACCGCGCCGTCGTCGCTCGTCGCGTTGATCACGAGATCGGCGGGAATATCGACCACCTCAAGGCTGTGATAGCGCGTTGCCTGAAAGGGTGAGGGCAGGCCGGCGTAAAGCCCGCTGTTGTCGTGACAAACGGGCGAGGTCTTGCCATGCATCAGATGCCCGCGCTGGACCGTGCCGCCGAAATGCTGCCCGATCGCCTGATGACCGAGACATACGCCGAGCAGTGGGCGCTGGGCTTCGGCGCAGGCGGCGACGAGATCGAGGCTGATTCCCGCCTCGTTCGGTGTGCAAGGACCGGGCGAGATCAGGATCGCGTCGGCGCCCGTTGCGAGTGCTTGCGATGCGGTCAGCGCGTCGTTGCGCTCGACGCGCACGTCGACCCCCAGCTCGATCAGATAATGAACGAGGTTGAAGGTGAAGCTGTCATAATTGTCGATGACGAGGATCATGGGGGCGCACTAACGGTTTTGCGGGGGTTGGGGAAGGGATAGAAGCTTTTCGGTTCCCAAACGCACCTTCGTCATTCCCGCGAAAGCGGGAACCCAGTTGCAACCTCGGCTCGCTGGGTTCCGCTTTCGCGGGAATGACGGAAAGGGTGGATTTACTGGGCCATCAGTCTCGCCAGATCAGCTTTCCAGAATTTCGCCCAGGTGTGGGTGCTGTGCCCCTTGGTTTCGGGGCTTGCCGGAATCAGGATGAACTTCGCCGTCTTCAGGCGCGCGGCCGCCTTTTCGGTGATGCCATAGGCGGGCGGGTTGATGAAATCGTCGGCCGAATTGATCCACAGCATCGGCACCTTGATCTTTTCGAGGTTCGGCCAAGGATTATAGGTTCGCGAGCTATCGAGCTGATAAATCACGTCATTGGCGTCGTTGCGGCCGTAGGTTCGCGCGAAGGCTTCGTCCTTGTATTTTTCGGCCGCCTCGCGCGTCGGATACTGCGCCTGCAGCGCATAGGGATTGGCGCCTGCGATCATGCTCAGCGAGGCTGCCGTGCGCAGGCCCGAAGCGGGCGGCTCCTTGTAGTTGCCGCCGTTCCACAGCGGATCGGCCTTGATCGCGTCGATCGACAGCGTGCGCCACATGCGGTTCTGGCCCGCGATCTCGACCGGCAGACAGGCGAAGGGGGCAAGTTTCTCGGCGAAATCGGGATGCGTTTCGCCCCAGACGAAGGCGTGCATGCAGCCCATCGAGGTGCCGAGGATCAACTTCAATTTTTTCACACCGAGCTTCTCGGTGAGCATCCGGTACTGGGCGCTGACCATGTCGTCATAATCATATTTGGGGAAGGTCATCCGCATCCCGTCGCTCGGCTTCGACGAGCCGCCGTGACCGATGTTGTCGGGCAGGATGATGTAATATTTGGTCGTATCGAGCAGCTGGCCTGGGCCCAACAATTCGCCCGCGAATTGCGGCTGGAAGAATTGCTTCCCCGTGCCGCCGGTGCCGTGGAGGATCATCACCGCGTTGGTGACATGGCCCTTCGCGTCGCGCTGCGGCGTGCCGAGCGTGGTGTAGTGCATCTTGAGCTCGGGCAGCTTTTCGCCGGTGGCGAAGGTAAAATCCTTGAGGATCGCATCGCCTTCGACAGCACCCTCGACGGTCTGGGCATGAGCGGGGACAGGGCCGACGAGCGCCAGGGCGAGCGGGGCAAGATATTTACGCATGGCCGGACGCTAGCGTCCGTTCCGTACCCGTCAAGCTATTGCCCGTACCCCGGCGTTCCGGCGAGCTTCACCGCCTCGCGCGCCGCGGCGAAGAGTGCGCCCGCCTTGGCCTCGCACTCGCGCTGTTCATAGGCGGGATCGCTGTCGGCGACGATGCCGGCGCCCGCTTGAACGTGCATTTCGCCATCTTTCACGATTGCGGTCCTGAGGACGATGCAGCTGTCCATATTGCCGTCGGGCGCGAAATAGCCGACGCCGCCCGCATAAGGCCCGCGCGCATCGGCTTCGAGCTCGGCGATGATCTGGCACGCGCGCACCTTGGGCGCGCCGCTGACGGTGCCCGCAGGAAAGCCCGCGAAGAGCGCGTCGATCGCGTCCTTGTCCGGCGCGATGCGGCCGATGACGTTCGACACGATGTGCATGACGTGGCTGTAGAACTCGACGGTATAGCTGTCGGTCACGGTGACGCTGCCCCCTACCGCGGCGCGGCCGACGTCGTTGCGGCCGAGGTCGAGCAGCATCAGATGCTCGGCGCGTTCCTTGGGATCGGCGAGCAGCGATTCGCGGTTCTCGGCATCTTCGGCGCTGGTGCGGCCGCGCGGGCGGGTGCCGGCGATCGGGCGGATGGTGATTTCGCCGTCGCGGACCCGGACGAGGATCTCGGGCGACGAGCCGATCAGCGCGAAGCCCGGCAAGTCGAGGAAATAGAGGAAGGGTGAGGGGTTGATGCGGCGGAGCGCGCGGTAGAGATCGAAGGGCGGCAGGTCGAACGGCGTCGAGAAACGCTGCGACAGCACGACCTGAAAAATGTCGCCGGCGGCGATATAGTCCTTCGCGGTCGCAACCATCTTGGCGAAATGCGCGGGGGTCGTTGCGGGGTTCGCGGCGATGTCGGTCGGGAGCGCGTCGGTCGACGCGCGGTCGGTGTGTGCGCTGACGCTCGACAGGCGCGCGGCGATGGTGTCGAGGCGGTCTTGCGCCGCCTCGATCATCCGGTCGATGGCGCCCTCCGGATCGGGCCAGATCGGCGCGATCAGGAAGAGTTCGTCGGCGAGGCGATCGAACACCAAAATGACCGTCGGGCGCACGAAGACCATGTCGGGAAGACCGAGACCCGCGCCCGGCGCGCGCGGGATGCGCTCGACGAGGCCGATCGTTTCATAGGCGAAGAAGCCGACGAGCGTCGCCAGCGCCTTCGGCAGTCCCTCGGGCACGTCGAAGCGGCATTCGGCGACGAGGTCGCGCAGCGCCCGGAGCGCGGGGGTGGCGAGGGGCTGGAACGCCTCGCGGTCGCGGCGCCAGTCGCGGTTGATCCGCGCGGCGTCGCCGGTGACCTCGAACATCAAATCGGGGTCGAGCCCGAGCAGGCTGTAGCGCCCGCGCGTCTCGCCGCTTTCGACCGATTCGAGCACCCAGTCGCCGCGCCCCGGCTCGATCAGCTTGAGTGCCGCCGATACCGGGGTTTCGATATCGGCGATCAGCCGCTGCCAGACGACCGCGCCGCGGCCCCCAGCCAGCGCTTCGAGCGCGGAGGCTCTGCCCTCGAGACTCACCCTTATTCGGCGACCGGCGCGGTGCCGGTCAGCTCGGCGCGCAGCTGATTGACGAGATCCTTGTTGATCGTCACGCCGACGCGGCGCTTGGCTTCCGCCGCGAGCTGTTCGATCAGCTCGTTGCCGAAAGCGGGGGCGAGCGGCTGCGCGATCGCGGCGACACGCTGCGGCTCGATCGATTTGGGATCGGGGCGTTGCACGTCGTCGAGCGCGATGACCATCCAGCCGCGGTTGCCAGGGATTTCGAGCGTCTTGACGCTGTTCTTCGCCATCGAAAAGAGCAGGGCGAGTTCGGGCGGAACGGGCTTGCCGCCCGCGCCGAGTTCGGCGCGGCGGCCACCGATCGCCTGGACGTTGCCGATGTTCGGACCGGCGGCGGCGACGGCTTCGTTCAGGCTCTTGCCGCCTTCGACCGCCTTGACGATCGCGCGGGCCTTGCCGCGCGCGACCTTCTGCCCCTCGGCAAAGCGCCATTCGCTGAGCAGGTCGGCGCGAATCTGCGCGAAGGGCGGCGGCGCCGCGGCGGTGATCGATTTCACCGCATAAACGGCGAATTTCTCATTCTCGACGAGCGTCGCGATATGGCCTTCACCTTCGCCTGCGGCCTGGAAAGCCTGCGCGACGAGTGGTGCCAGCTCGGGCGCGGGGGTGAAGGCGGGCTGGGCGGGCGCGCGGCCGCTGGGCAGGATCGCGGGGGTTTCGATCAGCTGGAGCTTGCGGTCGGCGGCGACTTCCTCGACCGACGCGCCGCCGTTCACGGCGTCCTGGATCGCGTTATAATAGTCGACGATCGCCTCGTTCGCCTTGTTCTTGGCAAGCTCGGTGCGGATCTCGGCGCTGGCGTCGGCAAGGCTGCGCGCGGGCTTCGCGGTCACATCCTCGACGCGCGCGACGGTCCAGCCAAGGCCGGTCTGCGTCGGGCCGATCAGGTCGCCGCGCTTGGCGGCGAAGGCGGCCTTGGCGGCTGCGGCGCTGCTCGTCGCGGCATAGGCCGACTGGGTCAGATCGCCGGTGGTCGAGGCCGAGAGGCCCGCCGCCTGCGCCGCGGCCGCGAGCGGGGTGCCGCCGCGAACCTTGGCGGCCAGCGCGGTCGCCGCGGCCTGATCGGGAACGATCACCTGCGCAAAGCGGCGCGTCTCGCTCGCGGTATATTGCGCAGCATTGTCCTTGTAGACCTTCGCGATTTCGGCGTCGGTAACGGCGGGGACCGGCACCGCGGCGCGATCGAACAGCGCATACTGGATCACGCGGCGCTCGGGGACGGTGAACTTGGCGGTGTTCTGCGACAGGAACGTCTTCAGCGCGGCGTCGCCGGGGTCGGCGGTTGGTGCGAAGGGACTTGCGGGAATGAAGGTCGCCTGTCCGCGACGCTGTTCCATCAGCAGGGCAGCGTAGGGCTGCGCCATGCCCGGCGCGATCCGCGGCATCATCGCGATCGGCGCGGCGAGTTGTTCGATCAGGAGCTGCTGGCGCAGGTCGCGACGAAGCTGGGTTTCGGTGAGGCCGTTCTGGCGCAGGAAATTTTCGAACACCTTCTGGTCGAACTTGCCCGATACGCCGGCAAAGGCGGGCAGATCGGCGATGCGCCCGTCGATCAGCCGCTTGCTGACGCTGAAGCCCATGCCGGTCGCGAACTGGTCGAAGGCGCTGCCCTCGACAAGCTGGTCGAGCACCTGGTCGAGCCCGCCCGATTCGACGAACGCGGCCATCGTCAGGCCCGGCTGCCGCTGCCGCGCCTGATCATAAGCCTGCCGCGCGCGGTCGCGCAGTTCGCCGACGCCGATCTGTTCGCTGCCGACCTTGGCGACATTGGCGCCGCCGAGCCCGCCGAAACTCGAATTGCCCGTCACATCGCCCAGCGCGAAGGCGAGCCCGACGAGGACAACGAAGCCGAGGGCAAGGAATTTGCCGATCGTCGAGGAAAACATGGCGCGGATAGCGGTAATCATGAAACGGGCATTCTTTCCGGCAGGGCGCGGGTCACGCGCGATTGCGCGCTGCTTTAGGCGGGAGGCGGTGCCGCATCAAGGCTGGAAAGGGGCTTTTCATGACCGAGCGACGCGCTTGCCTATCGCGCCCATGCGCCGCTAGGGCCGGAGCAAGGTTCGAATTAAGGGAGACGCAGACAAATGACGCGGCGCAAATATGTGGTCGGCAACTGGAAGATGAATGGCCTTTCGGCGGCGATCGGCGAAGCGCAGGCGATCTTCGCCGCGGCGGACGATCATGCTGCCGTCGATGTCGCGATCTGCCCGCCCTTCACACTGATCGGCGCCATGGTCGCCGCCGCGCCGGGCAAGGCGGTCGGCGGACAGGATTGCCATAGCGCCACGTCAGGCGCCTTCACCGGATCGGTCGCGGCGGCGATGCTCGCCGATATCGGCGCGCGCGTCGTGATTGTCGGGCATAGCGAGCGCCGCGAAGGCTTCGCCGAGAGCGACACCGACGTGCGCGCGAAGGCCGAAGCCGGCCTCGCCGCAGGCCTGTCGGTGATCCTTTGCGTCGGCGAACCGCGCGAGGTCCGCGAATCGGGCGGCGCGATCGCCTATGTCCTCGCGCAGATCGCTGGATCGGTGCCCGAGAGCTTCGATCCGCACCGGCTTGCCATCGCCTATGAACCAATCTGGGCGATCGGGACCGGGTTGGTGCCGACGGTGGCCGATGTCGCCGCGATGCATGGCGCGATCCGCGGCGCGCTGGCGGCGCGGTTCGGCGGCGCGGCAGAGGATATGCGTATCTTGTACGGGGGGTCGGTCAATGGCGAGAACGCCGCCGAACTGCTGGATGCGGGTGACGTCGATGGTGCCTTGGTGGGCGGCGCCAGCCTGACGGCTGCCAAGTTCGTGCCGATTGTTGCGGTGGCCGCTCAGCTGACGTGAGCATCTATATACACCGTTCGCATCGAGCGAAGTCGAGATGCCCATCGTCGACGCATGCCTTTGGGGTGTCTCGACTTCGCTCGACACGAACGGGGTTGGGCGTCCAGTGACGCAAGCTGTGGGTTGAAGCGAAGCCGCTTCATCTCTATGTGCGCCGCGGGCACGGTCCGTTTGAGGCCGCGCAAGTTCGGGAAAATATGATGTCCAGTCTCTTCACCTTCATCCTCGTCCTGCAGGCGCTCGTCGCCGCGGTGATGATCGGCGTCATTTTGATGCAGAAATCGGAAGGTGGCGGTCTTGGCGTCGGCGGCAGTCCCGCGGGCCTGCTTTCGGCGCGCGGCGCGGCGGATTTCATGACCCGT
>NZ_DATFFD010000014.1:0-7317 GCF_035250425.1 Sphingopyxis sp.
CACCTCGAACAGGCGCGGCACCACGACCATGATCGTCGGGCGCGTCTCCTCGATGTTCGAGACGAGCTTTTCGAGGCCCTCGCTGTAATAGATTTGCGCGCCGACCATGATCGGCAGGAACTGGCCGCCCGAATGTTCATAAGCGTGGCTCAGGGGCAGGAAGGACAGGAACACCTCCTCCTCGCCGATGCCGAAGTCGCTCACGAGCACCTCGGCCGCACCCGCGGCATTGTGCAGGATCGCGCCGTGATGCTGCATCACCCCGCGCGGCGCCCCGCCGGTGCCGCTGGTGTAGATAAGGCAAGCGGTATCCTCGCGCCTGACGCCGAGCCCGCGCGCCTTGGTCTCCTCGACATAAGTCTCACCGCCTTCGACCAGCGGCGCCCAGTCGTGCACCGAAACCTCGCCCTGCTGACCGACGCGCAGGCTCTCCATCGTGATGACGATATGCGCCTCGGACCGCATGACCGCGGGCATCAATGTGCGCGCGAGCTTCGCGGTCGACACGATCACCGCCTTCGCGCCGCTGTTGTCGAGAATATGCTGATGATCGCGTTCGGTGTTGGTCGTATAGGTCGGCACGGTGATGCAGCCCGCCGCCATGATGCCGAGGTCGGCGATACACCATTCAGGCCGGTTCTCGCTGACCAGCACCACCCGGTCGCCTTCCTTGAGCCCCAACTCGCGCAGATTGTGCGCGAGCGCCGCGACCTGATTGGCGACCTGCCGCCAGCTCAGCGGCTGCCAGGCGCGGTCGGCCTTGCGCCACAGGAAGGGATCTTCGCCGCCACGCCCCGCACGGTCGAAGAACATCGCGACCAGACTCGAAAAATGGTCGAGATGGGGATTTTCAAGCTTCATTCTGCCTCTCTCCAGGGAGATTGATTGCTTAGCTTTGTTATCGTTGATCAATTCTGCGCCGGCGCCCCGTCGATCGACGAACTGCCGGGGCCGCGCGGGTCGGCGGCGCCGCGCCAGCCCTCGGCGGTGCGCTCGACCGCGTTGAGCTTCGACCCGAGGCTCGTCGCGGTGAAGCTGTAGCCGAAAGGTTTCATCTTCGCGGCGATCGCCTTGCCGGCCTCGTTATTCTCGATCAGCACACCCTGGCGACCGAAGAAGAGGTTCGGAAGCTCCATCGCCTGTTTCGCGTCGAGGTCCCAGTCGAGCACGCCGACGAGCACTTTCGTCACATGCATGATGATGCGCTTGCCGCCCGCCGAGCCGACCGCGAGTATGACCTTGCCGTCGGGGCCATAAACGACCGTCGGCGACATCGAGGAGAGCGGACGCTTGCCCGCTTCGACACGGTTCGCGGTCGGCACGCCGCCCTCGGTCGGGGCGAGGTCGAAGTCGGTGAGCTCATTGTTGAGGAAATAGCCGTTCGCCATCAGCTGGCTGCCGAAAATGCTCTCGATCGTCGAGGTCATCGACACGAGGTTGCCGTCCTTGTCGGCGGTCACGAAATGCGTCGTCCCCTGCTCCTCGACCGGCGGCGCGGCGGCGCGCGGCGTGGCGCCCGGCGGGGTGCCGGGTTGATATTTGCCCGCGGCGCCATAAGGCGAAATCAGCTGACGGCGCTCGGCGAGATAGCTCTTGTCGAGCAGCCCCTTCACCGGGACGTCGATGAAATCGCCGTCGCCGAGATAGGCGGCGCGGTCGGCATAGGAAAGCTGCATCGCCTCCGAGAGCAGATGCCAGCTCATCGGATTGTCCTTGCCCATCGCCTTCATGTCCCAGCCCTCGATCATGCCGAGGATGCCGAAGACGGTGGTCGCGCCCGACGATGGCGGGCCCATGCCGCAGACCTTGTAGACGCGGTAGGTGGTGCAGACCGCGGGACGTTCCTTCGCCTTGTAAGCCGCTATATCCTTGACGGTCAGCTGGCTCGGGTGGCGCGGCGCCTTTGCGACCGCGTCGCTGATCGCCTTGGCATTGGCGCCGGTGTAAAATGCGGCAGGCCCGCGCGCCGCGATGTCGCGGAGCAGCTTGGCATAAGCGGGGTTCTTGATGCGCGTGCCGACGGGGGCGGGCTTGCCGTCGACATAATAGATCGCCTGCGGGGCGGGAAATTCCTTCCACAACGGCTCGAACTGGACGAGCCAGTCATGGAGCGCCGGTGTGACGATGAAGCCTTCCTCGGCAAGCTTGATCGCGGGCTGGAACAGCGCCTTCCATTCGAGCTTGCCCCATTTCTTGTGCGCCATCTCCATCAGGCGCACATTGCCGGGGACGCCGACCGACAGCCCGCCGGGAATGACATCCATATAGCCGCGCGCCTTGCCGTCCGCGCCGAGGAAACGCTCGGGCTTCGCCGCCGCGGGCGCCATTTCGCGCCCATCGATCGTCGAGATGCTGCCGTCCTTGGCATTATGGTGAACAAAGAAGCCGCCGCCGCCGATGCCGCTCGACTGCGGTTCGACGAGGGTGAGAACGGCGACCATCGCGACCGCGGCATCGGCGGCAGTGCCGCCCTGGTGCAAAATCTCGCGTCCCGCCTCGGTCGCGCGCGGATCGGCGGACGAGGTGACGCCCTGCGCCAGCGCGGGCGAGGAGACGGTGACGGAAAGAAGGGCGGCGAGCGGGAGGAATCTTTTCAACATGGGCGCGACATTGGCGCGGAGGTGAAGGTAGCGCAACCCTTGTTCCCCTCCCGCTTGCGGGAGGGGTTAGGGGTGGGCAGCGGCCATCTGCCCAGCCCGCTGCGACTAGCAAACAAGTTTGCAAGTCTCGCTGCCCCTCCCGCGTGCGGGAGGGGATATTCTATTTTCCTGTTCCCACCGCGTCGGCGACGCGCGCGAAGCCGTCGCGCGCGGCTAGCTTTTCGAGGCCGTGCGCAATCCGGCGCGCGAGGCCTGGGCCTTCATAGATCATCGCCGAATATATCTGGACCAGGCTGGCGCCCGCGCGGATGCGCTCCCACGCCTGTTCGGGCGAGGCGATCCCGCCCGCCGCGACGAGCGGCAGCTTGCCGCCGCTGGCGCTGCGGAAATCCCGGACGCGTTGCAGCGCCAGTTCGGCGAGCGGCGCACCCGAGAGGCCGCCCGCTTCGTTCGCATGGCGCGAGGCGAGCGCCGGGCGCACGATCGTTGTGTTCGACACGATCACCGCCGCCAGCCCCTTGTCGAAAGCAACCGCGACGATGTCGTCGATGTCGGCGGGTTCGAGGTCGGGCGCGACTTTCAGGAACACCGGCTTCGCCGCGCCCGCTGGCTGCGCTGCGGCAACGCCGTCGAGCAAGGCTTCGAGCGCGCCCTTGTCCTGCAAGGCGCGCAGACCCGGCGTGTTCGGCGAGCTGATATTGACCGTCAGATAATCGGCAAGCGGCGCCATCGCCGCGGTGCCCTTGGCATAGTCGGCGATCCGGTCGGCGCTGTCCTTGTTCGCGCCGATATTGATCCCGAGCGGGACGGGCAGGCCATGGCGGCGAAGGCAAGCGATGCGCGCTGCCGCCTTTTCCTGCCCGCCATTGTTGAATCCCATGCGGTTGATCACCGCCTTGTCCTCGACCAGCCGGAACAGGCGCGGGCGCGGATTGCCCTCCTGCGGCAGCGGGGTCAGCGTGCCGATCTCGACAAAGCCGAAGCCGAAATGCGGCATGACATGCGCGACCCGCGCATCCTTGTCGAAGCCGGGGGCGAGGCCGACGGGGTTAGGGAATTTGAGGCCGGCCAGCTCGGTCGCGAGCATCGGGCTGGTCAGTGCATGGCGCGCGCGCGGCAGCGGCTGGAGCGCGCTGAGCGTCAGGTTATGCGCGGCCTCGCCGTCGGTGGCGTGGACGACCGGGCGGACGAGCGCATAGGCGCTGTCGGTGAGCGATGCGAAGAACGACATGGGGCATGCCATTGCGCCGAGCGGGAGGCTATGGCAAGCCCCGGCCGGCCTGCAAAGTCATCGGAAAAACCGGGAGAAATTCGTGTCGCACCTTCGCATAATCGCTCGCCTGTCCACCGGGCTCGCCCTGCTCGCCGTCGCGGGCTGCGCCCCGGCCGCGGTACAGGAAGCGCCCGCCACCGTAACCGCGACGCCCGCCCCCGAAGCCGCCCCCGCCGGCGCCAACCTCGCGCAATTCTTTGAAAATTATGACGCGGCGCAGCTCTCGCTGAGCCCGCAGGGCAAGGCGTATCGCGGCATTCGCGATGCCGATTATGGCAAGTGGAACGACGTCAGCGACGAAACCGCGGTGGCGAACCACAAGCTGCAACAGGCGACCGCCGAGGCGATGCGCGCCAGCTTCGATCCCAAGACGATGGCCGTCGACGACGCGCTGTCGTTCGAGCTGTTCAACGCGCAGGCCGCGCGCGCCGACCGGCTGTTTCCGTATCGCAACCATGGCTATCTCTTCGACCAGATGAACGGTGCGCAGAGCCAGCTCCCCGCGTTCCTGATCAACATCCACCGCGTCGCCAACGCCGCCGAGGCCGAAGCCTATGTCGAGCGCATCCGCGGGCTTGGCCCCGTGCTCGACGCGCTGTCGGCGCAGTCGGCCGAGCGCGCCAAAAAGGGCGTCCAGCCGCCGAAATGGGTCTATGCCTACCTCATTTCCGACATCGGCAATCTGCAGAAGCCCGACAATGCGGTGATCGAAGACATCACCGCGAAGGTCGGCAAGCTTGCCATCGCCGATGCCGAAAAGGCACGGCTGATCGCGTCGGCCAAGGCGGCGTGGAGCGAAAGCGCTGGGCCTGCCTATGGCCGCCTGCTCGCCGAGATGAAGCGCCAGCAGGCGAGCGCGCCGACGCAGGACGGCGTGTGGCGCCTGCCCGACGGCCAAGCCTATTATGAGGCGCTGCTCGCCAATTATACGACGACCGACATGACCGCGACCGAGATCCACGACCTCGGCCTCGCCGAAGTCGCGCGCATCCACGGCGAGATGAAGACGATCATGGCGAAGGTCGGATTCAAGGGCACCCTGCAGCAATTCTTCGCGCATTTGCGCACGAGCCCGCAATATTATTACACGACCCGCGAAGCCTATCTTGCCGACGTCGACGCCAAGGTGAAGGCGATGGAGGCGCGGCTGCCCGCCTTCTTCAACACGTTGCCCAAGGCGCATCTGCAGGTGAAGGCGGTCGAGGCGTTCCGCGAGAAATCGGCGGGCAAAGCCTTTTACCAGTCGCCCTCGCCCGACGGGTCGCGGCCGGGCACCTATTATGTGAATCTCTATGACCTGCGCGATATGTCGAAGACCGAGCTCGAGGCGCTCGCTTATCATGAGGGCGTTCCCGGCCATCACCTCCAGCGCGCGGTGCAGACCGAGCTGACCGGGCTGCCGCCCTTCCGCCGCTTCGGCGGCTTCACCGCCTATACCGAAGGCTGGGGTCTCTATACCGAGGAGCTCGCCAAGGACATGGGCTTCTACACCGATCCCTACAGCGATTTCGGGCGCCTCGGCATGGAGCTGTGGCGCGCGTGCCGCCTCGTCGTCGACACGGGCATCCACGACAAACGCTGGAGCCGCGAGCAGGCAATCAAATACCTCAAGGACAACACGCCCAACCCCGACGGCGACATCGAAAAGGCGATAGAGCGCTATATCGTCTATCCGGGGCAGGCGACCGCATACCTGATCGGCAAGCTCAAGATCATGGAATTGCGCGGGCGCGCGCAAGCGGCGCTCGGCGACAAGTTCGATTTCCGCACCTTCCACGACGTCGTGCTCGAATCGGGTCCGGTGCCGCTCGACATACTCGAACGGCGCGTCGATGTCTGGATCGCGGCGCAGAAAGGTTAAGCTAATTGACGATTGCCGCTTGACGCAGGGGCGTGAAACGCAAATGATTTGTTCCAGATAAGAAGGCGGCCGGGTCACGGTTGCCAAGGTCTGGGTCTGTCATGTCAGATGTTTCTTCCTCGCCTGGCGGCGTGGACGGCAGCGCGCCGTTCGAACTGCACTATTTCCCGCCCGATCCCGATCTGGCGGAGATGGTGTCGAGCTTCTATTTCGCGCGCGTCAACATGCCGCGTTTCGACGAATATGAGCGCGCCGACCGCCCGCAGTTCCGCTTCGTCACCGCCGCCGACGGCGAATATGTCTTCGCCGACGATCACCGCGCGCCCGTCTGCCGCGCCAATATCGTGGGCCCGACGAGCGGGCGTGTGCGCGCGATCAGCAATTGCCCGACGCAGATGTTCGGATTCGGCATGCTCCCCGCGGGCTGGGCGGCGCTGATGGGTGACCACGCCGACAAGCTGACCGACCGCGCAATGGATGCCGCCGACCTGTTCGGTCCCTGGATCGACGAGGTCGCGACGACGCTGGAAATGGCGAAAAGTGTCGAGGAAAAGCTGGTCATCGGCAATAATTTCGCGCGCGAGGTGCTGACGCGGGGCGAGACCGCGCCGATGTGGTTCATCCGCACCGTCGACGGGTGGCTGACCGGATCGCCCTCGCCGCAGGTTCCCGAACTGGTCGAAGCGACGGGCATGTCGATCCGGTCGGTCGAGCGGATGACCAAACATTATTACGGCCTGTCGCCGCGCATGCTCGCGCGCAAATATCGCGCGGTGCGCGCCGCATCGGCGCTGGCACGCGGCGAAGGGCTCGACGTCGCACAGCTCGGCGACGCGTTCTACGACCAGTCGCACCTGATCCGCGAGATCAAGCGCTTTGCCGGCGCGACCCCCGGCCAGCTCGGCAAGCCGACCAGCTATACCGAGGCGACGACGAAGGGCCGCAAGCAGCTCGCCGGCCGCGTCAGCCCGCTCGTTTCGGAAACATAGGGTCACACCCGACCCCCGTTTACCTTCAAAAATTATCTGTCCCGTCGATTTGGCGTTTTCATCCAATCGCGAATCATCGCGGGGGCATAGTTCACCCCTGCGACCCAGAAGAGCTCATCCTCTGACGAGGACATGAGACCTTCATCTTGGCACTCATTTGGCTTTGGCCGAATGGGTGCCTTTTTTTCTTGGCGCCGGAATAGCGCCCGTTGGTTGCGCCGCACAAAAGCTTTCCCTATATAAGTGGAGTGATTTACTCCAGTTAAGAATCGTTCGCAACTGCGACGGAATATTTTATGCGCCTGTCCAACCTTGCCGATTATGCCGTGGTGCTGATGAGCGCCGCCGCCCGCCAATGCGGGTCGGTGCCGATTCACGCCGGCATGCTCGCCGAGCAGACGGGAATTCCGGCACCCACCGCGCAGAAGCTGGTGAGCCAGCTCGCGCGCGCCGGGCTGCTCGTCGCGTCGCGCGGCAGCGGCGGCGGGGTACGGCTCGCGCGGCCCGCGGCGGCGATCAATGTCGCCGAAATCATCGAGGCGGTCGAGGGGCCGATCGCCCTCACCTCCTGCGTCGCCGAAGGGCGGCACGACT
>NZ_DATFFD010000015.1:0-15147 GCF_035250425.1 Sphingopyxis sp.
CCAGTTCACGATCACCGGCGTTGCCGGCCTCAAGCCGCGCCAGACGGTCACGGTGAACGTCACCCGCGCCGACGGTTCGACCTTCAGCTTCGACACGCTCTGCCGCATCGATACCGCGAACGAGATCGAATATTATATGAACGGCGGCATCCTGCATTACGTGCTGCGCAAGCTCGCGGCTTGATGCCAGACCCTGTTTTGGCAAGATTGAAACGCGAGACGGAGCCGATTTTGTCGCGAGGCGAGGCGCGAGAAGGGAGCGATGGTTTTCCATCGTGACCGACGAGCAACGACGTCCTCACGTCAAAATCGGCCCGCCGCCAAAGGCGGTCGTCCAGCGAGCCGCGCCGGGCGCGTCGCATCGCTTGCACGGGCCACCGGCCCGCACCGCGCGACGCTCCTCCCCAGCACAGCTCGCTGGACGATCTCGTCGCTTCAATCTTGCCGAAACAGGGTCTAAAACGAGGGCGATGAGTGGACTTCTTCTCTTCGCCCTCGGTTTCCTTTGCGGCGCTGGACTGATCCTCGCGCTGCGGCGTAACAGCGGCGCGCGCGACCTGATGGGCCCGCCCCCGCGTGCGGTGCCGCGCCCGCCATCGCCTTCCCCGGCACATAGCGTAGAAATCGGCGATACGCCGGGGAAGGTGCATGTGCGCACCGAAGTCTCCAGCGACGACCAGATTCTCGACCTGATCCGCCGCGGCCGCAAGATCGAGGCGATCAAGCGGATGCGCGAGCTGACCGGCATGCGGCTGTCCGAAGCCAAGGACGCCGTCGAGGCGATCGAAGCCACGCTGCGCTAGGCGCCCGCCCCCTCCGAAAAGGAAACGCCATGGATGCGCTGCGCATCGCCATCGAAGTCATCGGCTGGGCCGCAGCCGCGATCATCCTCGCCGCCTATATCCTGCTTTCGCTCGGCAAGCTGGAAGGGCGCAGCTATCTTTATCAATGGATGAACGTGATCGGCGCGGGCGGCTTCATCATCAATTCGGGCTATAATGGCGCGCTGCCATCGGCGGTGCTGAACGTCATCTGGGCTGCTATGGGAATCTTCACGCTGTGGAGCGTCTGGCGCGCCCGGCAAGCCGTGCGCCGGCCGGTCCCCTAGGGTTTCGCGGCTTCGGCATTCCACGCCGTGACCTTGGCTTTCGTTTCGGCAAGCATCTTGTCGAGCGCCGCACGATCCTGCACCGTCCCGCGCAGCACCACCGTATCGATGGCGCGCGTCGCGGCGATGTCCTCGAGCGGATTTTTGTCGAGCAACACCAGATCGGCCGCCATGCCCGGCTTCACCGCGCCATAGCGATCGAGCTGCCCGAACCATGCCGGACCCGCGCGCGTTGCCGATGCGAGCGCCTGCGCTGGAGTCAGCCCCTTTTGCTGGAATAGCTCGACCTCATCATGGAGGCCAAAGCCCGGATAATTATAGCTGTTGAGGAAGCCCGCGTCGGTCCCCGCGATGATCGGCACGCCCGCTTCGGCGAGCATCGGCAGGATCGTCGCCACATCCTCGATCCGCTTGTGCCGCGTCGCGATCGCCGCGGCGTCGGCCTTCGCCGCGCGCTCGATGCGCCAATCATAGGTCTTGCGCAGCTTGGGTCCGATATAGGCGAGTCCCGCATCCTTCGAATGATCGTCGCGGTCGAGATAGGCGATGATGCGGCTGCCGTTCAGTGTCGGGGTGACGAACACGCCCTTGGCGGCGAAGCGGCGATAGGCGGCCATCGCGGTGTCGCGGTCGAAGCCGGCATCGAGGCGGCGATTCGCCTCGGCGCGGTCGATGCGCTTCGCGGCGAAATCGGCGGCGATCGCCGCCTCGTCCTTCGCCCCGGCATTATAGGCATAGTCGAGATGCTCGATCGAGCTGATCCCGGCGTCGACCGCCTGATCGACCGTCAGCGCCATCGGAATATGCCCCGATGTCCGCAGCCCAAGCGCCTTGGCCTTGGTCAGCGCATAAAGGAATAGTTCGGGTTTCAGCGTGCTGTCGGTGATCTTGACGAAATCGACCTTGTCGCGCGTCTTGAGGCGATCGAGCGCGGCGTCGACGTCGGCCTCGCTGCCGACCTCGATCGTCCCTTTCCAGACCGGCGCGATACCCTCGATCTTTGCGCCCGATGTCAGCAGGCGCGGGCCGAACAGGCTGCCCGCCGCAATCTCGCCGCGCCAGGCGAGCACCTGCTCGGGCAGGTCCCCCGAACAGTCGCGGATCGTCGTGATGCCGTTCGCGACATAGAGCGGCAGCAACGCCTTATTCTCTTCGATCAGCTCGGGGCCGCCGCCGAAATGGACGTGCATGTCCCACAGGCCCGGGATCAGATAGCGTCCCTTGCCCTCGACCGTTCGCGCCGCGTGCCAGTCCTTCGCGATGACCGCATCGGCGCCGACCGCGACGATATCGCCGCCCTTCAGCACCACCGCCTGCCCGGCGACCGTCTTCGCCGCCTCGACATCGACGATCGTCACATGGCGGATGACGACATCGCCCTGTTTCGGCGCGGCGAGCGCGGGCGAAGCAAAAGCGAGCAGAGCGGGTGCGAGAGCGGCAAGCAGATATTTCATGGAAGCGACCTTTTTCGAATAGCCGTCCCTTAACCCCATCGGCGACGAGATCAAGCGACCCAGACGCCCGCGTCCTTGTGCCACTCCTCGATCGATTTTTCGGGATAGAGATCGAACGCCGCATCATCCGGCCCGATGCCGGGTTCGACCCAATCCGCCTTATATTTGAGCATCAGATGGACGCGCGACGGCGGCACCGGCAGCGGCGAATCGATCGCGCTTGCAAAGGGGTGGATGAGGTCGGGCCAGGTCGGATCATAGAGCCATAGGGCCGACCCGCATAAGCGGCAGAAACGCCGTTCGCCGCTCGAAACTTCGCAAGTTTCATGCTCGTCATCCTCGATCCGCGCGCGATAGAGGCCGAGATGTTCCTTACCCTCGACCTTCAGCGTCCGCGCGTCCGCGCCGAGGTTGATCGCATAGCCCCCGCCACCCTGCTGTTTCCGGCAAATCGAACAATAGCAAAGCTGGTACGGCACCGGCGTGTGGCTCTGCATGGAAAAGCGTATCGCGCCGCACCGGCACGAGCCTTTGAGTTCGCACGGCATCGGGTTTCCTTTCATGCCATCATCGGCTGTAAAGGCGCAACGCACGATGACGCGGAAGGTTCGTGGTGGGCGCTGACGGGCTCGAACCGCCGACCCTCTCGGTGTAAACGAGATGCTCTACCAACTGAGCTAAGCGCCCCCCGGATGTCGCCATCAGCGGGAGGGGAGCCCCTGCCATAAGCCGCCGCCGCTGGCAAGCAAGACGCGCGCGTCAGAGCCAGCCGATGCGTTTGAACCGCCAAAAGAGGAGCGCGCAGATCACGGCAATCACGCCGACGACCATCGGATAACCAAAGGTCCAGCCGAGTTCGGGCATATGTTCGAAATTCATGCCATAGATGCCGGCAATCGCGGTTGGCACGGCCAGGATCGCGGCCCATGCGGCGAGCTGGCGCGTGATGACGCCCTGGCGCTGCTGTTCGAGCATGCCGTTGGTTTCGATCACTGACGCGGCAATATCGCGCAGCCCGGTCAGGCGGAACTCGGCGCGCTGCACATGGTCCCAGATGTCGCGGAAAAAAGGACGCACCGCGGAATCGACATTGGGAAGATCATCGTCGGTCGCGAGCCGGCCGGCGACTTCTTTCATCATCCCGACGAGGCGCTGAAAGCGGATGATCTCGTGCCGCTGCGAATAGAGATGCCGAATCTCGGCAGCGTCGAGCGGCGTGTCCATGACGCTTTCCTCGACCATCAGCATCCGGTCCTCGATCGCGTCGATGACGGGGAAATAGCCATCGACGATGAAATCGAGGACGGCATAAAGGACATAATCGGGACCGTGCGCGAGCTTGGCGGGCAGCGTTTCGAGCCGCGCCCGGATGTCGGTGTGCGTGCGGGCCGACCCGTGACGGACGCTGACGAAGAAATGGGGGCCGAGGAAAAAGGCGGTTTCGCCCGGATGTATCATATCGGCGTCGAGGTTGGCGGTGCGGGTCACGACGAACAGCTGGTCGCCATAGGCCTCGACTTTCGGCAGTTGGTTCGCCTTCAGCGCATCCTCGACCGCGAGCGGGTGGAGGCCGAAGCGTTTCGCAATCCCCTCGAGTTCGCCCGGCGTCGGTTCGTAAAGGCCAAGCCAAAAGAAATCGCCATTGTCGCAATCTTCGGGGATCGCTTCGTCCGGGCCGATGTCGCGGACGAGCTTGCCGTCATGATAAACGCGGGCGGCCATGATCGGCATCGGCAGAATCTCCCTTGAAGTGCGGCGCTTACATAGTGCGCCCCGCGATGAAGGGAAATGGTTCCCGATTCGGGCTAAAGCCCTGCCCCTCGGCGCGGGCCATGCCTATTCGTCGAGCGCCTCGAAATAACGGGCGAGCGCGTCGGAGGCGCCTTCGGCGAGCGCGATGAAGATGCGGCGGCCGTCGTGCGGGTCGTCTTCGCGCAGGAACAGGCCGGCATCGGTCATCGTCTTGATCCAGCGCAGCGCCGTCGTTGCGGGAACCGCGGCGGCGATGCACAGGCTCGACACCGACACCGGCTGGCGTTCGAGCCGCGCGGCATAAAGGTCGAGCAGCATGTCCCATGCCGGATCGGCGAACAGGTCGGCGGGGAAATATTGCTCGCGCATCCGCCGCTGGCGCAGCATCCGCCGCACCGCCTTGGCACGCTGCCGGTCGAGCGTGCGCTCTTCGGGAATGAAGCTGCGCGGCATCGCGGCAAAGTCGCGCGCCGGCGCGCGTACCTGTCCCGCATGGTCGGCCGGATCCTCGCCGCGCGATATATAGCCTGTCGGCGTGCCGGGAAGACCGCCCCTCTGCCCGGCGAGATCGCCGAGCAGGCGCGAAATGCGCGCGACTTCTTCCTGCAGCCGGTCGATCCGCTCCATCGCATCGTCGCGCGCGATGTCGTGGAGCACGCCGTGCCGCGTACGTCGTGCCGCCGCAAGGGCGACGAGCCGGTCGGTCGGATCGGGCTCGACGAGGAACTGGACGTCGAGCGCCGCCGGAATCGCCGCGGCGACCCGGTCGAGCGCGACCAGCGCGGTCTCGCATATGAGATTGCAGCCGCGTTCACCCGCCGCCGCACATATGTCGCCCAGCGTTTCGCCTTCGATCGTCTCCGCAGCGGCGAGCCAGATGATGTCGAGCGTCGCGGTTTTCCGGATGAAATCCGCCGCCCGCAACGGCGCGAGCGTTCGGACGAGGCGCACCCCGGCGAGGGGAGCCGTGTCGGGGCAATCAGCCTCTGACCCCACAAACAAAAGCGGCGAAGCAACACCATCGGGGATAGGTCCGCCGATCGTCTCGGGCGGCCCGGCGTGTCCTGCACCGAAAGCGCCCGGTGCGATTGCCAATGTATCCAGCGTCCGCATCCCTTGGCCCACCATCATGCACCTGCCCCCTATCGCTCCACCCTGGCGTAAGCATGCCGTCATTTCGGCGGCATTCACCTTTTGTTCGCTCCCGTTTGCCGCCAATCCGGACCCAAGCTTGATATCGGCATGAGTCGGCGCGGGTCGGCCGTTGGGGAATAGGTCCATTTTGGACATGATTTGTTCTCATCGTCAACAATTTATTCGCGCTTGCCAAGCCGCCGTCATCGCGTCAGGCCGGGCCGATGGTTTCCGGCCCTTCCTCGCTAACCCGCCTCCGCTGGCGACGGCGGTTCCGGTCGCTGCTCGCGCTGCTGCTGCTCGCCGGGCTCGCGCTCACCGCTTGGCTATGGTCGCCCCCGCCCGCGCTGACCGTGCCGCTCGTCCATGTGATCGACGGCGACAGCCTCACGGTACGGCAGGATGACGCGCCGCTGACGATCCGTCTGACCGGCATCGACGCGGTCGAATATCGGCAGGATTGCGCGCGCGGCGCTACGCGCTGGCCTTGCGGGCGCGAAGCGCGCGCCGCGCTCGAAAAACTGGCAGGCCGCGGGCCGCTTCATTGCGAGGTTGCGGCAAAGGATCGTTACGATCGCACGCTCGCCGCATGCCGCACCGCGCCCTTCCCCGACGGCATCGACCTTGCCGCCGAAATGGCGCGGCAGGGCTGGGCGGTGGCGACCAGCGACGCCTATATGGTCGAAGAAGCCGAGGCGCAGGCGAAACGGCGCGGTATCTGGCAGGGCGACTTTATCCTCCCCGAAAACTGGCGCGCGACGCACGAACGCGCCACTACCGCGGTGACCCCGCCCGACGCCTAGAAATGGCCCGCTATGCCTCGCGCCCGTTTCGGGCTAGGGCGAGCGCATGAACAGCCTGTTTCCCGTCATGATCGGCGGCGCGATCGGCGCCGGTGCCCGCCATCTGGTCGGGCAGGCGGTGCTCGCGCGGTTCGGCGCCGCCTTCCCATGGGGAACGCTGTCGATCAATATCGTCGGCAGCCTGTTGATGGGCCTGCTCGTCGGCTGGCTCGCGCGCAGCGGTGGCGGCGACACCACGCGCCTGTTCGTCGGCGTCGGGATTCTCGGCGGCTTCACCACCTTCTCCTCTTTCAGCATGGAATATTGGATGCTTTTCGAACGCGGCCAAAATGCTCAGGCAGCCGCCTATGTTGTCGCGTCGGTGATCGGCGCGATCGCCGCCTGCGGGCTCGGCCTGTTCATCGTGCGGCAGGTGCCGGCATGAGCGAGCCCAAGGCGAATCTCGACAGCGCGACCATCGCCGAGGAAGACGACGGCATCCGTCTCGATCGCTGGTTCAAGCGCCACCGCGAAGGCACACCGCACGCGCTGCTCGCGCGCTGGGCGCGCTCGGGCCAGCTGACGCTCGACGGCAAGAAGGCCGATGTGTCGGACCGCATCGCGACGGGGCAAAAACTCGTCATGCCGACCCCGCCGGTCGAGACCGCGGCGCGCCCGGCGCGCAAGGGCCGGCCGCTGACCGACGCCGATGTCGAGCTGGCGACGGGGATGCTCATCCACCGCGATGCCAGCGCGATCGTGCTCAACAAGCTGCCGGGGCTCGCCACGCAGGGGGGGACGAAGACCGAGCAGCATGTCGACGGCCTGCTCGACGCGCTGAAATTCGATGGTCCGACGCGGCCCAAGCTCGTCCACCGGCTCGACAAGGACACCTCGGGCGCGCTCCTGGTTGCGCGGACGCCGAAGGCCGCGGCCTATTTCGCCAAGAGCTTTTCGAACCGCAGCGCGAAGAAGACCTATTGGGCGATCATCGTCGGCGTGCCCGACATCCAGCAGGGCGAAATCGACCTGCCGCTCGCCAAGCAGCCGGGATCGGGCGGCGAGAAGATGCACGTCCATGACGACGGGCTGCCGTCGAAGACGCGCTACCGGGTGATCGAGCGCGCGGGGAACAGCGCGGCATGGGTCGAGTTGCAACCGCTGACCGGGCGCACGCACCAGCTGCGCGTCCATATGGCGGCGATCGGGCATCCGATCGTCGGCGACGGCAAATATGGCGGCAAGGGCGCCTTCCTGACCGGCACGATCAGCCGCAAGATGCACCTCCACAGCCGCCGCCTGCGCATCGACCATCCCGACGGCGGCGCGATCGATATCAGCGCCGAGGTGCCCGAGCATTTCGCGGCGAGCCTCGACGCGCTCGGCTTCGACCTGCTGCTCGGCGAGGCCGGGACCGACCCCACCGAAAAAGGCCCGCCGCCCAAATCGGCGCTGAAGGCGCAGGCGAAGGCGCACAGCAAGCAGATCCGCAAGGCGCGGCGCGGCGAGCGGCGGGGCCGCACCGCCGAGAGCAAGCCGACCGATTTTGTCGGCAAGCCGAAGCCGAAGCCCAAGGCGAAAGCGAAACCGGGCAAGCCCGGCAAGCCGGCGCCCGGGAAAGCCGCAGGCAAGAAACCGAGCGCGAAGAAGCATCCGGCGCGCCCGCCCAAGGCGAGCTGATGCATCCCAATAGCGCCTTTCGCCCGCGGCAGGACGATCTCGCCGAATTGCTCGTGCGCGAGATCGGTTTTGCCGCGATCTTTGCGAACACCCCTGACGGGCCGCGCGTCGCGCATGCGCCGGTGGTGCTGAGCGACGACCGGACGACGCTGCAATTCCATCTTGCGCGCGGTAACGCGCTCACGCGCCACTTGGCCGGCGCGAACGCGCTGGCCGTCGTGCAGGGACCCGACGCCTATGTCAGCGCAAGCTGGTACGCCGACGCCGATCAGGTGCCGACGTGGAATTATGTCGCGATCGAGATGGAAGGCGTGGCGCGCAAGCTCGACGACGCCGAGCTGGTCGCGCAGCTCGACACATTGTCCGCCCAGCACGAAGCGCGCGCCGGTGCGAACCCGCCCTGGACGCGCCACAAGATGAACCCGGCGCTGTTCAGCAAGATGACCGGTGCCATTACCGGTTTCGAAATACGCATCGCCGCGTGGCGCCCGACGATCAAGCTGTCGCAGAACAAATCCGCCGACGAGCGCGCGCGCGTGATCGACGGCGTCGAGGCGACCGGCCATGGCGCGCTCGCGCAGTTGATGCGCCACCTTGGCGGCGATAGGGAGGGCGCATGACCCAGACCGACGACGCGCTCGCCAGGAAACGCTTCTTTGCCCTCTCGATCATGCGCCTGATGGGCGCCGCCTTCGCGATGATCGGTTTCATCCTGATCAGCGGCGGTTTCACGCTGGCGGGCCAGCCGACCGACCGCTGGATCGGCGCCGCGATCGTGCTGGTCGGGGCGTTCGATTTCGCTGTCATGCCGCTGCTGCTCGCGCGCCGCTGGCGTTCGCCCAAAAACCCGTGAAGCGCTTCTGGAAAGAGGTTGCCGTCGCCCCCGAGGATGGCGGCTGGGGCATCGCGCTCGACGGCCGCCCGGTGCGCACGCCGCAGCGCGCCCCGCTGGCGGTCACCAGCCTCGCACTCGCCGAGGCAATCGCCGCCGAATGGCAGGCGCAGGGCGAGACGGTCGATCCCGCGGCCATGCCGATGACGGGCCTGACCAACGCCGCGATCGACCTCGCCTCGCCCGGCCCCGCAGCCTTTGCCGAACCCATCGCCGCTTATGCCGCGACCGACCTGTTCTGTTACCGCGACGACCGCGATGCGCTGTTGCAGGCCGAGCAGGTGGCGGCGTGGAATCCCCTGCTCACCTGGGCCGAAGAACGCTTCGGCATCGAGTTCGTTATCACCCAGGGGATATTGCCCGTCGATCAGCCGGCCGAAACGGTTGCAGCATTGCGCGCAGCGGTGTTCGCGGTCGACCCGTGGCGGATGGCGGGGATGACTCCGCTGGTCACCCTCGGCGGGTCGCTCGTCGCCGGGCTGGCGCGCGTCGAAGAGGCGTTCGATGCCGAAGCCTTGTGGGATGCGGTCCGCCTCGACGAATTATATCAAGAGCGCCGCTGGGGCACCGATGCCGAGGCGCAAGCGCAGCGCGCCGCGCACAAGCGCGACTGGGACAATGCGGTGCGGTTTTTGGGGCTGCTCGCTTAATCCGTAAAATTCGGCTTCCGCTTCTGCATCCCCGCCATCACCGCTTCCATCTGGTTCGGGGTGCGGATGACCTTGACCTGCTCGTCGCTTTCGGCCTGCAATATTTCGGCGTCGCTCGCGTCGGCGAGCATGTTGCAAAGCCGCTTCGCACCGCGGATTGCGTGCGGATTCTTGTCGGCGATCACTTCGGCGAGTTCCATCGCCTTGGCGAACGGATCGTCCGACACATGCGTCGCAAAGCCGAGCAGCTTGGCTTCCGATCCGTTGAATTCGCGGTTGGTATAGATCATCTCGCGCAGCACATCGTCGGCAACCTGCGTGCGCCACAGCGCCATCCCCGCGACGTCAGGCACCAGCCCCCAGCGCATTTCCATGATCGCGATGCGCGTGTCGGGGTGGACGATGCGAATGTCCGCCGCCGCCATGATCTGGCTGCCCGCGCCGAACGCGACACCGTGCACCGCCGCGATCACCGGCACCGGAATCTCGCGCCAGCCCCACGCGGCATATTGCGCATTGTTCGCGATCCCGCGCGTCCGGTCCGACAAGGTGCCGCCGGCGCTGCTCGCGCCCGGGTCGCGTTCGTTGCTGAGACTCGACAGGTCGAGCCCGGCGCAAAAGGCGCGGCCTTCGCCCGACAGCACCACGACGCGCAGACCCGCGGTCGCCTTGAGCTGATCGATCGCCTCGGCGAGCGCGTCCCACATCGCGGGGTCGAGCGCGTTCATCTTGTCGGCGCGGATCAGCCGGACGTCGGCGATGCCGCCTTCGAGCATGGTGATCGAAATCCGGTCTTTCATGGGAGAATCCTCTGTGTTCAAGCTTTCAGCGCCGCCTCGACGAGCGGCAGTTGGTCGTTGCCGAAATACATGTCGTCGCGATCGACGAACATCGCCGGCGATCCATAGCCGCCGCGCGCGATCACCTCTTCGGTATTGGCACGCAGCCGCGCCTTGACCGCATCGCTCGTCGACGCCGCACGGATCGCCGCGCCATCGAGCCCCGCGGCGGTCGCGGCCGCCTCCAGCACCCCGGGATCGTCGAGATTTTCCTGGCGGCCAAAATAGCTTTCAAACGCCGCACGCGCAAAGGCGATCAGCGCGGGCTGATCATCCTTGAGCGCCGTGGCGAAGCGCATCGCGGTCACGCTCTTCGCCGGATGCCATTGCGAAGGGAAATTCATCTCCACGCCCGCGAGCCGCGCCCAATCCTTCAGCACCTTCCAGCTGTGCAGCAACTTCCGGTTGTCGGCCTGTTCACGCGCGGCATAGACGCCTTGGTTCACCGCGTTGAAGATGCCGCCAACAAGCACGGGGCGGAAAGTGACCGTCGCCCCGGTCGACGCGACGATCGCATGGACATTGGTGAACGCCAGATAGGTCCACGGCGACGACAGGTCGAAGAAGAATTCGAGGCGGCGCGCCATCACGCCTTTGCCTTTTCCCAATATTGGTCGCGGAGAAGGCGCTTGTAGAGCTTGCCCGTGTCGTGGCGCGGCAGCGCTGCCATGAAGTCGATCCGGCGCGGAATCTTCACCCCCGACAATTTCTCGCGCGCATAGGTCAGCAACTCGGCGCGGAAGGCATCGGTCGCGTCGGCCATGTCGGCGGGTTGGATGACCGCGATCACCTCCTCGCCCATTTCGTCGTGCGGGCCGCCGACGACCGCGACGTCGGCGACCTTCGGGTGCGTCACGAGATGATTCTCGATCTCCTGCGGATAGATGTTCACCCCGCCCGAGATGATCATGAAGCTCTTGCGGTCGGTCAAATAGAGGAAGCCATCTTCATCAACTTTGCCCACATCGCCAAGGGTCGACCAGCCTTTCGAATTGCGGCTCGACGCCGTTTTCTCATTATCCCCATGATATTCGAAGACATTTTCGCTCTCGAAGAAAACCGCGCCCTCTTCGTTCGCACCAAGCTCGGTTTCGTTGTCCTCGCCCATGATATGGATCGCGCCAAGGATCGGCCGACCGACCGAGCCCTTGTGCGTCAGCCAGTCGGCGCTGGAGATGAAGGTCATGCCATTGCCTTCGGACCCGGCATAATATTCGAAGAGCACCGGCCCCCACCAGTCGATCATCGCCTGCTTGACCGGCACCGGGCACGGCGCTGCGGCGTGGATCGCGACCTTCAGCGACGAAGTGTCATAACGCGAGCGAACCTCCTCAGGCAGTTTGAGCATGCGCACAAAATGCGTCGGAACCCACTGGCTGGCGTTCACGCGATATTTTTCGATATGCGCGAGCGCCGCCTCGGGATCGAATTTCTTCATCAGCACGACGGTGCCGCCAAGCCGGTGGATCGTCATCGACCAGCGCAGCGGCGCGGCGTGATAGAGCGGCGCGGGCGACAGATAGATGCTGTCGGCGTTGATCTGGAATATCGCCGAGGCGAGCAGGACAAGGCTGTTCGTCGCGTCGATCGCGGGGTCCTCGGGCAGCGGGACGCGCACGCCCTTGGGCCGCCCGGTGGTGCCCGACGAATAGAGCATGTCGACCCCGGCACGTTCGTCGGCGACGGGCGTCGCGGGCATCGCGGCGACGGCATCCTCCCAACTGGCGTATCCGGGGATGTCGCCGCCCATCGCGAAGCGCTTGATCCCGGTCGTGAGCTGCTGCGCGGCGCCCGCAAGGCTCGCTGATACGACAAGAATCTGCGCACCCGAATTTTCGAGAATATAGTCGGTCTCGTCCTGCGTCAGCCGCGACGAGATGCAGACGTAGCGCAGCCCCGCGCGCTGCGCGCCCCAGGTCAGCCCGTAATAATGCGGGGTGTTGTCGAGCATGAAAGCGACGACATCCTCATGCCCCAATCCATGCGAGCGGAAGAGCTGCGCCGCGCGGTTCGAAGCCGCGTCGAGTTCGCCATAGCTGATCGCCTCGCCCGTTTCGGCGACAATGATCGCGGCTTTATCGGGATTGGCGCGGGCGTGGACTGAGGGGTGCATCGGGCATCATCTCCGGGAATCGTTGCTTTCTTTATGTCGAAGATCAGTAGCAACCTGAAACTTTCGGTCAAGCAAGCTGGGGCCAGTGACAGGATCCCGATCGAGAAGCGGCAAATTGCGACGCAAGATTGGGAGATGCCGGACCTAATCCGGACGCGACCGCAGCGTATAGCCCATGCCCTTCACGGTGCGCAGCATCGGCCAGTCGAACCCCCGATCGACCTTGGCGCGCAGCCGCGACATATGAACCTCGACGCGGTTGGTGCCGGGATCGAAATCGAGCCGCCACACCGCGCGGAGCAGCGCATCGCGCGACAGCGGCCGGTCGGGTACGCGCGCAAGGTTCGCGAGCAGGTCGAATTCGCGAAGCGCCAAGCGGATGATCCGGCCCGCGCGTTCGACGCGCCGGTCGATCAGGTCGATGCGCAGTTCGCCCTCGCCGAGCTGCCCGGCGGCGATGCGGCTGCGGCGGAGCAGGCTGGCGATCCGCGCGAGTATTTCGGGCAGATTGCCCGTCCAGCCAACCGCATCGTCGGCGCCCGCGCCGAGCGCGACCATCCGGTCGTCGAGCGAGTCGCGGTCGGAAAGCGCTATCAGCGGCCGCCGCCCCGCGATCGATCGCGCCAGCCGGATGAACTCGAAAGGCTCCTGCCAGTCGAGGAACGGGTTAACGATCAGCAAGTCGAAGCAGGCATCGACCCAAGGGCGAAGCCCGTTCACATGCGGCGGCAGGAATTGCACCGCCAAACCTGCGGCCTCAATCGCATCGCCGAGCGTGTCGGCACGCGGCGCCAACGGATGATAGATGGCGACGAGTAACTTCCTGTCGCTTTCCCCGGCCCTGTCCGATGATGCCATCCGCACCCCCCGTCGTCGTCGCAACATGCTGTCACGCCGCCGCCCCACCGGCATTGCACCGCCTTTCGGCTGTGCTAACCCTAGGCCATGACCAGTATCGAAATGCTTGACGGCGACTTCGCCACCCTGCCCGACCTCGTCCGTGCCCATGCCGCGGAACGTCCCGATGCCGTAGCGGCTGCCGACCCGGTGCGGCGGCTGAGCTGGTCCGAACTGGATCAATTGACCGACCGAATCGCCGCGCGGTTGCAGCAGGACGGATTCAAGAAAGGGGAGCGCACCGCGATCGCCGGCCTCAACAGCGTCGAGCAGATGGCGGTGATCCTCGGCACGCTACGCGCGGGCGGGGTCGCGGGGCTGGTCACCAACAGCGCGACGGGCGAGCAGATGGCGGCGATGATCGCCGACACCGGCGCGCGCCACCTGTTCCTCGACAGCGCGGCGAAGGCGAGCCTCGAAGGCCATGCCATCGCCGCGAGCGACCTGATCGCGATGGACGGCAGCGACGCGGGAACGCCGCTCGACGCCTGGCTGTCGCTGGCGGGCACCAAACCGGCGCCGGTCGAAATTCTGCCCGAGGACGGCTTCAACATCATCTATTCGTCGGGCACCACGGGCACGCCGAAAGGCATCGTCCACAGCCATGCGATGCGCTGGCAGCATATCATCCGCGGCGCCCCCGCCTATGGCCCGCACGCGGTGACGATCCTGTCGACCCCGCTCTATTCGAACACGACGATGGCGAGCTTCATGCCGACGGTCGGGTCGGGCGGGCAGGTCGTCTTGATGAAGAAATTCGACGCGCGCGGCTTCCTCGAACTCGCGGCGCGCGAGCGCGCGACGAACACGATGCTGGTCCCGGTGCAGTACCGCCGGATCATGGCGCTGGAGGATTTCGGCGCCTTCGACCTCTCCAGCTTCGTCGTCAAATATTGCACCTCGGCGCCCTTCCCCGCCGCGCTCAAGGCCGATGTGCTGCAACGCTGGCCGGGCGGGCTCGTCGAAATTTACGGCATGACCGAGGGCGGCGCGGCCTTCATCCTCGAGGCCCATCAATTCCCCGATAAATTGCACACCGTCGGCAAGCCGGCGCCCGGCCATATCGCGAAGGTGATCGACGAGGACGGCAACGAGCTGCCGCAAGGTTCGGTCGGCGAAGTCGTCGGGCGCAGCCCCGCGATGATGACGGGGTACAACAACCGCCCCGACGCGACCAAGGCGATGCACTGGTACGACGCCGAGGGAAATCTCTTCTATCGCCACGGCGACATCGGCCGCATCGACGAGGACGGCTTCCTGACGCTGATGGACCGCGCCAAGGACATGATCATCTCGGGCGGCTTCAATATCTTCCCGAGCGATCTGGAAGCGATATTGATCGTCGACGAGCGCGTCGTCGAAGCCGCGGTGGTCGGCATGCCGAGCGAGGAATGGGGCGAGACGCCGGTGGCGTTCGTCGTGCTCAAACCCGGCGCCGATGCCGAGGCCGTGCGCGCCGACTGCAACGCCAAGGTGGGCAAGACGCAGCGGCTGAGCGCGATTACGGTGGTGGACGAACTGCCGCGCAGCCCGATCGGCAAGGTACTGAAACGCGAGTTGCGGGATGCGTACGCCCGGTAGCTTCCGAGACATCCGCTAACGACCGGAAGCTGCCCTCGCTTTCCTCGTCACCCCGGACTTGATCCGGGTGTGGATTCACATTTGAAGTGCAACATCAGGAAGGTTTCGGCTGGAGTTTTGAAGCCGAGGCATTTTCTGGGGGTATTGTTGTAGTTTGCGATGATGGCGTCGAAGGCGTTGCCAGGCAAGTCATCGAGGTTGGTTTTTCGGGGCAGGTTTCGGCGCAGCCTGCCGATGGCGTTTTCGACGCCGCCTTTCTGCCATG
>NZ_DATFFD010000016.1:0-10013 GCF_035250425.1 Sphingopyxis sp.
CCTCCCTGACGATAGTAACCTAGGGGAGGCCGGGTGGGGGAGCGGGCTGGTGCCGTTTGCGCGTTAGCGTATCAAATGTGCGCGCTTTCGCAGTGGCTATGGTCGCCGAGCGCCTCGATCACGCGGCAGTCGGCGGCGATACCGCCACGGCAGCGCCCGATGATGCGCGCCAGCTCGTCACGCAGCAGGGTTAATTGCGCGATCTTTTCCTCGACCTGCTCCAGATGCCGCGTCGCGATGCGGTCGGCCTCGTCGCACTCGCGTGTCGGGTCGTCCGACAGGTCGAGCAGCGAGCGAATCTCCTCGATCGTGAAGCCCAGGTCGCGCGAATGGCGTACGAACGCCAGCCGTGCCCGGTGCGCGTCGCCATAGCTGCGGTAATTCGCGGCAGTGCGACCCGGCGCGGGGAGCAGCCCGATGCGCTCATAATAGCGGATGGTTTCGATATTGGTCCCGGTCGCCCGCGACAGTTCGCCGATTTTCATCGCTTGACCCTGTAGTTGCTACAGGGTGCATATGGGATGCCGACTCGAAGATGCCAGGAGATTTCGGTAATGGCCGATCAATGTTGCGCCGGAAAAAGCGGCAAGACCGCACTCAATGACCCCATATGGCGGCGTATCCTGTGGTTCGCGCTGATCGTCAACGCCGCGATGTTCGGGGTTGAAATCGTCGCGGGCGTCGCGGCGGACTCGCGTGCGCTGCAGGCCGACGCGCTCGATTTCCTTGGCGACAGCGCCAATTATGCGATCAGCCTCGGCGTCGCGGGGATGGCGCTGGCGTGGCGTGCGCGCGCCGCCCTGCTGAAGGCGGCGACGATGCTGGGCTTCGGCCTCTGGGTGTTCGGATCGGCGGCGTGGGGCTTTGTCACCGGGTCGGCGCCGCATGCCGAGACGATGGGGCTGATCGGCGCGCTCGCGCTCGCGGCGAATGTCGCGGTCGCACTGATGCTCTATCGCTACCGGACCGGCGATGCGAACATGCGCTCGGTGTGGATCTGCTCGCGCAACGACGCCATCGGCAATATCGCGGTGATGGGGGCGGCGCTCGGCGTCTTCGGCACCGGGCAAAGCTGGCCCGACCTCGCAGTCGCGGCGATCATGGCGGCGCTCGCGATCTGGGGCAGCGTCGAGGTGTTCCGGCAAGCGCGCGGCGAACTCGCCGCGTCGCCGGCCTAGATCGCTACGCGAGTCCGGTGCCGGGACACCCGCGATCGGAGCGTTGATCGCCAGCGTCCGCCTGCGTCGAGGCGGCCGCTGCGCCTGTCCGCTGGTTCAAGGCCATGGGTGACGCGATTCCGACACCGGCCGGTTCGATCTCGCTCTACGGGGCCTGGCGCTGACCATCATCCCGCGCCGACGGGTTCCAGCATCCCGAGCCATGCCACCAGCGCCAGAATGGCAAGACCGGCAGCCATCTCGAGCATCAGGCTGGCGCGCATCGAGGCAACGGCGCGAGCGGGGTCGCGAGTAGCATCGGGCGCGGTGACCGCAGTCTGGAGGGCGGGCGTCAGGCGCCAGCGGTTGGCGGCGGCGAAAGCCAGCATTGCGGCGAATAACAAGAGTTTCACCGCGAGAAGCTGGCCATAGGCCGATCCGGCAGACCGTGCGATATTCCCGGCCCCGATGACGAACTCGCCGTTCACGAGGCCGGTAGCGGTGATGATCAGGACGCACATCGTCCCGACCCGGGCGAACTGATCGAGACTATGTACGGCAAAGGCGACACAGGCTTCGCCGCGCGACCGGCCGGGCCGAAGCAGCAGCAGGAAGGCGGCGATCGCGCCGAGCCAGATCGCCGCCGCAATCATGTGGAGCGCATCGTTTGCGCGGTGGAGCCAGCCGAGGACGCCTTCGGTCGCGCCGGCATGTCCGGTCCAGACCAATGTCGCCAGCGCCGTCGAACCGGCGGCGAAGAGGATGGCGGCGGCGAGGGACGGCTTCCGGCCAGACAGGAAGCTCGCCGCCACCGCGACAAACAGCGCGGCGATGCGCACGAGCCAGGCGGTGCCGGCGTCGCTCTCGCGGACCATGGCCAGAAACAAGCCGCGATCGACGGCGAAGACGCCGACCCCCTGCATGGCGGCGGTCAGCACGGCCATGCCGCCAAAGGACAGGAGCAGCGCGAGGGCGCAAAGCCATGGCTGCGGCCGGAAGAAGAGCGCTGCCGGCTCCAGCTGCCCGCGCTCGGCCGGCCGCAGCGCATAGAGCGGAAAAGCGGCGAGGCCCGCGATGAGCATCAGATTCGCGAAAAGCGCGAACCGGACACCCATCAGCAGGAGATCGGCCACGGCCTTATTTCACGGTGAAGCTGAATTCGCTTCCCATGCGGTGCGTATCGGCGCCCGCCGCCGACCATTTGACCCTGTAGGCGCCGGGTACGAGCGCGCGCTTGGCGGTCAGCGTCAGCGACTTGGCGTCCTTGCCCATCGCCGACGTCGCGGGAATCTTCATCGGCGCATGATTGGCCATGCCGGGCATGCCGGTCATCACCAGTTCGGCCTTCACCGTCGAGGCGACGAGCTTCTCGTTGAAGCGAAGGGTGACCGAGGTCACCTTCGAGACGATGGCATTCGCGGCCGGCGTCGAGGCGACGAGCTTGGCATGCGCACTGGCCGCGGCCGGCATCAGAAGGAGGGCGACGGTGGCCGCCGCTGCGGGGAGAAATGGCTTCATTATTAAAACCTCCAAATTCGGGTCTGTCCTGCTAATACGCAGAGTGGCGGCACGGCCCTCGGAAAATCGGCAACCTCTTGTTGGATTGTTTCCGAGGGATGATGCGATCGTGCGCGTATTATCTGTTGTGGACTGCGGGAAGGCCGATGGACGAACTCCGGATTTTGAATGAAGCGCAGGTGCCGGTCGAGCTCGATACGCTTGACGACCGCATCCTTGCCGCGCTCGCTGGACGGCAGCGCGAGGCCTCGGCGGTGCGGCGCATGATGGCGGTTGCGGCTCTTGTGTCGCTTGGCGGCGGTTTCGTCGCGGGCAGCGCGATCGTTCCGCCCGCTATCGCGGCGAGCCCGCTGACGCCGCTCATTCCGGCCACCCCGCTCGCCCCCTCGACCTTGCTGGATTCGCGCTGATGACCTCGTCGCGCCGCATGCTGCTCTTCGGCCTGATCGCCTTTGTCGCCGCGCTCGCGGGCGTATTGGCCGGACGCCTCGTCGTCGAGGCGCCGCGTGCCAGTGAAACCGAACTTCACGCGCTTCTCCATCGCGAGCTAAAGCTTTCACCCGCGCAACAGGTGAAGCTCGACAGGATCGAGGCGAAATTCGCGACCCGGCGCGATGCGCACGAACTCGACATGCGCGCCGCCAATATCCGGCTCGCGCAGGCGATCGAAGCCGAACATGGCTATGGACCGCGCGTTACCGAGGCGATCGACGAGACCCACCGGGTGATGGGCGAGCTGCAGAAGGAAACGCTCCAGCACCTGTTCGCGATGCGCGTCGTCCTCGACCCTGAGCAGGCCGCGATGTTCGACAAGAGCGTGGTCCAGGCGCTGACCGCCGATGCGCGGTGAGCCTCGACCTTGCGCAATGTAGCGACCGCGAACTCGCCGCGCTTGCAAGTGCAGGTCAACAACAGGTCTATCGGGAATTCTTGCGACGGTACAAGGCACCGGTCTTTCGCCTGATCCGTTCCCATATCGGCGATCCGGACGAGGCAATGGATTTGACGCAGGAAACCTTTGTCGCCGGCTTTGCGGCGCTTGGCCGCTATGATGCCGACCGGCCTTTCCGGATATGGATCGCCCGGATCGCGCTCAACAAATGCCGCGACTGGGCGCGGCGCCGCGCGGTCCGGTCCTTCTTCGCGCGGGCGCTGCCGCTCGAAAGCGCGCATGATGTCGCGAGCGACGGCCCGGCGCCCGATGCCGAGGCGGCCGATCGCGCCGAACTCGCCCGTGTCCGCGCCGCCATGTCCCGCCTCGCACCCAATTTGCGCGAGGTTCTGGTCCTTCGCGGCGTCGAGGAGCTGAGCCAGGCGGAAACCGCCGAACTGCTCCAGACAAGCGAGAAGACGGTCGAAACGCGGCTCTACCGTGCCCGGGCGAAATTGAAGGCGCTGCTCGTCGAGACGGCCGCGCGCGGGACAGGCTGAAGGCGGGAGGGCGGCTCACCCCGCAATTTCATCCGAAAGGGTGAGGGGCGGGTGCGTGTGCCGCGTATAGCTATTGAAACAAGGCAATATCCGGGAATTTTATGCAGATAGACAGGCGTCGTTTCGTGACGGGAGCATTGGGCGGCGGGACCGTGGCCGCGTTTGCGCCCTGGTTTCCGGCCTGGGCGCAGTCGGGGTCGCCCGGCATCGTCGCGCCGCTGCCGACGGTATCGGGCAATGACATCAGCCTTCGCATCGCGCGACAGACGATGCGGATCGACGGCAAGCTCAGCCGCGCGATCGGGATCAACGGAACGGTGCCCGCACCGCTCGTGCGCCTGAAGGAAGGCCAGACGGCACGGCTCACCGTCATCAACGACCTCGATGAGGACAGCTCGATCCATTGGCACGGGCTGATCCTGCCCTTTCATATGGACGGCGTGCCCGGCGTCAGCTTCCCCGGCATCAAGCCGCGATCGCGCTTCGTCTATGAGTTTCCGGTCGTCCAGTCGGGAACCTACTGGTATCACAGCCATTCGGGGCTTCAGGAACAGCTCGGTCATTATGGCCCGATCGTCATCGATCCCGCCGGCGCCGATCCGGTCGACTACGACCGCGAGCATGTCGTGGTCCTCTCGGACCATAGCCAATTGTCTCCCGAGGCGATCTTCCGCAAGCTCAAGGTCAACCCGGGCCATTTCAACATGCAGCGCCAGACCCTGTCGGGGCTGCTTGCCGGCAAGGACCAGTCGCTGAAGGAACGCGCCGAATGGGGCGCGATGCGGATGGACCCGACCGATATCGCCGACGTCAACGGATCGACTTACAGCTTCCTCGTCAACGGCCATGGCCCGCGCGACAATTGGACCGCACTGTTCCATCCCGGCGAGCGTTTGCGGCTGCGGATCATCAACGCATCGGCGATGACGATCTTCAATGTGCGCATTCCAGGCCTCAGGATGACCGTCGTGCAGGCCGACGGCCTCAACGTCGTTCCGACCGAGATCGACGAGTTCCAGATCGCGGTCGCCGAGACCTATGATGTGATCGTGACCCCGGTCGAGGACCGCGCCTATACGCTCGTCGCCGAGGCCAATGATCGTTCGGGCATGGGACGCGCGACGCTCGCACCGCGCGCCGGCATGGCCGCCGAGGCGCCGCCGCTTCGCGAACGCCCGCTTGCGACGATGAAGGACATGGGCATGAGCGCGATGTCGAGCGGCGATGCGTCGTGCACGCCCGAACATGCGGCAATGGGCCATTGCACGCCCCCGCCCGCCCAGGGCGGGGGCGTCGATCACGCGGCGATGGGGCATAGTGCCGGGGGCATGAACCATAGCATGCGCGACTTCAGCGTCGCGCCGCAGGTCAAGCGCGATCCAAGCGTCCAGACGATTTCGCCGATGCCCACCGACCGCATGGGCGAGCCGGGTCAGGGACTCGAAAATGCCGGGCACAAGGTGCTGACCTACAACGACCTTGTCGCGCTCGAACGCAATCCCGATGCGCGCGCGGCGGAACGGTCGCTCGACATCCACCTCACCGGCAACATGGAACGCTTCATGTGGTCGTTCGACGGGGTGAAGATGTCCGACCATCACGAACCGATCCCCTTCACCCTGGGCGAGCGGGTGCGGATCAACCTGATCAACGATTCGATGATGAGCCACCCGATCCACCTGCACGGCCATTTCTTCGAACTGGTCACGGGGAAAGGCGACCGCTCGCCGCGCAAGCATACGGTGCTCGTCCAGCCCGGCGGCACCGCGAGCTTCGATTTCACCGCCGACGCGCTCGGCGATTGGGCGTTCCATTGTCATATGCTCTACCACATGCATGCCGGGATGATGCGCGTCGTCAGCGTTCGCCCGAAAGGAGACGCGGCATGACCCGGATCGCGCTCTTCCTGTCGAGCATGGTGCCGCTCGCCCTAGCGGCTCCCGCTGCGGCCCAATCGACCGATCATGAGATGCACGGTTCGACGCCTGCGCCTGCGCCCGTGGCAGAACCATCGGCCGAGCCCCCCAGCTGTCCGCCCGAACATGCGGCGATGGGCCATTGCACGCCCGAGCCCGAGCCCATGGACAAGAGCGGACCCGCAATGGACGCGATGGACCATGGCGCGATGTCGCCGTCTGATCCCGACTGCCCGCCTGAGCACGCGAGCATGGGCCATTGCACCCCGAAGGCCGCGGGCACGATGGAAGCCAAGGGCGGCGCCAGCGGAACCGACTTGCCCCCAGGCGACGCCACCGCGCCCGCGCCCCCGTCCGACTGGTATGCCGACCGCGTCTATTCCAGGGCCGAAATGGAACATTCGCGCCACGAAATGATGAAGGAGAATGGCGGACAGACCGTCGCCTTCATCAGCTTCAATCTCGCCGAATATCAGGCGCGCAAGGGCGGCGACGGCTTCCGGTGGGATGGCGAGGCCTGGTACGGCGGCGACATCAACCGGCTGACGATCAAGAGCGAAGGCGAGGGCGTCTTCGGCGAGGGCGTCGAGGGTGCCGAAGTGCAGGCGCTCTACAGCCGCGCGATCGGACCCTATTTTAATGCGCAGGCGGGCATCCGGCAGGATCTGGGGCCGGGCCCCGACCGCACCTATGCGACGATCGGCTTCGAGGGGCTCGCGCCTTACTGGTTCGAAGTCGAGGGCGCGCTTTTCCTCTCGAACAAGGGCGACTTGCTCGGCCGCCTCGAAGGTTATTACGACCAGCGCATCACGCAGAAGCTCATCCTCCAGCCGATGGCCGAACTCAATTTCTCGGCTCAGGATGTGCCCGAAACCGGAACGGGCTCCGGCCTGTCCGACGTCGAACTCGGGCTGCGCCTGCGGTACGAGATCGTCAAAGAGTTCGCGCCCTATGTCGGCGTCGAATGGGCGCGCAAGGTCGGCGATACCGGGCGCTATGCGCGCGCCGCGGGCGAGGACGCGAGCAGCGTCAGCTTCGTAACGGGGATACGCGCCTGGTTCTAACGCGGGGCGGGTGAACGGACAGGAGAAGGACGGTGAAATCGGCCTGCCTCGGACCCCGGCGCGCTTGGGGCGGCAAATCTGCGCAGCTGGCCCGTCGTGGCGGCGTCAGGGCGCAATGACGGCCGCGGGAGGGCGGCTGGTGCCGGCTACAGGATTCGAACCCGTGGCCCCCTGATTACAAATCAGGTGCTCTACCAACTGAGCTAAGCCGGCACGGCTGACCGCCCCTTAGCATTTTTCGGCCGGATGGAAACATCCGACATCGGGAAAATGCGGCGGACATGAAATCTTCAGATGATGCCAAAGGTCCAGCCCTCGGTTCGCGCGAGCCGGTCCGTCAGCGGCGACGGCGTCCAGGGGGCGGCGTCGCCGGCGATCGCGCGCAGCCAGGCCGCGGTCAGCAGCGCGTCGCTCGCATGGTCGCTGACCGGACCCGTTAAGCCGCACGGCGGCGAACCCAGCGCCGCGAGCGCCGCGTCGAGCGCCGCGCCGTCGCGGATCTTGCTGCGCCCCGGGGGCAGCCCGGCCGCGCGCGCGGCGAGGCTGGTGTAGATTTCGACCAGCATCGGCCCCGCCGCGGGCACCGGATCGCCGGGCCAGAGCGAGATGCGGCGCGACAGCCGGTGGAGCAGGCGCATGCCCGACAGGCTGGCCTTGCCGACCTGCGCCGCGCCGACGAGGTTGAAATTGCTGACGCTCGCCGCCTGCTTCGTCGCGCGCTGGTGATGCTCGACGACGCGCAGCCGCCCCGCGCCCGCTTCGAACAGGTCGCCGGCCTCGCCGCGGTGGCGGAAATGCCGCCGCGCTTCGGGGTGTGCCAGGAATCCGCCCGCTTCATAATTCGGATCGCCGCGCGCCAGCCGTTCGACGAGCGCCCACAGCGCGCGCATGTCGGCCGGGCTTTCCGCCCAGCCGGGGAAATAGGCGCTGTGGTCGGCAAAGGCGAAGGCAGCTGAAAAATCGAAACCGATCAGCATATTCTCGCCCGCCGCCGCGACGCCTTCCAGCCATTCGAGGATTTCGGTACGCGACCAGATATGCCCCGGCCGCACCAGCGCCGGCGCCGCGCTGCCGCTCGCGACCGCCAGGGCGATCCCGCGCTGGCGCGGACCGCGGGCGCCCGACCAGTCGAGCGCGGCAAAATGGGTGAAAGGACGCATCGCCGCGCCTTAGCGCATCCATGTCATCTTGCACAAAGCCTCGCTCGGCCCCACATGCGCCCCATGCTGATCGAAACCGAATCGACGCCCAATCCCGCGACGCTCAAATTCCTGCCCGGCCGGGCGGTGATGGAGGGGGGAACCCGCGATTTTGCCAGCCCCGAAGAGGCCGAGGCGTCGCCGCTCGCCAGCGCGCTTTTCTCGCTCGGCGATGTGACGGGTGTCTTTTTCGGCCGCGACTTCGTCTCGGTGACGATCGCGCCGGGCGCCGAATGGGCCGATGTGAAGCCCGACATACTCGGCATCGTGATGGACCATTTCCTCGCCGACGTGCCGCTGTTCAACGCCGCGAGCGCCGGCTTCTCGGTGCCTCCTGAGGATGAGGCCGGCTTCGCCGACGATCCCGCCGACGCCGACATCATCGAGCAGATCAAGGAGCTCATCGAGACGCGCGTCCGCCCCGCGGTCGCCAACGACGGCGGCGACATCGTCTATCGCGGTTTCGACAAGGGCAATGTGTATCTGAAGATGCAGGGCGCGTGCGCCGGATGCCCCTCCTCGACCGCGACGCTGAAGAATGGCATCGAGTCCCTCTTGAAACATTATGTTCCCGAGGTAACGGCAGTTCACGCCGTCTGACCCTAAATTTCAGGAGATGCCCCATGAGCGAGCCGCTTTCCGACAGCGCTCTCGACCAGCTGTTTCGCACCGCGCGCACCTATAACGGCTATCTCGACAAGCCCGTTTCGGAAACGCAGCTGCACGCGATCTGGGATCTGGTGAAATTCGGCCCGACCAGCGCCAACAGCCTGCCGGCGCGGATCGTCTGGTGCGTGACCGATGAAGCGAAGGCGAAGCTCGCCGCGCATGCCATACCGGGGAACAAGGAAAAGATTCTGAAGGCGCCGGTCACCGCGATCATCGCGAGCGACAATGAATTTTACGAAAATCTGCCCGAATTCTTCCCGCATACCGACGCGCGCAGCTGGTTCGCGGGCAACGAGGCGCTGGCGCAGACGACCGCTTTCCGCAATGCCACGCTCCAGGGTGCCTATTTCATCCTCGCCGCGCGCGCGCTCGGGCTCGATACCGGGCCGATGTCGGGGTTCAACAACGCCGGGGTCGACGAAGCCTTCTTCGCCGGCCAGCCGAATGTGAAGAGCAATTTCATCTCGACTCTCGGCTATGGCGATCCCGCGACGATCTTCGAGCGCAGCCCGCGCCCCGATTTCGCCCGCTTCAACCGTATCGCCTGAGCGGGGCGTTCCAGGCTCCATGCGGTATCTGGTTATCGATTCGGCGAGTGAAGCCTGTTCGGTGGCGTTGCTGGAGGCCGGGGCGGTCATCGACTACCGCCACGAGGTGATCGGCCGCGGCCATGCCGAGCGGCTCGTTCCGCTGATCGCCGAGCTGGCGGGCGGCGGCCGCGCCGACGTCATCGTCGCAGGATGCGGCCCGGGCAGCTTTGCCGGGGTGCGGATCGGCGTTGCGGCGGCGCGCGCGCTGGCGCTCGGCTGGCAGGTGCCCGTTCATGGCTTTTCGACGCTCGCGCTGGTTGCAGCGAGTGCTGCCGACGAAATCGCGGCGGCCGGCGGCGCGCTGGTGGTGATGGAGGGCGGGCATGGCCAATACTTTGTCCAGCCGTTTGCAGCGGATATGACACCGCGCGGCGACATTCGCTCGCTTTTGCCCGAGGACGCCGTCCTGATCGGCGACGAACTGGTCGTCGGCAATCGCGCCGAGCCCTTTGTCGCGCGGCGCGGTTCC
>NZ_DATFFD010000017.1:0-4810 GCF_035250425.1 Sphingopyxis sp.
TCCTGTGGGTCAAGGCGCTCGACGATGTCGAAGGCAAGCTGTTCGCGCTGCGCCGTGATCCCGAAACCGGCAAGTGGAGCCAGAAAGAGGTGCCGCTCGCGAATAACGCGACGGTCGGGATCGCCGGCACGATCGGCAAGCGCGACATCGTCCTTGCGACCGCAGAGACGATGCTGATGCCCCCGACGCTCTACGCCGCGACCGAAGGCAAGGCGCCGCAAGCCGTGCAGAGCCTGCCCGCGACCTTCGACGCGAAGGACATGAGCGTCGAAAAGCGCTTCGCGACGTCGAAGGACGGCACGAAAATCCCCTATTTCCTCGCGCGCAAGAAAGGCTCGACCGGCCCTGTCCCCGCGCTCGTCCACGCCTATGGCGGCTTCCGCGCCGCGCAGACGCCGGGTTATCTTACCGGCCAGCCGTATCGCGCCGGCCCGCTCGGGCTGTTCTGGGTCGAGGACGGCAACGCCTATGTCCTCGCCAATATCCGTGGCGGCGGCGAATATGGCCCCGCTTGGCACCAGGCGGCGCTGCGCGAAAAGCGTCAGGCGAGCTTCGACGATCTCCACGCGGTTGCCGAGGATCTGGTGAAGACCGGGGTCAGCGCCAAGGGCAAGATCGCGATTTCGGGCCGCTCGAACGGCGGCGTCCTCGTCGGCGCGGCGATGACGCAGCGCCCCGACCTGTACGGCGCGGTGATCTCGGGCTCGCCGATCAAGGATATGTGGCGGTACGACAAGATGCTCGCCGGGGCTTCGTGGGTCGCCGAATATGGCGATCCCGACGTGCCCGAGGATTGGGCCTTTCTGTCGAAATATTCGCCGTACCAGAACATCCGCAAGGGCGTGAAATATCCGCCGATCTTCCTCTATCTCTCGACCAAGGACGACCGCGTCCACCCCGGCCACGCGCGCAAATATGCCGCGCGACTGATGGAGAACGGCAACCGCGTCTATTATCACGAATATATCGAGGGCGGCCATTCGGTCGGCGCCGACCATGCCGAGGATGCGGTGCGCGCCGCGATGCTCCACGGCTTCCTGCTGCGCGAACTGGTGGAGAAGAAATAGCGGCGCGCCAGAGCAACGGGCGTTAATCGACACCCCCTCCGCTCGAACGGGACGGTGGCTCGGATTAAACGCGCCGCAAGAATCGATCGCGCGCTAACGGATCTGCCGTTTCTCCAGCTTTCGCGCCAGCGTGCGCCGATGCATCCCCAGCCGGCGGGCGGTCTCCGAAATATTGAAATCGGTCTCGACCAAGGTCTGGTGGATATGCTCCCACTCGACGGTCTTGATCGACGATTGGCGGTCGCCCACCGGCGTTTCGGCATTGCCCTCGGCGCGGTCGAACGCCGCCTCGATGTCGTCGGTGTTCGACGGCTTGGCGAGATAATAGGAGGCGCCGAGCTTGATCGCCTCGACCGCGGTGGCGATGCTCGCAAAGCCCGTGAGCACGACGATCCGCATCGTCGCGTCGCTCGCGCGCAGCGTCTGCACACACGCCAGCCCCGACGCGCCGCCCAGCTTCAGGTCGACGACCGCATAGCCCGGCCGGAACGCCTGCAAAATCGCGGCCATCTCCTCGGGGCCGTGCGCGACCTCCACCGCATAGCCGCGCCGCTCGAACGAGCGTTTCAGCGTCCGCGCGAACGCCTCGTCGTCCTCGACGATCAGCAAGTGCCGCTGCTCGGTCATGTCTTCTCTCCACCGGGCCGTGCGAGGGCCGAAACGGGCAGGAATATCCGCACCAGCGCGCCGCCCGCATCGCGATTGGAGACGCTGGCGCCGCCGCCGAGCTTGCGCAGCACGTTGACGAGCAGGAACAGCCCGAGCCCGCCTCCGGGACGTCCCTTGGTCGAGCGATAGGGCTGGCCGAAATTCGCGAGCATCTCGTCGCTGAACCCCGGTCCGCGATCGGCGATCTCGATCACCAGCATGTCGCCGTCGCGCGAGGTCGTGAAGCTCGTCCAGTCCGGCGATACTTCGGCCGCATTGTCGAGGACGTTGCCGATCACCTGCCGCAGCGCCGGGTCCGACACGATCGCGACATCGGCGCCGAAGCGGTCGTTGAACTCGAGCGTGCCCGGGCGGCGGGCGGCGCGCGCGTGCGCGGCGATCTCGTTGAACGCGGCGCGCATCGTCGTCAGCTGCGGCGCCTCGCCGCGTGCCTCGCCCGCCGACATCAAGATGCCGCTGACGATCGCCTTGCAGCGCTGCACCGCCGCATCCATGTCGGCCAGATCCTCCTGCATCTCGCGATCCTTCGCGAGCCGCGGCGCCGCCTTCCAGTCGCCGATCAGCACCGACAGCGTCGACAACGGCGTGCCCAACTCATGCGCCGCCCCCGACGCGAGCAGCCCCATGCGCACAATATGATCCTCCTCGGCAGCACGCTGGCGGCTCGCCGCGAGCGCGGCATCGCTGTCGCGCAGATTGCGGTTGATCCGCGTGACGAAGGCGACGAACAGCACGGCGATCAGCAGGAAGCAGACAAAACTGCCCTTCAGATACAGCCCCATCGGATCGTCGGCATAGGTCGGCGGCAGCACCAGCGGCGTCGGATCGATGCGCAGCGCAGCGAGCGCCGCCAATGCCGCGACGACGATCGCCCACGACGAACGCGGGGTGAGCAGGATCGCGCCGATCACGACCTGCAACAGAAACAGCGAGGCGAAAGGATTGGCGAGCCCGCCGCTGTGATGCAGCTGCCACCCGAGCGCCGCGACATCGAACAATAGCGCCGCGGTCAGTTCGGCATTGGTCACCGCGCGCCCACGGCGAAGCAAGGCGATACTCGCGAAGTTGATCGCGATCAGCACCATGATCGCGGCGAGCAAGGGCGCGTGCGGCAGCGCGATGCCCATCGGCCCGCTGACGATCCCGATCGTCGCGAGCTGCCCCCCGACCGCGATCCAGCGCAGCTGGACCAGCAGCGTCATGTTGCGGCGGCCGGCGGGGACCCTTGACGGCGCGGTCGGCGGGATGGTCGGGCGGGTCATCATTCGCGAATACGCCACAGCCGCCATGCGAAAAAGAGGCTGAGCGCACAAAGCGCAAACCAGGTCAGCGCATAGACCAGATGATTGTCGGGAAAGCGCACGACGGTGAGGCCGCCGACCGGATAGCCGCCGGGGTTGGGCTTCGCATCGGCATCGACGAAATAGGGAGCGGCATTGCCGAGCCCCCTCGCCTTCGCGATCGCCGCGACATCGCGCGAAAACCAGCGATCCGCCGCCGGGTCGTTCGAGCGCAGGAACGCGCCCTCGGGCTCGGTCATCCGGAGCAAGCCGGTCACCGTCACGCGCGCCGCGACATTGCCCACCGCGCGCACCTTCGGATCGCGCCGGTCCTTCGGCACGAAACCGCGATTGACGAGCAAGGTGAACCCCGGCGTTTCGAGCGGGGTCAGCACCCAGAAACCGGGGCCGCGATCGGTCACCGCCTGCACCAGCGTCTCTCGATCATGGCTAAAAGTGCCCGTCGCGGTGACGCGCCGATAGGCATCATCCTTCGCGTCGACGGCATCCCACGCACCGGGGCCCGGAGCCGCCACCGGCGCCGCATGGATACGCGCCTCGACCGCCGCGACCAGCTCATGCTTCCACACACGCCGCTCGAGCTGCCAGACGCCAAGCGCCGCAAGAGCCACGGCCACAATCAGCGCCGCCGCGGCAAAAACCCCGCGGCGGGTGCGTGTCACGGCACCTGACCCGTTGTCGTACCCGCGGTCTGACTGGTCGGTTCGTGCGGCATCGGCATCATATTGGTGTTGAGATGGTGCATTACCCACAGCGATCCCGCGAGCATGATCACCACGACGATCACGGTGAAGATCAGCGAGGTCAGCGACCATCCGCCCTCGGCCTTCGGCGTCATATGGAGGAAGAAGACCATGTGGACGACGATCTGCACCACGGCGAACCCCATGATGATCGCGCCGGTCGTTCCTGCACTGAGGGGCAACGTCATTACCAGCCAGAAGGGGATGGCGGTCAGCATCACCGACAGGACGAAACCGATGATATAGTCGCGCATCGACGCGTGCGGCATCTCGATCTCGTGATGGCCGTCGTGCGGATGGGCGGCGGCGTGATGATCGCGGCTCATCGCAGCACTCCCATCAGATAGACAAAGGTGAAGACGCCGATCCACACGACGTCGAGGAAGTGCCAGAACATGCTGAGGCACATCACGCGGCGCTTGTTCGCGGCGATCAGCCCGTGCTTCGACAGCTGGAACATCAAAGTCACCAGCCACACGATACCGAAGGTGACATGCAGCCCGTGCGTGCCGACCAACGTGAAGAAGCTCGACAGGAAGGCGCTGCGCTGCGGCCCCGCGCCGATCTCGATCAGATGGTGGAATTCGAACAATTCGATCCCGAGGAAGGCGAGCCCGAACAGCGCGGTGACCGCGAGCCAGATCTGCACGCCCCTCACCTTGCCCTGCTGCATCTGGAGCACCGCAAAACCATAGGTGATCGACGAGAAGAGCAGCATCGCGGTGTTGAGCGCGATCAGCTTCAGGTCGAACAGATCCTTCGGCGCGGGCCCCGCGGCATAGCTGCCACCGAGCACGGCGTAGCAGGCGAAGAGGATCGCGAAGATGAGGCAGTCGCTCATCAGGTAGATCCAGAAGCCCAGCATCGTGCTGTGCCCTTCGGGATGCGGATGCTCGTCGAGGGCGTAGAAGTGGACGGGCTGGTCGGCGGTGATGATCTTGGCACTCATCGCATCAGGCTCCGGCCGCCAGCTGGCGGGTCCGCGCGTCCTCGACCGCGGTGACCGTCGCCGCCGGAATGTCGAAATCGC
>NZ_DATFFD010000018.1:0-2569 GCF_035250425.1 Sphingopyxis sp.
GACCGACCCATATCTCGACATCCAGAACCGGATCACCGGACAGATCGGAGCGCTGGCCGAAGCGCTGCCGCACTGCGCGCTGGCGCAGATCGTGCAGGGGATCGACGATATCCGCTGCCTCGCGCGCGACAATGGTTTTGCTGCGGTCGAGACCTTGGCGAGCCGGCTCGAATCGGCGGTCGCGGGGGGCGGTTATCGCGCCGCGATCCTGACCTATCTCGACGCGATGAGCGACGCGGCGGCGGTGCCGCGGGGGCCGCTGCCGTTTGCTGCGCAGGAAGCGTGGCTCGCGTCGGTTGCGGTGCGCTTGGGTCATTGACCGCGCCCGTTTGACACTTCAGATCCGACGTCATGGATGCAATCATGCTTGCGCTGGTGGCGGTGCTGCTCGCCAATGCCGACGGGCGCAGCGGAATCGCGCTGTCGCGGCTGGTGAGCGCGCGCAGCGACTGGCGCGTCACGGTGGTCATCGCTTTTGCGGCTTTCATCGTCAACGCGGTCATCGCCGCGGTCGCCGGCGCGATCGCCAACGGGATGATCGGGCAGGGAGTGGCGGCGCTGCTCGTCGCGCTCGCGATGTTGTCGGCGGCGGCCGCTTTGTTGTGGCGGATGAAACCGGCGTCCGATGCGGGCGCGGATGACGCGTCTCCGGTCCTGCTTGCCGGCCGGATGCTCGCGAACCAGTTCGGTGATCGCAGTCATTTTCTGATCGGCGCGCTCGCCGCGACGAGCGGTGCGGGGCAATGGGCGGCCGCCGGCGGGCTGGTCGGCTGGACGCTGGCGATGCTGCCCTTCCTCGCCTTTGGCCCGGCGCTCGCCGAACGGCGCGCGGCGCGGAACCTGCGCTGGGTGGCGGCCGCGACCCTGATCCTCTGGGGTCTGCGGACCGCGCTGGGGGCGTTCGGATTGATCGGATGATGCGTTGGGTTGGTTCGGTTTCATCGTTTTTATCGATGAAACTCACCCAAAGCTTCAATGGGAAAGTGGCGCCTGGCTTCGCTATATCGGCGGGACAACAGAAAGGATGCTCCCATGTCCGACAAAAATGACAATGCGCCCGCCGTCGCCGATGCGCTGAATGCGCTGCTCGCCGACAGTTTCGCGCTTTATCTGAAGACGAAAAACTATCACTGGCACGTCCAGGGTCCGCATTTTCGCGAGCTGCACCTGCTGTTCGACGAGCAGGCGGCGCAGATTTTCAGGGCGACCGACCTGATCGCCGAGCGCGTGCGCAAAAATGGCGCGCCGACGCTGCGTTCGATCGGCGACGTCGGCCGCCGCGCGTCGATCCGCGACGATGACAGCGCGGGCGCCGACGCCGAGGCGATGATCCGCGCGCTGGCCGGCGATAACAAGGTCCTGCTGGGTCAGCTCAAGGCGGTGAAGGCCGCGGCCGAAGCCGATGGCGACATTGCGACGAGCGGGCTGGTCGACGGCTGGGCCGATGAGACGCAGCAGCGCATCTGGTTCCTGGAGGCGACGCTGGGGTATTGATGGCGCGCCCGTCCTTCTCCCTCGATGGGAGAAGGATACGCAGCCTTGGCGCGAAGCGACTAGGCGAAGTTGGATGAGGGTGAAGGCGCGTCCCTCGCGCCGTTGGTTTCAGGCCGCGACCACACCCCCTCCGCTGCGACTATGCCAGCAAGCTGGCAAGTCTCGCTGCCTCCCCCATCAAGGGGGAGGGTCACGGCACCACAAACAAAAAGGGCGGCCCGAGAGCCGCCCTTTTCGTTTTCCGGTTATCCCGCCGATCAGTCCTGATGCGGCTGGATGTTCACCGCGGCGAACTTGCCGCGGTCGTCGACTTCGATGTCGAACGCGACGCGGTCGCCTTCGTCGAGGCCCGCCATGCCGGCGCGCTGCACCGCGCTGATGTGGACAAAGGCATCGGCCTGTCCGTCGTCGCGCGCGATAAAGCCGAAGCCCTTCGTCGTATTGAAGAATTTGACGGTGCCCGAGGTGCGTTCACCGGTCAGCTGACGGCGGCCGCGGGCGCCGCCCGGGGCGCCACCGGGTGCGCCGCGATCGTCGCGTGCACGCGGAGCGAATTCCTCGACCGGCATCGGTTCGCCTTCGATCTTGAGATCGATGGCCGAGACCTTGCCGTTGCGTTCGACGAGCGTGAAGCCGAGCGGCTGGCCCGAAGCGAGACCCTGAAGCCCCGCCTGTTCGACCGCGCTGATGTGGACGAACACGTCTTCGCCGCCATCGTCGCGGGCGACGAAACCGAAGCCCTTTGCCGCGTTGAAGAATTTCACCGTGCCATTGCCTTCGCCGACGACCTGCGCGGGCATGCCGCCTCCACGTCCGCCGCCGAAACCACCGCCGCCGCCGCCGAAGCCGCCGCCACGGTCGCCACCACCGAAGCCGCCGCGATCGCCGCCGCCAAAGCCTCCGCGGTCACGGTCGCCGAAACCGCCGCGACCGCCGCCGTAGCTGTCGCCGCCATAGGGTGCAGGTTCGAAGCTGTCGAAATTGCCGAAATCATCGCGCTTGCCGCGTCCACGCTGGCCGCGCCGATCCTTGTTGAAACTCATAGTCTATTAGTCGCTTTCGGTCGTCCACACCC
>NZ_DATFFD010000019.1:0-8454 GCF_035250425.1 Sphingopyxis sp.
ACAGCCGATTTTCCGTCAATTCGTGACTAAAAAGCAACAGTTTACGTTACGGCGAACGTTCGGTTCGGTTACACTTATGTGTCAATTGCGAAACCTGTGTTAGGCGATCTGGCAAAAAGCTCAGCCCCCGAAGACGAAGGATAAGCGATGCGGGCACAGACCTTGCCGAACCCGAACACGCTGGTCAAAATGCTGCTGCTGGCATTCGGTCTGGCCTTTGAGCTTCCCGGGATCGCCGCGCGGGTCGCCATGCTGGGGCTGTCGGCGCCGCTCCTGCTCTATGCCGGCCTCTATGCCGGCCTGATCGCCTGCCTCTGGGGCGCGGCCTCCATCCGTCGGCCGCTGCTGCGCTGGGGCTGGGCCGCGGTATTTGCTCTCGCCTCCGTCTTCGTCGGCAGCTTTCAGGATGCCACGGCCGATACGATGAGCTATGACGCCTTCGTCACCATGGCCCATTCGGCAGACTTCGCCGACGACGCCGCCGCGCAATATGGCGCGTCGATCGCATGGGCCGCTGCCAGTGCATTCTTCCTCTTTGTCGGCATCGGACTGAAACCGGGCGCCCGGCGCGCCCTGCCCGGCGTCGCTGCGGCGCTCGCGCCGCTGGCGGGGCTCGCCATGCTGACCATCCTGCTGTTCGTGCGCGGGGGCGAAGGCGGCCGCGGACTGCCGAACGCCTGGGTCGGAACCGCCTATTCGGCGCTCGCGGCATTTGAAGCCACGACGCAGCCTTCGATGGCGCGCCAACCGGTGCGCATCGCGCATCGCCCGCAACCCGAACAGGGCGACATCATCCTGATCGTCGACGAAAGCATCGCCGGCCGATACCTCGATATCAACGACACCGCGGGGGTGCGGTCGGGCCTTGCATCGCCGCCGCCCGGCATCGCCGTCAGCAATTTCGGGCTCGCCGCCTCGATCGCCAATTGCAGTTTCGGAAGCAATCTGACGCTTCGATATGGCGGGACACGCGATGCCTATCATCGGATCAACGCGACGATGCCGTCGATCTTTACCTATGCGAAACATGCCGGCTTCGCGACGATCTATATCGACGCGCAGCGAACCGGCGGCGCCTATCAGAACGGCATGGACGATGCCGAGCGGCGTCAGATCGATCGCTTCGTCCAGTTCGGCGATACGCCGGTCGTCGATCGCGACATGGCCGCGGCGGATGCGCTGATCGCGGCGCTCAATAACGACCGGCGCGAATTCATCCTGGTCAACAAGATGGGCGCGCATTTCCCCGTCGCCGACAAATATCCCGACAGCGTCCATTTCTTCCGCCCCGCGCTACCGCGCGACGAATCCGCCGTCGTGACCGAAACCCGGATTCCCAAAAATCTGTATAGCGGCGCCGAAAGCTGGCGCCTCTATCGCAACGCGTATCGCAACACGGTGACATGGACGGTGGGCGGCTTCTTCGATCGATTGTTCGCCGGCGCCCGGCTCGGCGGCGCACTGATCGTCTATACCTCCGACCACGGGCAGAATCTGCACGAGCGCGGCCATTCGGGAAAGACGACGCATTGCAGCGCGTCGCCCGCCAGCGAGGAGGGCGCGGTGCCCCTCGCGATCATCGGCGCGCCCGGCCGCTGGGACGCCGCCGCGAAGCGCCATTTCGATGCATCGAGCCACTATCGCATCTTTCCCACGCTGCTGAATACGATGGGCTATGATCGGGCGGCGGTGCGCCGCGAATATGGCGAAGCGCTCGACTCCCCCGCTTCCGATCCGGCGACGTTCAACAGCCTGTTCAACGCGCGGCTGGGGCGCAAGCCGATATGGGTCAAGGTCGAGCGCGCATCGGTGGTCCGGCCGCCGGTGGACGACTATGCCCCGCGTAAGAACGGCGCTGCGCCGCAATGACGCGCGCATGCAATGCTTTGCCAACGAATGTTTGCTAGGCTCGCCGCCATGTCAGGTTCTTCTACTCCCCCCCAAACGACGCTTGGCCCGGATACCGCGACCGAACCCGATTTCGGTCAGCGGATCCGCCGCGCCGTGATCTGGCGCTCGGGGTCGCAGATTGCGGGGCAAATCGTCGCCTGGGCCTCCACCTTCCTCGTCATCCGCATCCTGACGCCCGAAGATTATGGCCTGTTCGCGCTCACCCAGGTGATGTTGATGCTGTTCAACCTGCTCAACGGCTATGGCCTCGCCAGTGCCATAATCCAGCGCGACGAGGTCGCCGCCCACGAGTTGAGGCAGATTTTCGGGCTGCTGCTGCTGCTCAACGGCGCGCTCGCGGTGGCCCAGATTGCCTGCGCCCCCTTGGCAGCCGCCTATTATCGCCAGCCGATGGTCGCCGATCTGCTGCGGGTGCAGGCGCTGATCTATCTCACCGTCCCCTTCTCCGCGCTCGCCTATGCGCAGCTCGCACGCTCGCTGGAGTTCCAGCGTCAGGCGCAGGTCAATCTCGTCTCCGCGCTGATCGGCGCGGGCGTGGCGCTCGGTGGCGCGCTCGCCGGGTGGGGCGTGTGGGCGCTCGTCTGGGCGCCGATCGCCATGTTCGCGACGCGGGCACTCGGCCTGACGATCGCGGCGCGCAGCTGGATGTGGCCCAGCTTCGACTTCCGCGGCGCGGGTTCGATCGCACGCTATGGCGGGCTGATCGCGGTCGCGCAGCTTTTCGGCTTCATCCAGAGCCAGGCGGACATATTGGTCGCCGGCCGCTGGTTCGAGGCGCATCTGGTCGGCATCTACACAACCGCGCTGCTGCTGACGCAGATCTTCAACAACAAGGTCGTGCCGCCGCTCAACGAGGTGGCCTTTGCCGCCTATTCGCGAATGCAGAATGACCGGCCCGCGCTGGCCGCGGGCTTCACGCGCTCGACGCGCGCGATCATGGTCGCCGCCATGCCGTTCTTCTTCGGCCTCGCCGCGGTGGCGGAGCCGCTCGTCCTCACATTGCTCGGCGAAAAATGGCGCGAGATTGCGCCGTTGCTGCTGCCGCTGGCACTCGCCATGCCCTTCTGGACCCTGTTCACTTTGCTTCGCCCCGCAACCGACGCGCTCGGCCGTCCGGGTATCGCGTCGGGCAATGCCGCGGCGGGGGCGCTGCTGATGCCGGTCGTATTTCTGGTCGGCGCGCAGTGGGGAATCATCGGCATCGCATGGGCCTGGCTGATCGCCTATCCGTTGCTGCTCGTCTTTGCCGCCGTCCGAAGCTTGCCTGTTATCGGCATCCGGCCAAGCGAGCTGTTGCGCGCCGTCGCACCGCCGGTCCTCGCCGCCACCGCCATGGCCGCGGTGGTGATGCTGGTCGATCGCATGCTGCCCGCGTTGCCGCAGCCCTTGCGGCTGGCAGTGCTCGTCGCAACCGGCGGACCGATCTATTGCCTGTGGCTGGCGCTGTTCGCGCGCGAGACGGTGCGGGACCTGATCGAACTGGTGCGCGGACGACGCATGCCGGCCGCTCCGGCCGTCGCCCTCTAGACCCGACCCAGCGCCGCGATCGCTGTGCGCGTCGCGTCGATATAGGCATTGCCGCTAAAGCGATAGCTGCCGATGAAATGGACGAAGCGGGCGTCGGGTGGCACGCCTTCGTCCCAGAAGTTGAGATAATGATCGTAAGGCAGCAGCAACGGATCGGGTTCGTTGGCGATAACGATGTTCGACGTTACCTGTTCGCTGCCCCAACGCGCCCAGCGCTCGGCTCCGAGCAATCGTTCCGCCTCGACGGAAAAAGCCTCGGCGAGCGCGCGCCCGTCGCCGCCGCGCGCGAACCCGGCAAATCCAGAACATCCCCGCACATAGAGCGGACTCGCGAGCATCGGCAGCGCGACCCGGTCGAGACCGCTCTCGATCGCGCCCTGCACATGCGCGTCGGGGTTGTGCAGGAAAGCCGCATCGTCGGTCTTCCCCGCCATCTCGGCAAAGGACAATAGTCGCGAATCCCGGTCGCCGCGTAATGTGAAGCTGCGATTCTGTGCGATCGCGGCCGCGACCTCGGGCACGTCGCCCAGCGTCACCGTGTCGGAATCGAGCTGGATCACATAGTCACTCGCCCGCACATCCAGAATCGTGAGGAGCCGTTCCCACGTACCGCCGCGCGGACAAGGACCGGTATCCACGTCCGCCAGCGAGAGGATGCGCGGTGTTCCGAGTTGCTGCGCAACTATGTCCCGGTCGCCGGCGGTCAATGTGCCATCGTCGAGAATCACGATGCGCCCGCGTTGAAGGCGCGCATGCAGCGATTTGACCGCGACCAGATAGGGCAGCAGCACCCGCGTGCCGATCATGGAAAACAGGACCAGTCCGTCATCGGCCGGCACGACCGGGGGCGTATCGAGCACCGCATGGGCCGCGGCGCGGTGCGCGCGCTCCTTCCACAACCGGTTGAGTTTGTTCACGATCCTGTTCATCGCGCGGCAGTAACACGCACGACAACCCATTGGTAGAGGCGAAAATCCGCGCATTTGCGTCCTTTCAGGACGTTTCTTGCGGCGATATTCGGGTGTTTGCGGGCGATCACGATCGGCGTGCGGCACGCGACATGTCGGAGAGGAGGAAAGTGGTGCCCGGGGACGGGGTCGAACCGCCGACACTGCGATTTTCAATCGCATGCTCTACCAACTGAGCTACCCGGGCACGGCCGCTGCGACCGGTCGGTCGCGCTGGCGAGCGGCGGCTATAGGCAGGGCTTCGCATCCTGTCCAGAGGCTTTGTGACGCTCGATTTCGGGGTCAGTTATCGTCGAAACGATCGTCGTCGGCCGTGCCGTCGGGCGCCTGGTCGACCGGCACGCGATAGCCTTCGCCGAACCAGGCGAGCAGGTCGCGGTCGCGGCAGCCGCGGCTGCAAAAGGGCTTATATTCGGGCTCGCGCGGCTTGCCGCACAGCGGGCAGATTTGCGATTTGGCGGATGTCTTATTGGGCATGGCCCATTCCTTTGATCTGGGCGTCGGCGATCAGTTCGACCGGCCGGCCTGTACGTCTTTGCAGCATTTCGATCCAGCGCGGCTGGGCGCCGATATGATCGATGACCGCGGCGCGCGCGGTCAGTTTCAAAACCCCCGCACCCACCGCGCGTTCCGCCTGCCGCAGCAGCAGGGCGCCATCGGTGGCGATGGGATCGAGCCGTATCTGTTCGATCAGCGAGGGCCGCACGCGGCGACGGATGATCTGCATCAGGCCGAACCCGTTGACCGCGGTGCGCTCGAACGGCTGCGGCAAAAGCGTATCGATCAACGCATCGATCGCATGCCGATCGGCCCGGCTCGCCAGCGACGGAAAATCGATTCCGATCGATCCCGTGATGTCGCAGCAGCGGATCACCCTGACGGCGGCCGCCGCGCCCGCCTTGGCCAGCGCCAGCGGGTCGCCGTCGCCGTCGATATCGATCAGCACCATCGCGGGCGTCGCGTCGACCCACAGCGCGCCGCCATCGAACGGCCAATGGCCGGCTTGCACATGGCCGACGATCTCCGACCAGCCCGCCTCTTCCAGCCGGTCGGATCCGGGTGCCCCGAGATCGACGACCTTCACCCCGGTCATCGCGATCCGCGCGCGCAGGTCGGGTCCGGGCTCCACCGCCGCGTCGGGATCGGCGATCTTCGCTCGCCCGGGCTTGTCGCGGCCGCGCTCCATCAGCGCCGCGCGCGTAATTTCGACCTTCAACCGCGAACCGATCGATATGCCGGGCGGCAACCGGGCGAGCGAGACAAGCTGCTCGCCCGGTCCGTCGAGCATGGCCAGCGGCTTTTTCCCCGCCTCGATCAGCCGGGCATGTTGCACGGTGCCGACGGGCGGTCCTTCATGGTCGCGCTCGATCCGGGCCTCGACGATCGCGCCATCCTCGACCAGCGCCGCGCGCGCTTCGCCGATTCCGGCTTCGTAGAGCCACTCAGCCAAGCGCGATTCCCGCGCTGGTCAGCAGCGCGCGCGTTTCGAACAAGGGCAGGCCGACGACGTTCGAATGGCTGCCCGACAGAAAACGGACAAAGGTTTCAGCGCGGCCCTGGATGGCATAGCCCCCCGCCTTTCCCATCCCCTCGCCCGATTCGACATAGCGGTCGATCTCGGCGGCGCTCAGCGCCTTGAACGCGACGACCGTATCGACGACGCGCACGCGCGCCTTGCCATCGGTTCCGACCACGCAAATCCCCGAATAGACATGATGCCGCCGTCCCGACAGCAGGCCAAGCATCCGGCGCAGGTCCGCCTCGTCGGCCGGTTTTTCCAGGATGCGGCGCCCAACCGCGACCGTCGTATCGCCGGCGAGCACGACCTCATCCGGCGCGCGCTCGACCGCGAGCGCCTTGCCCTTGGCAAGCCGCGCGACATAGTCACGCGGCAGTTCGGCCTTCAGCGGGGTCTCGTCGATTTCGGGCGCCGCGATGCGCGTCGGCACAAGGCCGATCCGCGCCAGCAATTCACGCCGGCGCGGCGATGTCGAAGCAAGCACAAGGGCCGGCATTGGCGCGGGAGAGTTCGCCGCGCCGCTCACTTGAAGCGATAGGTGATCCGACCCTTGGTCAGGTCATAGGGGGTGAGTTCGACGAGCACTTCGTCGCCGACCAGCACGCGGATGCGGTTCTTGCGCATCTTTCCGGCCGTGTGGCCCAGAATCTCGTGGTCGTTTTCCAGTTTGACGCGAAACATCGCGTTGGGCAGCAGTTCGACCACTTGGCCGCGCATTTCCAGAAGTTCTTCTTTCGCCATCAATCCTCTATGGGCTCGAAATATCGGGATGCGCGCCCATAACCGCAATTTGCGGCAATTGAAAGCAATCTGTCACAGGCGTCATTCGACGAGGCGCAGCTTGCGCGCGGCGCGCCAGCCGACGGTCTTCATCCACGCATAGCTCGGCCAGCGCGGCGGCATCGCGGGGTCGAGCCCCATGCGGCGCAGCGCGGCGTTGGCGGCATGCGCTTCGGATTCGCGATAGCTCCATTCGCTGCGCCAGGTGATCGACAGCGAAATCGACGGCGCATCGCCATTGGCGACGAAATGCGGCGCCATCACGGGCATCAGCACCGCGTCGCCGGGGCCGAGCGGCACCTGCTGCGCGTCGTCCTTATACGCCTCCTCCCATGGCAAATTGCGGTGGCCGCCGGTGTGATAGCGCTCATGCTCGCGGCGATGCGCGAAGCGTTCGTCGCCCGCGGGCCAAACGTTCATCACCTTCCGCCCCTTGAGCTGGAGCAGGATATTATGCTCGGGGTCGAAGTGGAACGGCGTGATCGACCCCGGCGACGATATGAAGATAAAGCCCTGCGGCGTCAGCATCGCACCGGTGCGCGGGCTCACGACGGGTTCGAGCTCGCCGAGCAGGTCCATCAGCAGCGTGCGATAGGCGGCGACATTCTCGATATTCTTGAGCACCGCCCAGCTGCCATTGCTGTCGATCGTGCGGATCGTCTCGCCGATCGACAGGCCGTTCGAGGGCACATCCTCGGGCCGGATGCCGATCGGCACATCGCCCGGATTATATTCGACCTCGCTGGCGGGCAGGCCTTCGCCGAGCACCGCGAGCGCCTCGATCGACAGCAAAGGATGGTCGGGAAGATGGTGGTGCAGCAGTCCCGCGCGCTGCGGATAGAGCGCCGCCATCCGCTCGAGCGTTTCGGCGGGGAATACGGCGCGGTCGATCGGCTGGTGCGCGGTCATGTCGGGCTTTCTACTTCATTTGCGGGTGCCGCGGCACCCTTCCAGCGCCGCCAAAGGCGCTCGGCCTTGTCCAGCATCGCAAAGCGCAGCCGGTCGGCGGGTGCCGACAGCGGCACATTGACCCAGACCAGCGAACGGCGTTCGCGCCAGACGCTGTCGATCATCGGGTGACCGGGCGCGGCGCAGCTGTCGACCCACGCGATCTTCGGATCGTCGAGCAGGTCGAGATTCGCCTGTTGCAGCAGCACCCCGGGCGAGAAGCGGGCATAATGTTCGTCGAACGCGGTCTTGAACGAAAAGCCGCCGGGCGGGCAAAGGAAGTTGACCAGCATCGCGAGCGGGCGGCCGTCCAGATCGAGCGCGCGCATGTCGAGCTTGCCCGCGTCCGCCGCGCCGGTCAGGATCGCGCGAAACCAAGCCGCGGTATCGCCATGGCTCGCGAGCGCCGATCCGGCGCGCCCCTTCCAGCCGCGCGCTTCGAGGGTGAGGAAGGCATCGATCCAAGGATCGAGCCCCTCCCCCGCCTGCCAGCGCCGGACGCCGACCGCGCCCTCTTCGGCCAGCCGGTTCGCCTGGCGCCGCAATTCCTTGCGTTTCTTCGCGCGCACCGCGGCATCCCAATACTCGTCCGGCGACAGCGCGCTTTCGAGCAGCGCGCGTTCTTCGCGGTGCACCGCCCGCGCCTCGCCGCCGCGCACCCGCGCGACGTCGACCAGCGCGCGGTGGAGCGGCCCATCCTCGGTCAGCCGCGGCATGTGAAGCAAGGTCTTCGCCCAGGGCGCGGCGTCGCACCAACCGAGGAGGATCGACCAGAAGAGGCTCTCGAAACCCGCGCGGACG
>NZ_DATFFD010000020.1:0-4373 GCF_035250425.1 Sphingopyxis sp.
CGAACCAGTATAACAGCAGCTGGTCGACGGAAGCGATCCTGTCGAGCGACCTCGACGGGCCGTTCAACTTCCTGGTGGGCGGCATCTATGCCGACTATCATCTGACCGAGAACAGCTATTATGTGAACGCCTTCCCGATCGACTATCTGACCGGCGTGCTCGGCGCGTTCAACAGCTTTGCCAACGGCTTGCCGCCGTCGTTCCTGGCGACACCCTTCTTCCGCAACAACACCGACGACCTTAAGATCACTTCCTACGGCATCTTCGGCGAAGCCTATTTCGAGTTCAGCGACCGGGTGAAGCTGACCGCCGGCCTGCGCTACAACAACGACAAAAAGAGCGTGCTGGCACGGTCGACGCTTGCCAGCTTCCTGACGCCGATCGGGCTGAACAGCGACACCGTCTTCGGTTCGCCCTTCGTCGGATCGTTCGATGCCGATCCGGGCACGCCGGGCAACCAGATCATCCAGGCGCGCAGTGTGAAGTTCAACAAGCTGACGGGCCGTGCGGTGCTCGACTTCAAGGTCACCGACGACAATCTGCTCTATGTCTCCTATTCGCGCGGCTATAAATCGGGCGGCATCAACCCGCCGCTGCAGCCGATCTTCGCTGTGCCGGAGAGCTTCAAGCCCGAGCAGGTCGATGCTTTTGAAATCGGTTCGAAAAACACCTTCGGCAACGGCGAACTGCAGCTGAACCTCACGGCCTTCTACTATAAATACAAGGATCTGCAGCTCAGCAAGATCGTCGCCCGCACCGCGGTCAACGACAATATCAACGCCAATATCTGGGGTTTCGAGGCCGAGGCGATCGTTCGTCCGGTCCCGGAATTCGTCGTCAATCTCGGCTTCAGCTATCTGAACACCGAAGTCGCCGGCGACGAGTTCAGCAGCAACCCGCGCGATTTCGGCGGTGGCCGCGCCGATGCGGTGATCATCAAGGATATCACCAACGCCGCCAACTGCGCCGTCGCCTCGACCTCGGGCAGCGTCGCGGGGGTCAACGGCTACGTCAACCAGATCAACTCGCTGATCAACGCGGGCGCCTTTGCCGCCAACGGGGTGCGCGGCGGCGCGGGGCTGCAGGGGACGACGCCTTTCCCATCGGATGGCGGCATTGCGTCGACCGGCGCATTCAGCATCTGCGGCATCCTGCAGGCGGCCGCGGCGACCGTCGGCCCAGCTTTCGGCGGAGTCGAGGTCTTCTCGGCCGGCATCCCCGTCAACCTGAAGGGCAACAAGCTGCCGCAGGCGCCGAATTATAAATTCTCGGCGGGTGCGCAATATACGATCGGGTTCGACAACGGCATGTCGCTCGTGCCGCGCTTCGACCTCGCTTATACCGGCGACAGCTATGGCAGCATCTTCAACGGCAGCGTCAACAAGATCAAAGGCTATGCGCAGGTCAACGCCCAGATCCAGCTGAACGGCACCGACGACAAATGGTATGTGAAGGGGTTCATCCAGAACGTCTTCGATGCCAACAGCGTGACCGGCCTGTACGTCACCGACCAGTCGTCGGGTAACTACACCAACATCTTCACGCTCGAACCGCGCCGCTATGGCATCGCGGCCGGTGTGAAGTTCTAAAACACGGGCGGTAACGCCAACAAAAAACCCCGGCCTCTCGATCGAGAGGCCGGGGTTTCTTTTTTGCCTTCTGCATCGCGGCCGGGGAGCGAGAAGCCCCCCGCCGCTCACGATCAGAATTTGTAGCGGATGGTGCCGCCATAGGTGCGCGGCTGGCTCGGGTAACCCGAGACGCTGCCCGCCTGAGCCACCGCCGGGAAGATCGTCGTCAGATACTGCGCGCCCGTCAGGTTGCGGCCCCACACGCCGACGTCGATACCATTGGTCAGGCGGATCGTGAACGACGCGTTGAGCGAGTTGACTTCGCGCTTCAGATTCTGCGCGACGCTGGCGGGGAAACCGCCGAGGCCTTCGACGATCTGGACCGGGCTTTCATACGCATAGTCGACGTGCGCGATCGCCTTGGTCCCACCCGCGAATTCGTGCGTATAGGTGCCGCCCATCGACAGCGACAGTTCGGGGATGCCCGCGGGCGTGGTGCCCGAAATGTCGCCGAACGCCGAATTGACGAAGCTGTCATACTTTGCGTCGAGGTAGGTCGCCGCCAGCGTCAGGTTCAGGCCGTCGACCGGACGCACCGAGCCGTCGAGCTCGATACCGAAGGTCGACTGTTTGCCGGCGTTCGCCAGCGCAAAGCCGGTGCCGGTGAAGACGTTCGACTGGAAGCCCTTGATCGACTGCTTGAACACCGCGACGTTCACCGCCGCGACGTCCCACTGGCCCTTCAGGCCAAACTCATAGACCGTCGATTCTTCGGGATCGGCGAAGCGCGAGCCTGCCACCAGGTTCGGGGTACGCAAACCCGCGGCGGTGATCGCCGCAAGATCCGAAGCAAGCGGGCGGCTGTCGCGCGACAGGTTGACCGAGCTTGCCTTGAAGCCCGTCGCATAGGTCGCATAGATATTGACCGTATCGGTGAGCTCATAGGCCGCGCGGACGCTGTACGAGAAGTCGCCGTCGTTGGTCTTGCCGCTTTCGACCGCGTTCGGAACGTTGAGGAACGGCGGCAGGAACTGGAACGCCTTCAGGCCGGCGAGCGGGTTCGCACTGCGCCCGTCGGGCAGCGTCAACGTCGGGTTGGCCGCCAGGAAGGCGGCGGTCGGCGCCGGAACACCCTGACCGATCAGCAGCGCCTGACGGAACGGCGTATAGGCCGCGGCGTCAAGATTGATGCCCGAGAAGACATCGCTGCTGACCACATTGGTCGAGAAGCGCTTGCGGTCTTTCGTATAGTTGCCGCCGAGGGTCAGCGTCAGGCGGTCGGTCACGTCGAAATCGACCGTGCCGAAGATCGAGAAGGCCTCGTTCTTCATCTGATAGTCTTCGTCGAGCCCCGTGCCGGCTTTGAAGAAGGTGCCGAGATATTTCGCCGGATTGCCTTCGAGCGCGCCGAATGTACCTTCGAGCATCGCGACGTTGAGCGCGTTGCCGCTTGCCGCGCGGATCAATGCATCGCCGTAGGGACGGAAATGGTTTCCGAACTTGATCGCGCTCTGCTGATCGACCTTCTCGTTGAAATAATAGCCGCCGATCAGGAAGTTGAGCGGACCGTCGAAATCCGAGGTCAGGCGCACTTCCTGCGTGAAGGTGTCGATGTCGACATAGTCGCTTTTCTCGCCGATCAGGTCGGCACCCGTGAAGTCCGAATCCTGATTCGTGTCGGCGCGCACCTGACGATAAGCGGTGATCGAGGTCAGCGCCATGTTGCCGAGATCATAGTCGATCTGCGCCGAGCCGCCATAATTCTTGATCTTATTCGACGACAGGAAGTTGTTGTACACGTCGTAAGAGAAGGGATCGTTCGCATCGACGCTGGGGCCGCCGGCGAGCGCGTTGGTGATCGCAACCGTCGGCCCGGCAATGACATTGCCCGCGATGCAGCAATTTTCGTCGATCTTGTCATAGTCGCCGATCAGGCGGATCGACAGCGCGTCGGTCGGTTCGAACAGAAGCTGGCCGCGAACGCCCCAGCGGTTGCGGTCGTTGACGTCGGTGTCGAGCTTCAGGTCCTGCGCATAGCCGTCGCGGCGGTTGTAGCTGCCGCCGATCGAGAAGGCGATGGTGTCGCTGATCGGGCCGGTGACATCGCCCTTGACGGTGATCGCGTCATAATTGCCATAAGTGACTTCGGCCGAGCCGCCGAATTCATACTGCGGCTTTTGCGTGACGATGCTGATGACGCCCGCCGAGGCATTCTTGCCGAACAAGGTCGACTGTGGGCCGCGCAGCACTTCGATGCGCTCGACGTTGGGAAGATCGCCGATCTGGGCGGCCGAGCGCGAGCGATAAACGCCATCGATGAACACGCCGACCGACGGTTCGATACCGGCATTGTTCGCACCGTTGCCGAAACCGCGGATGATGAAGTTGGTGTTGGCGCTCGACTGAAGCTGCGACACGCGCAGGCTGGGGACCGACGACTGCAAGTCGATGAGGTCGCGGATCTGCGCTTCTTCCAGTTGCGCTGCCGAGGTCACCGAGACCGCGACGGGCGTATCCTGCAGCGTCTGCGAACGCTTGCTGGCGGTGACGATGATGTCGTTCCCATAATCACTGTCGTCGGCCGTCGTTCCGGCGTCGGCCGGCGCGGCATCCTGCGCGAAGGCATAAACGGGGGTGGTGGCGGCACACAACATGGTGGCGCCCAACAAAATGTTGCGCAAGGTCATGATCAGTCTCTCTCCAAACCCACCGAAGCGCAGCCAAAGGCTTGTCGGGAGATGCCCGGTGGTAAGCTCCCGGTCTAACGCGCCGCCGGGCGACGTCAACGCGCGCACGCGCGAA
>NZ_DATFFD010000021.1:0-23393 GCF_035250425.1 Sphingopyxis sp.
TCCTCGGTCGACAGGCGATAGCGGTTCATCAGCTGCGCGACGAGCGTCTCGCGCTCCCCCTCGGCCTTCGCCTTGCGGATCAGTTCGAGCCCGCGGCGGGTCACGGCGTCGACGCTGGCCGAAGAGGTGGCAAGAGCATTACGCAGATCGGCGACGAGGTCGGATTCGCTGCGGCGGGCGAGGGCGCGGATGGGGGCGCGGTCGGGGCTTTGGGTCATGCCGCCTGATACCATATCGAGGCAGATCGATCTGCCTTGTTTTGGCGAATTTCACATACAAATTGACCAAGTCTGCAATCAATCTTAGTCAATATGTATGAAAAATTCCTCATTAACAGTCGAACTGGACGATTTCGATCGCAAGATCCTTGCCATCATGGGCCGCGATGGGCGGATCACCTTTACCGAGCTGGCGTTGCAGGTCGGGCTGTCGAAAACGCCTTGCCAACAGCGCGTGAAGCGCCTTGTCGACAGCGGGCTGATCGTCGGCTTTCGGGCGATCGTCGATCCGGCGAAGGTCGGACTCGACCATGTCGCCTTCACCGAGGTCAAGCTGTCGGACACGCGCGAGGATGCCCTCAAACAGTTCAACATGGCGGTGCGGCAGATACCCGAGGTCGAGGAATGCCACATGATCGCGAGCAGCTTCGACTATCTGCTCAAGGTCCGCACCCCCGACATCCGCCGCTATCGGATCGTGCTCGGCGAAAAAATCTCAAGCCTGCCGCACGTCGCCAGCACGTCGACCTTCGTCGCGATGGAGACGATCTGCGAATCGGCGCGCTGACGCCGGCGGCCGCCTAAAGCGCCTCGAAAAAGGCCGGCGTGCGGCCCGCGTTCGTTTCTTCATAAAAGGCGGCGAACCGGTCCGCCGGCAACGCCCCCGAATATCGCCAGCCTTGGGCAAATTCCACGCCCGCGTCGCGCAGATATATTTCCTGCGCCTCGGTCTCGACGCCCTCCGCGACAATGTGGAAGTTCAGGCCGTGCGCCATTTCGATAATGTGCGGGACGATGACGCTGGTCGCGGCATCCTTGCCGATCGCATCGACGAAGGATTTGTCGATCTTGAGCGCATCGAGCGGTAGGGTCTCGAGAAGCGAGAGGCTGGAATAGCCGGTGCCGAAATCGTCGATCGCGACAAGATGGCCTGCGGCGCGCGCCTGTTCGATCGTCGCGCGCGCCGCCGCGGCGTTCATGAACCCGCGTTCGGTGGCCTCGAGCCAGATTTGCGAAGGCTCGACCTTCGCCACGGAAAGTGCAGCCGCCAGCACGGCAAGGAAACGGCCGCTTTGCATATCCGCCGCCGAAATGTTGATCGCGACGTGGATGGACCGTTCCTTGCGCAGCATTTCGGCAAGGTCGGCGACGACGGTTTCGATAACGAGATCGGTGAGTGGCTCGACCAGCCCGGTCTGCTCGGCGAGCGGAAAAAACAGGTCGGGCGCGACCCATTCGCCATCGGGGCGGTGCCACCGCGCCAGCGCTTCGGCGCCGATGCAAAGCCCCGTCGAAAGCTCGATGATGGGCTGGTAAAAGGCGACAAATTCGCGGCGCCCTATGGCGATTTCGAGTTCCTTGCGCGGCGACAGCCGTTGCCGCGACAGCCACAGCACGAGGCCGACGAGCGCGGCGGAGATCGCAACGCCGATCGGCACGAGATACCATAGATCGCGGTCGATCCGCGCCTCCACCAACGCGCGGTCGGTGATGGCGAAGGCCCGGAGCCCATTTCGCTCGGCCGAGGCGAACATCTGGTTCCTCCAGCGCCCCGAGCCCCCCTGACCCGCGATGCGCGCCACGAGAGCCGCGTGCGCCGGTCCCGAGGTCGACAGGAGTTTCCCGTCCAGGGTCGCGACGCCGAGCGTCATCTCGGTATCGGTCAGGACGTCGACCAGCCGCTCGGGCTTCATGAGGATATTGTGGTCGCCGCGGCTGAGCGCGTGGGCCATGCCGCCGCTGGATACAATCGGCCTGACGTTGAGGTGAATGCCGATCCCGCCCGGCAGCCGCGTGTCGGGCGCCCCTATCGCAACGGGGCGATCGACCTTGCCCCAGCTTGTGCAGGCCAGCCTTCCGTCCACGAAATATCCAACTTCGTCGACGGACTGTGCGTCGATCGTGAACTGCCGCATTCGCGCGATGTGCGCGGCGCTGCAATCTTGCCGACTTTCCTGCTCCAGTCCCCGGAAAACGCCCTCGACCATTCGCATATTGCCGGTTGCGCGCTGAAGCGTCCAATCCGCATATTCGACTAGGTGCCGCTTTTCATCCTCGACGGCTTTGTGCCGCGCGTAGACGGCTATCCCGATCAGCGGCAGGATGGCCGCGAGAGTCGCTAGGCAGGATGCAATGATGATGATCGTCCTGCGTCGCATATCTGCCCCATCGAACATCATCTATCGATGACGCTTCCCGCGTAGCCCGTCGAACGAAAATGCATGAAAAGGGATTAATATCCAGGGCGCAACAAGGTTCCGGCCCTCATCCGCAGAATGCAAGCCACACCGACGCCGTCCTTCCGCAAGCATTGACCCATGGCTTCAAACGCGGCAAAGGCGGCGCAGCCAGTCAACGGCGCAAAAAATCATTTGTAAAATGGTTTCCGGATAGCGCGTTTGTTGAATGCGGGTGTAGCTCAATGGCAGAGCAGAAGCTTCCCAAGCTTACGACGAGGGTTCGATTCCCTTCACCCGCTCCAGGCTTTTGCAGGGATTTAACCCTCGACGCGCTCCACCTTCACCGACTGGCTGACGAACGCGATATCACGATACGCCGTCAGGAAAGATATGTCAGCGGCATCGCGCCCGACGCAGATGCGCGCCATTTCGGACGCGCGCGCCATGCCCGTCGCATCGACGAGGTGCCAGTCGCCGTCGAGATACACTTCCGCGACGGCATGGAAATCCTGCGGCCGGGCGCGGAGCGCATAGGCACTCGCCATGCGCGCGGGGATATGCGCGGCGCGCGCGAGTGCGATCATCACATGCGCATAGTCGCGGCAGACGCCGCGGCGTTCGACAAAGCTGTCGAGCGCGCCCGTCTCGGCATCGCTTGAGCCCGAGACATAGGTGAAACGGCTTTCGATCCAGTCGCGCATGCGGCCGATCTTCGCGCCGCCCTCATGGTCGCCGAAGCGGCGCTCGACGAAGGCGTGAAACTTGTTCGACGGGCAATAGCGCGATTCGTTGAGATAGGGGATCGCCCCAGCCGGGAGCCGGTGGAGCGGCACCGCGGCGAGCGAGCGGAAGTCGCCGTCGGGCCGGTCGATCTCGACCAACGCGCGATATTCGGCGCGCAGGCTCCCCTCGGCGCGCAGCCAGATCGGCTCGCAAATGCCGTCCGCCGCCGGAACGCGCGCGACAAATTCGGGGACGCCGACGTCGAGCGATGCGTCGAGGACGCGCTGGCCGTGGCCGTTCGCAGCCTCGATCTGCAGCATCAGGTCGACGGGTTCGGACAGGCGGTAATTTAGGGAGGCGGAAATTTCGAGTTTCATCTATCGCCAACGCATGAAGGAGGGTTCGGTGGCGCTAGGGACGGCAGAAGGAAAGAGCAAGTGACGCCGGCGCGGACCATCCCGTTCATCGTCGCGACGATCTTCATGGATGCGGTCGGTTTCGGCATCATCATGCCGGTGCTGCCGCAGCTCGTGATGGAGGTCGGCGAGATCGATCTGCCGCACGCGATCGAGGTCGGCGCGTGGATCGGCCTCGTCATGGCGGTCGCGACCTTCCTCGCCTCGCCGGTGCTCGGCAATCTGTCGGATCATTTCGGCCGGCGGCGCGTGCTGCTGCTCGCGCTTGGCGGGCTCGCGGTCGATTATGCGCTGCTGACGATCGTCGAGACTTTACCCTGGCTGTTCGTCGCGCGCGCGCTGTCGGGCATTTTCGGGGGCAGCTATGCCGCGGCGCAGGCGGCGATCGCCGACATCACCGCGCCGCAAGAACGCGCGCGCAACTTTGGCTTCGTCGGCGCGGCATTCGGCATCGGCTTCGTCGCGGGACCGGCGATCGGCGGCTTTCTCGGCGAAATCAGTCCGCGCGCGCCCTTTGTCGCGGCGGCAATCCTCGCCGCCGCCAACATGCTCTACGGCCTCTTCATCTTCCCCGAGACGCTGCCGCCCGATCGCCGCCGCGCCTTCGACTGGCGCCGCGCCAATCCGCTCGGCGCGTGGAAGACGATGCGCGGCCTGCCCGGCATGGACGGCGTCGCGGGGGTGCTCGTGCTGTGGCAGATCGCGAGCCTGGTCTATCCGATGACGTGGAGCTTCTATTGCATCGCGCAGCTCGGCTGGACGCCGGGGATGATCGGCGCGAGCCTTGCGGCGGTCGGGGTGATGATCGCGCTCGGGCAGGTGTTTGTCGTCGGCCCCGCGGTCGCGCGCTTCGGCGAGCGGGATGCGGCGACGCTCGGCATCCTTGTCGCGGTGGCGGTCTATATCGGTTACGCCTTCACCACCTCGACCATCGGCGCCTTCCTGCTGCTGATCCCCATCGCCTTGCAGGCGCCGGTGCAGCCATCGCTGATGGCGATGATGTCGCGCCGCGCGACCGCCGAGACGCAGGGCGAGGTTCAGGGGATTTCGGCGATGGCGATGGGGCTGGGGCAGCTTTTCGCGCCGCTGCTGCTCACCGGAACGATGGCTTATTTCACCGCCGATGGCGCGCCGGCGCATTTCCCGGGCGCGGCCTTTGTCGTCGCAGCGATCTTTGGCCTGCTCGCGATCCTGATGCTCCGCCGCCTGCCGCGCGCGACGCGGACAAGCGACGATGACGCCGCTGATCAGATGCCGCCGTCGGTCACCGCATAGCCGAGCGCTTCGAAACCGGCGATCAGCGCCGCGACGCACGCCGCGACCTGTTCGCCGTCGGTCGAACGGATGACGAAATTCGCGCCGATCTTGCCTTCGCGAAAAAAGGGATAGCTGCCGATCGCGACGCCCGGATGCTCCTTTTCGCCGAGGCGGAGCAGGTCGGCGATCTCGCTTTCGGGCGCCCACGCGCCGATCGTGTGCGCAACGAGCGGCGCGCCGCCCTCGAGCTCGCCGGTAAGAGCGTCGAGCATGCCCGCGGTGATATGCGGCACCCCCGCCATCACGAACAGATTGCCGATGCGGATGCCCGGCGCCCCCGACATGCGGTTGGGGATCAGGTCGGCGCCATCGGGCACCCGCGCCATGCGCAGCCGCGCCTCGGTCAGCTCGCTGCCGCGCGCCGTATAATAACGCTCGAGGATCGCGCGCGCCGCCGGATGGATGATAACGCCGACGCCAAGCGCCTTCGCCACCGCATCGACGGTGATGTCGTCGTGTGTCGGGCCGATGCCGCCGGTGGTAAAGACATAGTCATAGCGCGCGCGGATCGCGTTCAGCGCATCGACGATCTCCTGCTCGACATCGGGAACGATGCGCACTTCGCGGAGCCGGATCCCCTGCACGTCGAGCCAGGTCGCGATCTGCGACACATTCTTGTCCTGCGTGCGGCCCGAGAGGATTTCGTCGCCGATCACCAGCAGGGCGGCGGTCCAGATGCGTTCGTCGCTCATGCCTTTGCCTTAGCCGCCTATGGTGACAAAACAAGCCCGCTGGCGGTCGGATGATGTTCTTGATATGTTCATTCCGAATCGAAACGCATAGGAGAAGCGCAATGGCCGAAGACCTGATTTTCTATACCAATCCGATGTCGCGCGGACAGATCGTCCGCTGGATGCTCGAAGAGGTGGGGACGCCCTATGAGCCGCGCATCCTCGATTATGGCACGACGATGAAGGGCACCGATTATCTCGCGATCAACCCGATGGGCAAGGTTCCGGCGGTGGTCCACGACGGCAAGGTCGTTACCGAATGCGCGGCAATCTGCGCCTATCTCGCCGATGCCTTTCCCAAAGCCGGCCTCGCGCCCGACGTGGCCGACCGCGCCGACTATTATCGCTGGCTGTTCTTCACTTCGGGTCCGGTCGAGCAGGCGATCACCGCAAAGCATTTCGGCGTCGAACCCGATGCCGACCAGCAGCGCATGGCAGGCTTTGGTTCGCTTCCGGCGGCGCTCGACGCGCTCGAAAGCGCGGTGGCGGGCAAGACGTTCGTCGCGGGCGACCGCTTCAGCGCCGCCGACGTCTATGTCGGCAGCCAGATCGATTGGGGGCTGCAGTTCGGCACCATCGCGTCGCGCCCGGCGTTCGAAGCCTATGTCGCGCCCTTGCGCGAACGGGCCGCGTACAAGCGCGCCAAGGAAATCGACAATGCGCTGATCGCCGGGATGCAGGCGGCAAGTCCGGCCTGACTATCGGCTTCCCTCTCCGTTCTGAACCTGTCCAAAGGCAATCCGATTGGTGTTGCGGGAACGCCCGATCATTCCAAAGTTCAGGAAAGTTCAGCCCCATGCATCGCCCGTTTTGGAGCTCCGGGCGGGCTGGACGCGCCCGGTACGCCCTGACGTGCTGTACCCGCAAGCCGGATAGCGACCGCTTTATCCACCCAATGAAAGAGCCGGGACAAAGGCTGGCACGGCCGGATAATGTAGGAAAGGCTTATTTGACGGCGACGCCCGCTTTGGGTGGGGAGCGGACGTTTCAAATAACCGTCGCCCCCCCGCCTTCGCGGGGGCGGCGGATTACTATGTCCGCTGCCGGTCGAACCTTGGCATCTTATGATATTCGCGCAGAGGCGCAGAGATCGCAAAGAAGAAAAGATCTTCACCTCTGCGACCTCTGCGCCTCTGCGCGAATCCTTTTCAAAGCCGCCCAAGCGGCCATGGCAGAAACCGGTCGCTAGCCGGCATTCAGTTCGCGGATTTGCACGCGACATAACCCCAAAGAAAGAGCCCGGCGGATCGCTCCGCCGGGCTCGCTTGTTTCGTGTCTGTCCGAACCGCTTAGTCGCGGCTGCCCAGCAGGTTGAGCAGGAAGGTGAACATGTTGACGAAGTCGAGGTAGAGCGTCAGCGCGCCCATCACCACCGACTTGCCGACAAAGTCGGTCCCGCGGACATAGAAATACATGCTCTTGATCTTCTGCGTGTCATAGGCGGTGAGGCCCGCGAAGATCAGCACGCCGATGACGCTGATCGCCATCGCCATCGCGCCCGACTGGAACACGAAAGCGTTGAGCAGCATCGCGACGAGCAGGCCGACCACGCCCATGATCAGGAAGGTGCCGAAACCCGACAGATCCTTTTTGGTCGTGTAGCCATAGAGGCTAAGGCCAAGGAAGGCCGCGGCGGTCGCGAAGAAGGTCTGCGCGATCGACGTCGTGGTAAAGGCCAGGAAGATCGTCGACATCGACAGACCCATCACCGCGGCATAGACCCAGAACAACGCCTGTGCCGCCGTGGTCGACAGCTTGTTGATCCCGAAGCTCAGCACCAGTACGAAAGCCAGCGGCGCCAGCATCACCACCCACATCAGCGGGCTGCCGATCAGCGACTGGGTAAAGCCGCTATTGAACGCCAGCAACGCGACGATGCCGGTCAGCAGCACGCCCGAGCCCATATAGTTGTAAACCGACAGCATGTACGACCGCAGACCGGCATCGACGGCCTGGTCCATTGCGTTCGCGCCGGCCCCAAAACCGGAAGCCGCCATATTGGGGTCGTTCCAATTCGCCATTGTCATTACTCCATCACCGGCCAGCCCATACCGGCCGTAGACGGTAATATCGGGGGTTTCCCCTCCTGTTTCAAGCGAAACCGGACAGGCGCTATATATTGCCTGCCCCGCGGTTAGGGGGTCGCGATCCCAAACCCCGCCCCCTATGTTGCCCCCATGTCCACCCACCGCCTGTTCGTCGCGCTGCGCCCGCCGCGTCCGGTCCGCGAGATATTGCTCGCCGCGATGCACGGCATCGCGGGCGCGCGCTGGCAAAATGACGAGCAGCTCCACCTGACCTTGCGCTTCATCGGCGAAGTCGATCGCCACAAGGCCGAGGACGTCGCGGCGGCGCTCGGCGCGCTCCATGCGCCGGCCGTGGCGGCGCGGATTGCGGGGGTCGGCCTGTTCGAACGGCAAGGGCGGCCGCACATGATCTGGGCCGGGGTCGAACCGCACGATCCGCTCGCAGCGCTGCACCGCAAGGTCGACCAGCGCCTCGCGCGCGTCGGCATCGCGCCCGAAACGCGGGCGTTTGTCCCGCATGTCACGCTCGCGCGGCTGAACCGCGGCTCAGGACCGGTCGCGCCCTTCCTTGCGCTGAACGGCGACCTTGGCAGCCCGGCATTCGAGTTCGGGCATGTCACGCTGTATGAAAGCGAGCTCGGCCATGGCGGCTCGCGCTATCACCCCGTGGCGCGTTATCCGCTGGAGGGCGAAAATTCGGCAACGAGCGCCGCCGCGACCGCATCGACATCGTCCCAGGTCGCGGCAAAGCCGTCGTCTTCGCCATAATAGGGATCGGTGACGCCTTGCCCGCCGCGGCCGGGCAGCAGGTCGAGCATCAGCCGGAGCTCGGCGGTCGCGTCGGGCGGCCGGATCGCCCGGGCGTCGCGCAAATTGCTCGCGTCGGCGGCGAGGATCAGGTCGAAATCGTAGAAGTCGGCGCGGAGGAGCTGGCGGCCGCGCAGCGCCGAAATGTCGACGCCGCGGCGGCGCGCTTCGGCCTGCGCGCGGGAATCGGGGGCATGGCCGATATGCCAGTCGCCGGTTCCCGCCGAATCGAGCCTGGCGTCGATACCGGCGCGGGCGAAGGCGGCGCGCGCGGCGCCCTCGGCCAATGGCGAGCGGCAGATATTGCCGAGGCAGAGGAAGAGGATCGCGGGCTTCGCAATCTCGCTATGGTTTCGCATAAACTTCCTTTTCGCCCAAAGTTGAACCGACTTTCAACTTGCGCCTCGTTCCGGCTCTGCTAGCCATGAGCCACAAACAGATAATGGGTCAGGGAGAGGGTTGCCAGATGGCCGAGACCGCCAGCGAAAATGTCACAACCGGTGCGCCGGTTTCGGCCGAGCCGAGGGCCACCGGATACAGCTGGTACGTCCTGTCGGTGCTCGTCGTCGTCTATATCCTCAATTTCATCGACCGGCAGATCATCAGCATCCTTGCGGTCGACATCAAGGCCGACCTCGGGCTGACCGATGGCGATATGGGATTCCTCGGCGGCGCGGCCTTCGCCGTTTTCTATGCTTTGTTCGGCATCCCGCTCGGCCGCCTTGCCGATAATTGGAGCCGCGTGAAATTGCTGTCGATCGGGCTGACCCTGTGGTCGGCGATGACCACGGCATCGGGTTTCGCCTATAACCAGCTGACGCTGACCTTCGCGCGCATGGGCGTCGGCGTCGGCGAGGCGACCGCGAGCCCGACCGCCTATTCGCTGATCTCCGACTATTTTCCGAAGCGGCAAAAGGCGACCGCGCTCGCGATCTATTCGTCGGGACTGTATCTCGGCGGCGGCGTGTCGCTGTTCATCGGCGCACTGATCGTCGAGGCATGGAACAGGAATTTCCCGGCAGGCGGGCCGATGGGGCTGGTCGGCTGGCAAGCGGCCTTCCTCGCGGTCGGCGTCCCCGGCCTGCTCCTTGCGCTCTGGGTCGCCAGCCTGCGCGAACCGGTGCGCGGCGCGATGGACGGCGTCGCGAGCCCGGGCTGCCCGAGCCCTTTTCGCGAGTTCGGCAAGGATCTGTCGATGATCGTGCCGCCGCTGACGCTGTGGGGCGCCGCGAAGCGCGGTCCCGCGGCGCTGGCGATCAACATCGGCTTTGCCGCCGCGATCGCCGCCTTCGCCTGGTGGATGATCCGCCTGACGGGCAATTTCCCGCAATGGTCGGCGGTGGCGCTCGGCTATTATGCGGTCTTTTCCTGGGCGAGCGCGCTGCGCGCGCACGATCCGGCGACCTTCCGGTTGATCTGGGGCACCCCGGCCTTCATCTGCACGACGCTCGGTTACGGTCTCGTCAGCCTCGCCGCCTATGCGCTCGCCTTCTGGTCGGCGCCCTATGCCGAGATCGTGCTGGGGCTGCCCAAGCAGGAACTCGCCTTCATCCTCGGCGCGAACGGCGCCGTCGCCGGTTTCGTCGGCGTGATTCTCGGCGGCCGCCTTGCCGATCACCTGCGCGCGAAGAATCCGGCGGGCCGCGTCCTGATGATCATCTTTGGCGTCGTCGCGCCGATCCTTCCGATCTGGATCGGCTACACGACCGAAAATGCGACGCTCTTCTATGTCATGAACTTCCTCGCCGGCATGCTTGGCGCCGCCGCGCTCGGCGCCGCCGCCGCGACGACGCAGGACCTGGTGTTGCCGCGGATGCGCGGGACGGCGACCGCGGCCTTCTTCCTCGGCACGACATTGGTCGGCCTGTCGTTCGGGCCCTATATGGTCGGGCAGATTTCGGATCTGGCGGGGACGATCGTCGATGGCAAGCCCGTCGGCGATCTGCGCACGGGCATCTTGTCGCTGATCGGCGTCGCGCCGATCGCGCTCGGCCTGCTGCTCTATGCCTATCGCGCGGTGCCCGAGGCCGAAGCGACGATCGCCGAACGTGCGGCGGGCGCCTGACCCTTCGGTCGAGGCGCCCGCACAAACGTGGTCTGAAATCCGCCTCCGTCAGCCCTTGTGGGAGCGACGGAGCCGAAGCGGGGCTTACTTCGCCGCCTCTTTGACGATCACGCCGCACGCGACGCGCCTGCCGCTGTTGCCGCTGGGATCGGTCTTGTAATCGTCGGGGCCGGCGTGGATCACGAAAGCCGCGCCGTCGGCGTCGAGCAGCGCGCCATCGCCCTCGAAGCGCGAGCCGACGAGGCGCAGCGTCGCGCGGCCGATCTGATCGGGCTCAATCACGAGGTTGGGAAGGTCGCCATGATGCGCGCCCATCGGATTGTCGCGGCCGTGCTGGGCGCCGGTCGGGTTCCAGTGCGGGCCGGCGCTGGCGAAATCGGGCGCGTTACACTGGCCGACGGCATGAACGTGCATGCCGTAGGTGCCCGGCGCGAAACCGCGCGCGACGAGTTCGACGCGGAGACCCGTCGTATCGCGGTAGATGTCGGCGCGGCCGCGGTCGGCGCCCTTATTGTCGTAAAGCTGGGCATAGGCATCGGCGGGGGGCAGCGTCGTCGTCGCTTTCTTGCCCATCCCGGCGCAGCCGGCGAGCGCGAGCGCCCCGATGACGACCGCCCCTTGCGCCATGATCTGTTTGCGGTGCGAACCCTTCTTCATCATGCTGCTCCCTATCGCAAGGTTTGAAATCAGAACGTCACGGCGGCGCGTTTCGATCCCGGTTCGCCGGTGATGCCCGCAATCGCCGCCAGTTCCAAGGGGATAAGTCGGCTTAGGGGTGGGAAGCTGCCATCCCAAATAACCGTCGCCTCCGCGAAGGCGGGGGCCGCTATCGACCTTTTCCTGCATCGCTGCGTAAAACGACGGCGGCCCCCGCCTGCGCGGGGGCGACGGCTGTCATCGGTCGTCTTCAGACCCTCGTCATCCCGGACTTGATCCGGGATCCACGACGGCGCTGAAGTCATGGACCCCGGATCAGGTCCGGGGTGACGATGAAAGAGAAGGCCGCTTTCGGTCGCCTTCGGCGATTCGACCCTGGCCGCACCGGAACAAAAAAGGGCCGCGAATTGCTTCGCGGCCCCATATTTTTTGCCTGACGGCCCTGATCGAAGATCAGAAGACGCGGGCGTATTGCTCGTTGCCGACGAAGCCCAGTTTGCCGACGCCGCTGCGCTTGATCACCGCCATGACATTGTCGACGACGATATAGCGCGCATAGGGGTCGGGCTGGACCTGCAATTCGGGTTCGACCGGCAGCGCCTTGGTCTGTTCCAGATAGTTCGCCAACTGGGCAAGGTCGACCGGCGATCCGTTCCAGGTGATCGTCCCCGCGGGGTCGATCATCACCTTGTTCTTTTCCGGGTCGACATTGCTCTGATTGTCGGTCGGGACCGGCAGATCGATCTTCACCGCGTGAGTTTGGACCGGGAGGGTGATGATGAACATGATGAGGAGCACGAGCATGACGTCGATGAGCGGCGTCGTGTTCATTTCCATCATCGGTTCGTTTTCGTCCCGATCGCCAACGGCCATGGCCATAGGATTATTCCTTCATTCCTAAATAGATCGACGCCTTAAAGGCGGCCCAGCGTGCCCGAGCCAGCTACCGGTTCGGAAATGAACCCGATCTTCTGGAAACCGGCATATTGCATCGTATAGATCACCCCGCCGATGCACTGGTACGGCGTGTTCACGTCGCCACGGATATGCACTTCGGGGAAATTTTCTTCGGTGATATTCTGCGGACCGCCAATATCCTCGAGAAGCTGTTCGAGCTTCTTCTGCCCCCTTTCAAGCAGCTGGCGCGAATCGACTGGGGTCTGGCCCCAATAGACTTCGCAAGCGGTACTTTCGGGATTGGGTTCGCCATCGCCGTCGGTGTCGGCCGAGCGGATCGACAGCAGCACATTTTCGGGCTTCGTCGTCGTCGGTTCGAATACCACGCCGGGCAGCTTGAGGTTCACCGTCTTCAGCACCACGGGAACCGTAATGAGGAAGATGATGAGCAACACAAGCATGATGTCCACGAGCGGGGTCGTGTTGATGTCGGACATCGGGGCATCTTCGCCCTTATCGCCTACACTCATCGCCATAGGATTAGCATCCTGTCACAAAATTTCTGTCACGGACATCGGGTAACACGCCATCGGCCTGCGTCCCTGTCCAGCGGACCCCGCCTTTCGCCACACGGCGAAGGGCGGGGATCCAGGAAGCCGATCAGGCCTTCTTCGGTGCCGCAGCCGGAGCAGCGGCTTTCGCAGCAGTCAGCGACGCCGGCTTCACCTGGCCGTTCGACATGATCGAGCCGAGCACGTCGTTCGAGAAGGTCGACAGACGGCGAGCGATCGCCTTGTTGCGGCTCTGCAGCCAGTTGAAGGCGAGCACCGCGGGAACCGCCACGATCAGACCGATGGCGGTCATGATCAGAGCTTCACCGACCGGACCGGCGACGGTGTCGATCGAAGCCTGGCCCGAAGCACCGATCTTCACGAGGGCGCGAAGAATACCGATAACCGTACCGAACAGGCCGACGAACGGAGCGGTCGAGCCCACGGTCGCGAGGAAGGCGAGACCGCTGTTGAGCTTCGAGTTGATGTGGTTCTGCGAACGCTCGAGCGTACCGTGCATCCAATCATGCGCTTCGACGGGGTTGGCGAGCTTGTTATGCTCTTCGTTGGCGCGCAGGCCGTCTTCGACGACCTGGCGATAGGCGCTGTTCTTTTCGAGCTTCGACACGCCATCGGCAAGCGTTGGCGCGCGCCAGAAATTGGCGTCGACCGCCTTGCCCTGGCCCATCACCTTATTCTGTTCGAACAGCTTGGTGAACAGGATGTAGAGCGTGCCGACGAACATGATCAGCAGGACGAGGAAGGTGACCTGCGAGACGATGCCGCCTTCGCACAGTGCGGGGACAAGGCCGTAGGGGCTCGCGCCTTCTTCCTTCACGCACATCGCGGCGGGCATCAGGCTGAGCCCCGCTTCGTGGGCCGGTGCTGCCGCAGCGGCGGCATTTGCGATCAGATTAAACATACTGGAAAATCCCTCTCAAAATATTCGATAAGTTCGAAACACAGATCCGGTCGCGCGATCAGCGCGGAATCTGCCAACGGATACGATTGCTGTAGCTGCCGCCCACGGGGTTACCCGCGCGATCCTTGCCCGGATTGAACCGGCCACGACGCTGGATAAGCTTGCAGGTTTCGGCATCGAGATCGGCGTGACCGCTCGACGAGGTCACATCACAGGACGTGATGCGGCCATCGGCGCCATAGGTAACGCGGAACCCGGTCGTACCTTCGCGCTCTTCGCGCATCGCACGGGCCGGATAGTCGTCGTTCGTCGCCCAGCGACCCGGGTTGCCCTTTGGCGTACCGGCGGCGCTGAGATCAGGCGTCGGCGGCGGCGCAGGCGGTGCCGGCGGCGTATAGACGGGCGGGGGCGGCGTCGGCGGCGCCTTCGGCACCGACTGGACCGTATTGGTCGTCACCGGCGGCGGAATGGGCGACGGCGGCGTCACAACCGGCGGCGGCGGCGGCAATTTATTGTCCGGCGGCGGCGGCGGCGGGGGTTCCTCCGGCGGCGGCGGCTCTTCAACGTCCACCACATCCAATTTTTCGGCGAGTTTCTTGACGATACTGATATTCAAGCCGTTGACCAGGCCATAGCCCAGAACCGCAGTAAGCAGACCAACCAAGACAATCGCCACTACCCTGTTTTTAGGGTCGACATTATCACCATAAGCCATTCAGGGACGACGCTCCTTGCTAGATCATCCTGACACCAATTCCCTGCCGACGGGTTCGGTTGCCAAATGCCCGGATGATTTCCGATGCGTTGTGCGAGACCCGGCGGCGCTACGTTCGGCTTATTATGTTTTTGCCGGACGCTTCGCGGCCCGTCCTATCGCGGTGGCGGCACATTCGCAAACCCTTTATCAGCGGTTAATGTGCCTTGCCCCATGATGGGGATTTAGGCGCCGATACCGGTGTCATAAACGACGGAAAGTGGAACGATCATGCGCCTCCCCCACCCGGCCGCACTCGCCGGCATATTCGCCTTAACTCTTGGAATCCCCGGCGTTTCCGCGATGCAGGCGCCCACGGCGGCAGCGGCGGCCAGTCCGTACAGCTATGCCGACATCGCCGATCTGGCGAGCGCGGCGCCGACCGTGCTGCACGCGCGTATATATAAGGCCACGGCGCTCAAACCCGAGCGCGCGCCCGGAGTCGCGGCGGGCTATACGCGATTCTATGTCGAGTCCGACGTTGTCAGCCTGATTCGCGGCGCAGGGCCGCTCGCGGCGCGAATCTCCTACCTCGTCGACCTGCCGCAGGACGCGAAGGGAAAGCCGGCGAAGCTGAAGAAGAAACAGCCCGTCCTGCTCTTTGCCCGGCCCGTCGCCGGGGCGACGGCGGGAAGCAGCAACACCGGCAGCGTCCAGTTGGTCGCGCCCGATGCGCAGCTGCCGTGGGATCCGGCGACCGAGGCGCAATTGCGCGCCGTGCTGACCGAACTGGTCAAGCCCGGCGCGCCGCCGGCGATCACCGGCGTCGCGAACGGCTTCCACGTTCCGGGCACCCTGCCCGGCGAGGGCGAGACGCAGCTGTTCCTCAACACCAGCACCGGCGAACCCGTGTCGCTGACCATCCTGACCGCCGCCGACGGGTCGCGGCGCTGGGCGGCGGCATTCGGCGAGATTGTCGATGCGTCGGCGGCGGTGCCCGCGCGCAATACGCTGGCGTGGTATCGGCTCGCCTGCGGATTGCCGCGCCAGCTGCCGCTGAGCAAGCTGGCGGGAACCGCCCCCGAGGATCGGCGCAAGGCGGCGTCGGACTATGGCGTCGTCCTCGGCGCGCTCGGCGAATGCACGCGCACGCGCAAGGCGCCGGCAGCGAGCTGACCACGGACCGCAGCGCGATTTCACACGAAGACGCGAAAGATTATGTCCGTTAGGCCAATGTTCCGATCGGCGTCGCGCCTTGTCGCCGCCCTTGTATAGGGCCGCTTCGCGGCGCTCATTACATCTTCGCGTCTTCGCGTCTTCGCGCGAACCCCCTTGTTTCCCCCTCGAAAGCCGATAGGGCGCTGCCGAATCATCAAAAAGGAGCCAGCATGTCGCCCTATTCCGCCCCGACCGCCCCCCGCCCGCCGCTGCGTGTCGCGCTCGCGGGGATTGGTGTCGTTGGCGGCGGCGTCGTCCGGCTGCTCGAGGCGAACCGCGACCTGATCGCGCGCCGCGCCGGGCGCGCGATCGAGATCGTCGCGCTGTCGGCGCGCGACCGGCACAAGGATCGCGGCGTCGACCTGTCGCCCTATCGCTGGGAAGACGATATGGACGCGCTCGTCGCGGCCGCGGATGTCGATGTGATCGTCGAGATGATCGGCGGCGCCGACGGCCCGGCGCTGACGCTGGCGCGCCATGCGCTTGGCGCGGGCAAGGCGCTGGTCACCGCGAACAAGGCGATGATCGCGCATCACGGGCTCGACCTCGCGCGGCTCGCCGAAGAGAAAGACACGCCGCTGAAATATGAGGCCGCGGTCGCGGGCGGCATCCCGGTGATCAAGGCAATCCGCGAGGGCGCGTCGGCGAACGAGATCGCTCGCGTCTATGGCATCCTCAACGGCACCTGCAATTATATCCTGACGCAGATGGAGCGGAACGGCGCGAGCTTCGCCGACGCGCTCGCCGCGGCGCAGGCGGAGGGCTATGCCGAGGCCGACCCGACCTTCGACGTCGACGGGATCGACGCCGCGCACAAGCTGTCGATCCTCGCCGCGCTGTGTTTCGGGACGAAGCTCGACATCGGCGCGGTGACCGCCGACGGCATCCGCGGGCTGATCGCCGCCGACATTCGCGAGGCCGAGGCGCTCGGCCACCGTGTCCGCCTGATCGGCATGGCCGAGCGCGATGCCGCCAAGAACGGGGGCGCCCTCTACCAGCATGTCCAGCCGTGCCTCGTCCCCGCCGACCATCCGCTCGCCTATGTTCCGGGTGCATTGAACGCCGTCGTCGCCGAGGGCAATTTCGTCGGCCGCCTCTTTTTCGAAGGCGCGGGCGCGGGTGCGGGGCCGACCGCGTCGGCGATCGTCGCCGACATCATCGACATCGCGCGCGACGAATATGGCCCCGCCTTCGCGATGCCGGTCGATTCGCTCGATCAGGCACCCGTCGCCGACGCGGGCGCGCGGATCGGCAAACATTATGTCCGCCTGATCGTCGAGGACCGCATCGGCGTGCTCGCCGAGATCGCGACGGCGATGCGCGATGCCGGCGTGTCGATCGAAAGCCTGATCCAGCGCGGCAGCGAGGATGGCAGCGGCGTCGTGATCGTGCTCGTCACCCACGAAGGCCCGGCGAGCACGATCCATGCGGCGCTCGCTATCCTCGCCGCGTCGGACCATGTCGTCGGCGCGCCGATGCACATGCCCATTTTGGCGCTTTGAGCCGCAGGCGCGAGCGCCGATCATAGGCCGGAAAATTTCACGCGAAGACGCGAAGGCGCGAAGAAGAAAACTCGGGCCGTCAGGCTCCTTTCGAGTCCGGCGGTGCGTTCGGCTGCGACGCTGATGGTGAAAGCCGCTTCGCGGCAAGCACAACTTCTTCGCGCCTTCGCGTGAAACAATACCCGAACCTAAGGTTCCGCTTCTTCCGGCGCCGGCGGCGTGCCCGTTTCGGGATCGGTCGCGCGCTTCACCGCTTCGTAGAGCGCATTATATTCGGGGCCGCGTTTCGCGCCGCCGCCGATCGGCATCCAGTTATAGGGCAGCTGGTCCCAGATCGTCGGATTGATATAGGGCGCATCTGGAATATTCGTCTTCGTCGATTTGCCAACGCCCGCGATCGCGCGCAACTCGGGCGACAGGCGATGGAGGTCGGTGTCGGAACCGCACACGGTGATCGAACCGTCGTCGGCGGGTTTGCAGCGCTTGATCGGGTCGACCATTTCCTTTGCCTTCGCGGCGGCGCTTTCGGCATCGCGCGGCGGCGGCGGCGCGGGCGGTCCCTGTGTCTGCGCGGCGGCGGATCCCGCCGCCGTCATCGCCCCGGTCATCACGACGACACAGCTCATGGCGAAAGCGGCACCGAATCGGGCGAAGCGTTCTCGACAAGTGGCGCGGGCGACCATATGGCGCCCACCATGCCCACGCGGCGGAACAAGTAAAGACGGAGAGTGGCGGACATGACGAATAGCAGCAACCTCGACCGGGTGCTCGTGCTCGAAATGGTGCGCGTCACCGAAGCCGCGGCGATCGCGGCGGCGAAGCTGATCGGCCGCGGCGACGAGAAAGCCGCCGATGCCGCCGCCGTCGAGGCGATGCGCACCGCGTTCAACACGCTCTATATGGACGGCACGATCGTCATCGGCGAAGGCGAGCGCGACGAGGCGCCGATGCTTTATATCGGCGAAAAGGTCGGCAATGCGCCGGGCAAGGGTCCGAAGATCGACATCGCGGTCGACCCGCTGGAAGGGACGACGATCACCGCCAAGGCTGGCCCCAACGCGCTCGCGGTGCTCGCGATCGCGGAAGAGGGATGCCTGCTCAACGCCCCCGACGTCTATATGGACAAGCTCGCGGTCGGCGCCGGCTATTCGGCCAACGTGGTCAATTTCGACAATAGCGTGCGCGAGAATGTCGAGGCCGTGGCGCGCGAAAAAGGCTGCAAGCCCGAACAGATCATCGTCTGCGTGCTCGACCGCCCGCGCCACGAGGCGATCATCGCCGAGCTGCGCGCCATCGGCTGCGGCGTCGCGCTGATCCCCGACGGCGACGTCGCGGGCGTGATCGCGACGACGAACTCCGACACCAATATCGACATCTATATGGGATCGGGCGGCGCCCCCGAAGGCGTGCTCGCCGCGGCGGCGCTGCGCTGCGTCGGCGGCCAGTTCAAGGGCCGCCTGCTGTTCCGCAACGACGACGAGCGGCTGCGCGCGAAGAAATGGGGCATCGAGGATCTCGACCGCGTCTATGACCTCGAAGACCTGGCCAAGGGCGACGTGATCTTCGCCGCCACGGGTGTGACGGATGGATCGCTGCTGCGCGGCGTCAAGCGCCGCCGCGACGGGATGATGACGACCGAGACGGTGGTGATGCGCGCGTCGTCGGGCACGGTGCGCTGGGTGAAGGGCGAGCATCGCACGGGTTGACGCCGCGCTCGTCGCCCCCGCGGAGGCGGGGCGACGAAGAATTTCCGCTTCCCAACCGGCGTTGACGGCTTACATCTGTGCGCATGCGCGAAAAAGGGGCAGCCATGGAAGAACCGAAGCGTCCGCAGCTATTCATCAGCCACCATTCGAGCAAATATGACGTCGCGCTCCACGTCGAGAAGGCGCTCGCACGCCATGGGGTCGATTGCTGGATCGCGCCGCGCGATGTCGGGCCGGGCGAGGCCTTCGATACGGCGATCATGAAGGCGATCCGCGAAAGCGCGGGCGTACTCCTTCTCTTTTGCAGTCAGTCGGACAAAAGCCCGCATGTGAAGCGCGAGCTTATATTGGCCGACAGCGCGCACAAGGCCATCATTCCCTTGCGGCTCGAGGAGATCGTTCCCGACGACCTCGCCTATCATCTGGCAAGCGCGCAATGGATCGACTGGCTTGAAAAACGCGACGATTCGATCGCGCGCATCGCGGCAAAGGCGCACCAGCTCGCGGGCGGTCGCCCGCCGGCCAGCGCTCGAGCGTCCGAGCCCGATGTCGACCCGCGCACGGTCGCTTCCGACGATCTGCATGCGACGATCCTGTCGCACGCAGCCGCCCCGTCGGCGCGACCGGCCAGCGTATCGGTGCGCTCGCTGCTGATCGCGGGCCTCGCCGTCGCGGTCGCCGTGCTTGCGGCGATGCTCTTCATGCAGGGCGGCGAGGAACAGATCGCGGCGAGCGAACCCGCCGCCGTCGCGGCTCCGCAGGCCGCACAACCGGTCGCGGCAGCGCCCCCGGCTCCCGCGGCGGCCGAAGAAGCACCGGCTCCATCGCTGAAGATTCCTCCGAGCTTCAACTGCAAATTCGCCGCCGCGCGCGCCGAGAAACTGATCTGCGGCGACGAGGAACTGGCGGCGCTCGATCGCGAATTGAACCGTGCCTATCGCCAGCTCGATCGCACCGCCGGCCCGCTTCGCCAGCAGATCGCCGCCGAGCAGAATGGTTGGCGCGCCAGCGAGCGCGATGCATGCGGCGACGCCGCCTGTGTCGCCGACGCGATGCGTCAGCGCATCGCCGTACTCGATTCGCAGCGCGCCTCGCTCGATAGCGACGCGGCCGAATAAGGCGCGCCGACGCCGCGGCGCCGCGATCCCGTTCGCGCTACCCGACCCTTTGGTTCAGCGGCATTTGAGTTCGCCGCGATCGATCGCCCGCCCGAGCAGGCCGCCACCGGCCGCGCCGAGGATCGTGCCGACCGTCCGGTCGCGCCCGCCGTCGAGTTCGCGCCCGGCGAGCGCACCGACAGCGGCGCCGATGATCAACCCGGTCGTGCCATTGTCGCGCCGGCAATGATAGCGCCCGTCCTTGCCCCGCCAGACACGATCGTCGTACGACAGGCGCCGCGGTTCATAATAGCGGCCATGTTTGTCATAGAGGCCGCGATCCTTCGCGCGCTTTCCGTGAGCCGGAGCCCAGGGCGGCGGATCGGCGAGCGCGGGAGCCGTGGGGATGGTAAGGCCTGCCAGAATTGCGGCCGCCAGAAGCTTTTTCATATTCAATCCTCCTGAGGTCGCCCGTCTAAAACCACGAACCCGAACCGTCCATGAATGCCATGAATGGTCGGAATATGATGCGAGGCATTCAAAAAATACCCGCCGCCAGCCCCTCGGCCAACGCCGCGCCCAAATCGCGCGCTTCGGCAAGCCGATCTTCGGCGATGGTCTTGGGCGCCAATATCGCTTCGGGCGTCTGCGCGTCGGTGTTGACGATGATATGATCGGCGACGCGCCGCAGCCGCCAGCCGGTCGCGATGCGGTCGAGCTGGCGCTGGGCGTTTTCGCCGTCGGAGCCGGCGCAGATGATCGTCGCATAGGGGCGGCCCTCGAGTTTCCCGAGGCAAGGGTAGTAACAGCGGTCGAACATCTCCTTCATCGCGCCCGAGAGCGCCGCGAGATTTTCTGGGCCGACGAAGAGATAGCCGCCCGCGGCGATCAACGCTTCGGGCATCACATCGTCGGCCGCGACCAGCCGCGCCGCCGTACCGGCGCCATCGGCCGCGGCGCGCGCGAGCGCCTCGCTGCCGCCGGTGCGGCTGTGCCAGGCGATCAGGAGGTGCGGCGCGTCGGTCATGGCCGATGCTTGCCAAGCGCCGGACCGCGGCGCAAGCTGCCCCGAAACATGGGGGAGATATATGATGCGCCGACTGACCGCTCTGCTGCTCGCCGGCGTCCTGCCCTTCGCCGCCGCCGCGCAGGACGCCGCGAGCGAGGCGACGCGCGCCGCGCAGGCCGAGATCGCGGGGCGCCTGCCGCTGGACGATCCGCGCGACGAAGCCAATGTGCTGCGCGGCAAGCTTGCCGAGATTCCGGGCGGCGTGATTTTGGCGAAGGACGGCAAGATCGTGTGGGACCGGCGGCCTTACGCCTTCCTCGATGCCAAGGAAGCGCCCGATACGATCAACCCGTCGCTGTGGCGGCAGGCGCGGCTGAACGCGGTGCACGGATTGTTCGAGGTCGTGCCGCGCAAGATCTGGCAGGTCCGCGGTTACGATATTTCGGTGATGACGATCATCCGCGGCAAGAGTGGCTGGATTATCGTCGACCCGCTGCTGTCCGAAGAAGCGGCGGCGGCGAGCTGGAAGCTGTTCGCCGACACGGTCGAGGCGAAGAGCGGCAAGCTGCCGATCAAGGCAGTGATCTTTTCACACAGCCACAGCGACCATTTCGGCGGCGTCGGCGGGATCATCACCCCCGAGCAGGTCAGACAAGAAAAGATCCGCATCATCGCGCCGCACGGCTTTTCGGAGGAAGCGACGTCGGAGAATGTCCTTGCCGGCACCGCGATGGGGCGGCGCGCGCTCTATATGTTCGGGTCGATCCTGGCCCCCGGACCCACGGGACAGGTCGATACCGGGCTGGGGCCGAAGCTGTCGTCGGGGACGATCGGCTATATGGAGCCGACCGAAACCGTCGCCGCGACCGGCGGCACGCTGACGATCGACGGGCTGGCGTTCGAATTCCTCGATGCGGGCGGGACCGAGGCGCCGTCGGAGTTCGTCTTCTATATCCCGGCGTATAAGGCCTTACATACCACCGAGGTCGTCACGCACACGCTGCACAATGTCCTGACCCTGCGCGGCGCGCAGGTGCGCGATGCGTTGCGCTGGTCGAAGGTGATCGATGCCGCGCTCGTCCGCTGGGGCGGCAAGGCCGAGGTCGCGCTCGCGTCGCATCACTGGCCGACATGGGGCGCGGGCGAGGTGAGCGGCCTGCTGACCAGCCAGCGCGACATCTATCGTTATGCCCACGACCGGACGCTGTTTCTCGCCAATCGCGGCGCGACGCTGCACGAGCTCGCCGACCAGACCGCCGAGGCGCCGGTGCAGGGCAAGGATTTCTCTACCCGCAACTATTATGGCACGCTCAATCACGATATGAAGGCGACGTACCAGCGCTATTTCGGCTGGTGGGACGGCAATCCCGCGAACTTCAACCCGCTGCCGCCCGAGCAATCGGCACCCAAATATGTCGCGCTCGCGGGCGGCGCCGACAAGCTGCTCGCCGCGGGCAAGGCGTCGATCGCGGCGGGCGATTATCGCTGGGCGGCCGAACTTTTGAACAAGCTGGTGTTCGCGCAGCCGGACAATAAGGACGCCCGCGCGGCGCTCGCATCGGCCTATGACCAGATGGGGTATCAGGCCGAGTCCGGGGCGTGGCGGAATTATTATCTCGCCGCCGCCGCGACGCTGCGCGGCAATGCGGTCGAAAGCCTGTCGGGCAACGGGCAGAGCCGGTCGTTCGTCAGCGCGATCCCGACCGCGGTCTTTTTCGATGCGCTCGCGACGCGCTTCGACGCCGCGAAAGGATCGGCGCTGAAAGGGACATTCCAGTTCATACTGCCCGACAGCAAGGAAGCGGTCGCGATCGTCGTCGGCGGCGGGGTCGAGGTGCCGCGCTACGGCATGACCGACGCCGCCCCGACCGCGACGATCAGGATAAACCGGGCGACGCTCGACGATGTGATGCTGGGGCAGGCGCAGTTCCCGGCGCTGCTCCAGTCGGGCGCGATCAGGATCGACGGCGACCGCGCCGCGTTCCTGTCATGGTTCGCGCTCCACCCGCCCGCCGACCCGCGTTTCAATGTGGTTGTGCCTTGATGGTGCGGCCATAGACCCTCATTAAAATCCGTTCGTGTCGAGCCCTGCGACTGCCTTGCAGGCGCTCAGGGCTCGACACGAACGGAATTATATATTGGTTCAGTCTCAACCGATCACGCTCTAAAGGCCGTATATGACCGACACCCCCGCGCGCCCGACCGACCATTTCGATCCCGATGCGCTCAATGCCGCGGAGGGGCTGAGCCCGGTCGCCCCGGCCTATGCGCATGTCCTGCGTGTCGCGACGGCACTGAACCTGATCCCGCTGGCGATCGGCGCGAGTGTGTTCGACTATCTGCTGATCCGCCATCTCGAGGGTCCCTATGGGCTGATCACTGCGCTCGCGTGGCTGATCGCGATCCTCGCGATCGTGACCTTCCCGTCGCGCCGCGTGTCGCGCTGGGGGTACAAGATTGGCGAAGGGCAGTTGCGCGTCGCGCGCGGCTGGCTGTTCCGCACCGACACGATCGTCCCCTTTGTGCGCGTCCAGCATATCGATGTCGGGCAGGGGCCGGTCGAGCGCTGGTTCGGCCTCTCGCACCTGATCGTCCACACGTCGGGCACGCATAACAGCACGGTGACGCTGCCCGGGCTCCACGCCGATCTGGCGGC
>NZ_DATFFD010000022.1:0-20522 GCF_035250425.1 Sphingopyxis sp.
GTGTGGCCGCCGGGGTCGCGGTCGCGGGTCAGCGACACTTCCGCCGCCATCGAGACGTCGTCGGACAGGCCGAATCCCACCCCCGCGACCGAGCCATAGGCCGTATGCCGGCCCTCGCCGTCGCTATCGACGGCGGCGTCGACATGCGGCGTCAAGCCCAGCGACAAGGCGCCGAGTTCGAAGCTGACCGGCACGATCATCCCCGCCCCCCAATCGCCCGCACCGACGCCCTCGCCGCCCAGCGGCAGCGTGGCATAGGGCATCAGCGCGGCCGAAAAGCCCGACCCGTCGGGATTGTTCAGATTCTGCCGCAATGCGAGCGTCACGTCGCCGGTGCGCGTCCGGCGGGTCACGTCGCCCGTCGCCCGGTCGCGTTCGCGCGCATGGCCGAGCATCGTCCAGCCAAGCTGCACCTCCAGCGACGAGGTGAGCCCGGCGCACAGCAGCGCGTCGCCGAAGGTCCAGCTATCGCTCCGGCTGTCGGCGGTGCGATCGAGCGTCCAGTCGGCCAGCCCGATCTCGAACGCATCGACCCCGGCTCGACCGTGCAGGCGGGTGTACCGAGCCCCGGCCGGTCGGGGCAAAGATCGCGGCGATCCTCGTTCGCGAAGGCGGGCGCAGCGGCGGTCGCGGCGGCGAGCAGCAAGAGGGGTCGAAGCGACATACGGAGCTTTCCTTCGTCGAGCGGCAAGGTTTCTTGTTCCGCAAGATCAAGCCCGCTTGCCTCGAAACCGCAAGCAGGTAATTTGCCCCGCATGGCAACTCCCTCCCGCGCGAAGAAGCGCAAGCTCCCCTGGTATCTGCGGCCGTTCAAATGGCTGTTCTGGTTCATTGCCGCCTCGGTGCTGTGGGTGCTGCTCTATGCGGTGGTGCCGCCGCCCGTGACGTTCACGATGCTGGCCGACAGCAGCGGGATCACCAAGGACTGGACGGGGCTGCCCGGCATCGACCGCAATATGGTGCGCGCGGTGATCGCGGCGGAGGACGGCAAATTTTGCAGCCACAATGGCTTCGACCGCGACGCGATCGAGCAGGCGATCGAGCGCAACGCCAAGGGCAAGCGCATGCGCGGCGGATCGACGGTCAGCCAGCAGACCGCGAAGAATGTCTTCCTGTGGCAGGGGACCGGCTGGACGCGCTATGTCCGCAAGGTGCCCGAGGTCTGGTTCACCTTCCTGATCGAGAAGATCTGGGGCAAGCGGCGGATCATGGAGGTTTACCTCAACGTCGCCGAGACCGGCATCGGCACCTATGGTGTCGAGGCGGGGGCGCAGCGTTATTTCAACCATGGCGCGGGCAAGCTGACGGCCGCCGAGGCGGGGCGGATCGCCGCGATCCTGCCGCTGCCCAAGAAACGCGAGGCGGTGAGTCCGTCGGGCTTCACGCGCCGTTACGGCAACACGATCCGCGCGCGCATCGGCGTGGTCAAGCGCGACGGGCTCGATGGCTGCATCTACAAATAAGACTGCGATGTCGGCTTAGGGGTGGAGAGCTGCCTGCCTCCATTTTCGTCATCCCCGCGAAAGCGGGGACCCAGAGCGTCCGTCGGCTGGCCTAGTCCTGGGTTCCCGCTTTCGCGGGAATGACGAAATATTAGAAACCGGGCGTCCGCTTCCAGTCGTAAGCCCCCCCAAGCGTACAACCGCTACGCCGGCTTCCAGCTCTTGCGCTCTTCGGCCTGTTTCAGCACCTCGAACGCCGCCTGACCCGCAGCAAAACGCTTCGCGGCTTCGGCGTTGCCGGGTTTCACATCGGGGTGGGTTTCCTTGGCAAGATTACGCCACGCCTTTTTCGTCGCCTCGAAATCGGCGTCGGGTTCGAGGTCGAGTATCTCGAGCGCGCGCATTTCGTCGGCGCTGCGGCTGCCGTCGCCCGACCCGCCCCAGGCGTAATGCTGGGCCTTTGCATACGCCCCGGCGTCGCGCGTCTCATTGGCAGCCCGCTCGGCGGCATCTTCGGCGCTCAAACCCTCGAAATAGTCCCAGCCGCGGTTATATTCGGCGGCGTGCGCCTCGCAGAAATACCAGCGTTCGGGGCTGTTCGGCGATTTGGGCGCGGGGCAGTTGCCGGGGTTGGTGCAGCCGTGGCGATCGCAGAGGCGCACCTTCTGCGTCTCGCGCGACGAGCCATAGGGGCGCCAGCGGGGAAAACCCCAGTCATCGGATCTCTTGGCGCGGCTCATCACCCCCATGTAGCGGCAGGGGCGCGCGATTGCTAGCCGAGAGGGGCGAAAAACCTAGTCTTTGGGCTTGTAGCCGAACGCCTTGCCCGCAAGCTTGACGACCGCGGGGTCGAGATCGGGCGGCGTCATCGGCACGGCGGCCTCGAGCGCCTCGGCGACATGGGTCAGCGCCGCGATGCGCGCGGCCTTTTTGTTGTTGCCGTCGATCACCTTCCACGGTGCCCAGCGCGTGTTCGTCTGCGCGAACATCTCCTCCATCGCCGCCAGATAGTCCTTGCGCTTCGACCGGTTGCGATAGTCCTCGGTCCCCGTCTTCCACCGCTTCCACGGGTCGTCGAGGCGGTTGGTGAAGCGCCGGTCCTGTTCTTCCTGCGTCAGGTGGACGAATATCTTGACCAGATTGGTCCGGCTGCCGGTCAGTTGCGCCTCGAACTCGTTGATCTCGTCATAGCCCTTGCGCCATTCTGCCTCGCTCGCGAACCCCTCGACGCGTTCGACGAGGACGCGGCCGTACCAGCTGCGGTCGAAGATCGAGATTTCGCGATTGCCGGGCAGGCGTTTCCAGAAACGCCACAGGAAATGGCGCGCCTTTTCCTCGTCGTTCGGCGCGCTGATCGGCCAAACTTCGAAATAGCGCGGGTCGAGCGATGCGGTCAGCCGCTGGATGATCCCGCCCTTCCCCGCCGCGTCCCAGCCTTCGAACATGATGACGCTGCGCTGGCCATGGATGATGTGCGCCGCCTGCAACCGTTCGAGGCGATCCTCGAGCGCGGCGAGATCGCCGGAATAGTCGCCCTCATATTTGGCGCCGGTTTCATAGTCGGAGAGCGAGATGGTCATGCCCCCTTCCCTAGCGCAAGCGGATGCCTTCTACCAAGCAGGCGATGGCCGATGTCATTTTCTGGCACAGGCTGTGCGGATTTGGTTACCTGGCGAGGCCAGCGAGCAGCGCGGCGACGCGCGCGGGATTTTCCATCGGGATGAAGTGGCTGTGTTCGGCCCATAGTTCGTCGCGTGTCGCGCCGATCGCAGCGCCAAACCCCGTCCACGTCGGGCTCAGCGAGAAATCAAGTTCGCCGCCGCGCTCGCCGGTCGGGGCGCGGATGACCGTCGACGGCGTGGCCAGATAGTGCAGCCACTCGTGCGGGCTGGTGCGCAGCGCATTTTGATAGACCGAGGCTTCGAGCGCCGGCGGGCAGGCAAGCTCCAGCCCCTCGCCCTCGGCCGCCGGGAGCAGACCATGGGTGCAATAGTCGGCGAGGACGCGCGGATCCCAGTTCGCATAGGGCGGCCGGTCGGCGAAACGCGCGCGCATCTCTTCGGCGCTGGTCCAGCTGTTGCGGCGGCGCGCGACGGGATGCTCGGCGGGATCGGGGATCGGTTTGGCCGCTTCGCCCTCGTAAAAGGCGGGGTCCATGATCACCGGATCGATCAGGACAAGATGACCGAAGGCAGCGGGCCGCTGCGACGCGAGCCGCGTCAGCACATAGGCGCCCATGCTGTGCCCGCAGCCGACGAGCGGATGCCCGCCAAGCCCGTCGAGCAGCGGCAACAACGCGTCGGATGTCGCCGCCCAGTTGGCGAGCGTTGCGGGACGAAAGCTGCGACCATGGCCGCGATGGTCGGGCGCGATGACGTGGGTGCCGGCGGGCAGCGCCGCGACGACCCGATCCCACAGCCGCGCGTGAAAGCCCGTCGCATGAAGCAGGAGCAGCGAAGCCCCTTGCCCCCGCGTCCCCCATTCGAACCAGCAGATATCGCCTTCCGGCGTTTCCAGCCGGTGCTCCCGGGGTTCGCTCATGCCTCAGCCCTTCGGGCCGTCGACGATACGGATACCGAGTTCCTTGAGCTGCTTGTCGCCGACCGGCGCCGGGGCGCCCATCATCAGGTCTTCGGCCTTCTGGTTCATCGGGAAGACGACGACTTCGCGGATGTTCGGCTCGTCGGCGAGCAGCATCACGATGCGATCGACGCCCGGCGCCGAACCGCCGTGCGGCGGTGCGCCGAATTTGAAGGCGTTGATCATGCCGCTGAAGTTCGCGTCGACCTCGGCCTGCGAATAGCCCGCGATCTCGAACGCCTTGTACATGATGTCGGGGCGGTGGTTCCGGATCGCGCCCGACGACAGTTCGACGCCGTTGCAGACGATGTCATACTGCCATGCGAGGATATCGAGCGGATCCTTGGTTTCGAGTGCTTCGAGTTCGCCCTGCGGCATCGAAAACGGGTTGTGGCTGAAGTCGATCTTGCCGGTGTCCTCGTCGGCCTCGAACATCGGGAAGTCGACGATCCAGCACATTTCGAATTTGTTCGGATCGATCAGTTCGAGTTGCTCGGCGACGCGGGTGCGCGCGAAACCGGCGAGCTTCGCCGCCGTCGCTTCCTTGCCCGCGGCGAAGAACAGCCCGTCGTCGGGACCGATGCCGAGTTCGGCGGCGAGCGCGTCCATCTTGTCTGTGCCGTGGTTCTTGGCGATCGGGCCGCCCCATTCGCCGCCCTTGCGCGTCGCATAGCCGAGGCCGGCAAAGCCCTCGCCCTGTGCCCAGCTGTTCATGTCGTCGAAGAATTTGCGGCTCTTCTCCGCGGTCGCCGGGGCCGGGATCGCGCGGACGACGTCGCCCGCGGCGACGATGTCGGCGAAGCGGCCGAAGCCCGACCCGACAAAGTGCGACGAAACATCGGTGATGGTCAGCGGGTTGCGAAGGTCGGGCTTGTCATTGCCGTATTTCAGCATCGATTCGCGGTACGGGATGCGCGGGAACGAGCCCGCCGGGGTCACCGACTTGCCGTTAGCGAATTCCTCGAACACGCCCGCGAGCACGGGTTCGATCGCGTTGAAGACGTCGTCCTGCGTGACGAAGCTCATCTCGAAGTCGAGCTGATAGAATTCGCCAGGCGAACGGTCGGCGCGCGCATCTTCGTCGCGGAAACAGGGTGCGATCTGGAAATAGCGGTCGAAGCCCGCGACCATCAGCAGCTGCTTGAACATCTGCGGCGCCTGCGGCAGCGCATAGAATTTGCCGGGGTGGACGCGGCTCGGCACCAGATAGTCGCGCGCGCCCTCGGGCGACGAGGCGGTCAGGATCGGGGTCTGATATTCGGTGAAGCCCTGATCGACCATGCGGCGGCGCAGGCTCGCGATCACGTTCGAGCGCAGCATGATGTTGGCGTGCAGGCGTTCGCGGCGGAGGTCGAGGAAGCGGTATTTCAGGCGGATATCCTCGGGATATTCCTGTTCGCCCGCGACCGGCATCGGCAGCTCGATCGCCGCCGACTGCACCGCCACGTCGCGCGCGCGCACTTCGATGGCGCCGGTCGGCAGGTTCGCATTCGTCGTTTCCGCCGAGCGCGCGACGACATCGCCGGTGATCGTCACGACGCTTTCGGCGCGCAGTCCGTCGAGTGTGGCGAAGGCCGCGTCGCTCGAGTCCGCGACGATCTGGGTCAGGCCATAATGGTCGCGCAGGTCGACGAAGAGCAGCCCGCCATGGTCGCGCTTGCGATGCACCCAGCCCGAGACACGGACAGTCTTGCCGACATCCTCGGCGCGAAGCTGGCCACAATTATGGGTACGATAGGCGTGCATTTTCTTGAGTCTCTCATGTCCGGGAAGGCACGCGCAAACGTACCGATATGGCCGCGCCTAAGGCAGCGCGGCGAGCGATTTGTCAAGTATTCTGCTCGTCGCCCCCGCGCAGGCGGGGGCCGCCATCGGCCTCGCGCAAGGTTGCCAGCGGCCCCCGCCTGCGCGGGGGCGACGATATCTTCAGCAGGTCAGCCCCAACCCGTCGAGCACCGCGCTGCCGAACAGCGCGCGGTGCGCCGGATCGGGCATCAGCCGGCCCTGCGCAGCGCGCCAGCGGCGGAAATCCTCGCCATAATCGGCGGCCACACGCGCGGCGTCGAGGCGGCAGCTTTTGGCCCAGTGGCGGGTAAAGCCGATTCCCTCGGCATCGAGGCATTCGACGACCCGCGCATAGGCGTCGGCGGTTCGCTGGCTGCGCGGGCCGTCGAAATCGATCACGGCATTGTGCGTGAAGCGCGCGGGAGCGAGCAGCCCTTGCGCGCGCTCCATGAAGCGTATGGTGACGACGGTCGAGCCGCCGTGGCGTGCATAAACCGCGCAAATGCGCTCGAACGCGCGCGCGAGGTCGGCGCGGTCGATGGTGACCGAGGCATTGAACAGGTCGGCGAGCGGCCGGTGCGTATCGAGCCCCTCCCCCCAGCTACCGTAGACCGGCGGGGCGTCGATATCGGGGCCGTTGGCATAGCCTTGTTTCATCGCGAATTGCAGCAACGGCCCGCGCGCCCATGGATAATCGTTGAGGAGCCGGCCGAGCAGGCTGAGCGCATCATATCCGGCGCCGAGCTGCCCCGGTGTCGCGCGCGGATAATCGTCGCGCCACGGCTCGCGATAGAGGAAGCGCAGCATCGCCGGCCGCTTGAACGGCTTGTACGGATTGACGATCATCTGGACAAAGTCAGGATCGCGATCGAGCGCATAGGCGGCCGAGAAACGGCGGAAATCGCCTGCGGCGAGCCAGTCCAGCGCCGCCCGATCGACCTTGCGCAAATTCTGGATCGGACGGACGAGGAATTTCGGCACGCTGTCGACGACGAGCGCCGTCACGATACCGAGCGAGCCCACGGGAAGCTGCGCCGCGGCGAACATGGCGTCGTCGCGGAGCGGCGTCGAACCGGTCGCGGCGATGAAGGCGTCGCTCATCACGCCCGCGTCGGGCTCGATCCAGCGGATGCCGCCGGGGGTGACGATCTGCAGCGCGCGGATATGGTCCTGGATGCCGCCGCGCGCGATCATCGACCCGTGGGTGCCCGTGGCAGAGGCGCCCGCGAAAGTCTGGCCGTTGCCCGCGCCGCTGGTCCACAGCGAGCGGCCTTGCGCCTCGAACTTGTCCGACACCTCGTCGACGAGCGCGCCCGCTTCGACGAGCATCAGGGCCCCGGCGTCGATGCCGGGGCGGACGTCATCGGCACCGATCCGAAAGCAGCGGTTGAAACGGCGCGTATGGAGCAGCCAGCTTTGCGAGCTGATATTGACGTTCGACGGCGACCAGCCCGCGCCGAGCGGCCGGACGCGGCGCTTCGCGGCCGCCGCTTGCGCCAACCAGTCCTGCACCGTTTTCGCGGCGATCGCGATCTCGTCGCGCCCGCGTTCCGCGTCGCCGCTGCGCAAGGCGAAGCGCGTCGCCGCCTCGCAGGTGCCGGTGCCGTGATAATTGGTCCAGCGGCCTTCGTCGCCGAGCTTGACGATCGGCATCAGGCGTCTCCCAGCGGCAGGATGCCGGCATGCGCGCGCCACGCGACGGTCACCGGGCGGAGGAAACCAAAAGTCGCGATCGCCACCAGCATCTGGCGCCGCGTCGCGAACACGCGCACATCGCACAGGCCGTGATCGGATTCGGGTGTCACGAACGGCTGCGCGGCCTGGGCGGCGAAACCCCAGCCTTTCAGCGTTACCACCATCGCTTCCTCGTCGAGCGGCCGCGGATTGGCGATCGACACGAAGATGTCCGCCTGCCCCGCGGCATACTGCCCGAAAATCAACGCAAAACCGAGCGCGGCGAGCGCCCAACCGAGCCACATCATGCCCCAAATCCCTTCGTCTTTTTCCCCAGCCGGTGTTCCGGCTTTGCGACCCGAAGAGCGCGGGCAATTTTTCCTGCCCGTTCGTCTCAACTAGCTGTATAGGCGCGCTATGCAAGTCCATCCGTTGATCGAAACCAACGCCGCGCTCGTCGAATTCTGCGACCTCATTCGGAACAGCGATTTCATCGCGGTCGATACCGAATTCATGCGCGAAAACACTTTCTGGCCAGAGCTTTGCCTGATCCAGGTGGCCGACCGCGACCATGCCGCGGCGATCGACCCGATGGCGCCGGGCATGGATCTGAAGCCTTTGCTCGACCTGCTCGTCGACAATGAGGACATGCTGAAAGTCTTTCATGCGGGCGGGCAGGATGTCGAAATCATCTTCAACCTGACCGGCAAGACGCCGCACCCGATCTTCGACACCCAGATCGGCCAGATGGCGCTCGGTCAGGCCGAACAGGTCGGATATTCGAACCTCGTCGAAGCATGGATCGGGCTGCAACTCGACAAGGGCGCACGCTTTACCGACTGGAGCCGCCGCCCGCTCGACAAGCGCCAGATCGACTATGCGGTCGGCGACGTGACGCACCTCGCCAAGATTTTCCCGATGATGCTCGACAAGCTGATCAAGACCGGGCGCGGTCACTGGCTCGACGAGGAAATGGAAAAGCTCGCCGACCCTGCGAACTACAGCGTCGATCCCGAAAAAGCGTGGCAGCGAATCAAGGTCCCGACGCGCAAGCTCGACGTGCTCGGCCGGTTGCAGTCGCTCGCGGCGTGGCGCGAGCGCGAAGCACGGCAAAAGAATCTGCCGCGCGGCCGGATCGTCAAGGACGAGACGCTCGCCGACCTCGCCGCGCATCCGCCGAAGGATCAGGACGGGCTGGGCCGCGTGCGCGGCCTATCGGCGACATGGCGCACGAACGACATCGGCGGCCGGCTGATGGACGCGATCGCGAGCGCCAAGCCGATGTCGAAGGACGAAATGCCCGAACGCGCCCCGCGCGGCCCGGGGCTGGGCAAGGAAGGCACGCTGGTCGCCGACCTGCTCAAGCTGCTGCTCAAAATCCGTGCGCGCGAGCTCAATGTCGCCGCGCGGTTGATCGCGCGCAGCGATGATCTCGAAGCGCTCGCGGCGGGCGCGCGCGAGGGCATTCAGATGATGCAGGGGTGGCGTTACGACGTGTTCGGCCACGCCGCGCTCGACCTGGTCGAAGGCCGGATGGGCTTTGCCGTCAAGAACGGCAAGCTGCTGATGAGCGAAATCGACGCGGCGACCGCCGCCGAGGTTTAACTATCCTGTCGCCCCCGCGAAGGCGGGGGCCATTGTCGACCTGACACTGACGGCGAAGGCAAAGACTTCCGGCGGCCCCCGCCTTCGCGGGGGCGACGAACCCTACAGCAGCACCAGTTCCGGTTTCGTATCGAACGACTGCGCCAGCACGCGCAGGCGGCGCTCGACCGATTCGCCCGCGAGATGATGCCAGCCGGCATCGAGGCAAAGCTTCAGCCTGCCATCGACCAGCGCAATGCCGCTCGCCTTCAGCGGCGCCTCGACGCCGCCGGTCAGGCGCTGCGCGAGGCGGATCGCGAGCCCCCATTGGCGCGCCCGCGCGAGCCGTTCGGGCGACACGAGGGTTCCCATCACCGGGAATTCGGCATCGGCACCACCAAAGCCCGCATATAGCGCGCGCGCGAGCAGGATGCGGCCCGGAATATCGATGCTGCGCCAGTTGCCATGCAGGCCGATCTCGGTGCCGCGTTCGGCACGGAAATCGGGGTTAGCCGACCAGGCGACGTCGCTGAGCAGGCTGGCCGCGAGCCGGACGCGGCTGTCGGCGGGAGCCTCGTCAGCGAACAGCGGCGCGATCCATTCGGCGATCGCGCGGCCGTGCGGCGCGAAGCGCGCGAGGCGTCGGCCCTCGAATTCGGCGGCGACGATCAGCGGGTCCTGCGCGCGCGTTTCGGCATCGAGCGCCTGATAGAGCAGGCCTTCGCGCAGCCCCGACGACGACACGGTCATTTCGGGTACGTCGAGAATGTTGACCAGCGCCGCGAGCAGCGCCGCCGCGTCGGGCAAGGCCGCGGCGCGGTTCGACGCCATGCCGGGGATGGCGCGGAGCTCTTCAAAGCTCAACCTTTTGGTCGCGCGGATCAGGCGGCGAAGCGCGCTGCGCGGCAAGGTGTGCTGGTCGAGGACCGCGAGCGGGTCTTTGGTGAGTTCGAGATCGAGGCGCGAGAGCGCGCGCCACGAACCGCCGACCAGATAGAGCGGCAGGCCGGTCAGTCCCTCGCCCGGCCAGCCGGCGGCGCGGAGCATCTTGCGGATCGCGCGTTCAAACGCCTGCTCGCCATCCTTGCGCAGCGCGGGCAAGCGGAGCACGCCGAGCGGGAAGGATGCGCGGCGACCGACCTCGCCGTCGGATACTTCGGCGAGCTCGAGGCTGCCGCCGCCAAGATCGACTGCGACGCCGTGCGCGTCGGGGATCGCCGACAGCACGCCATGCCCCGCAGCCTCGGCCTCCTCCTCGCCCGACAGCAGCCGGATAGTCAGCCCCGCCTCGGCCGCGGCGGCGATGAAATCGGGACCATTGACGGCGTCGCGCACCGCAGCGGTGGCGACGCATTGCACGTCCTGGACGTCCATATGCTCGGCGAGCAGCGCGTAGCGCCGCAGCGCGACCAGGCCGCGTTCGGCGTCTCCCGGGGCGATGCGGCCGTCGATAGCGAGGCCGCGGCCGAGGCCGGCGGCGACCTTTTCGTTGAAGATCACGGCGGGTGCCCGCGCCGGTCCTTCATAGACGACGATGCGGACCGAGTTGGAGCCGATGTCGATCACGGCGGATCGGCTGACCGCCTGTTTGGAGGAACGCTGTGGGGTCAATTTGGTCAATCTTCGCGCACGTTGAAGGCAAGCGTGGGAACGTCCTGACGCTTGTGGAGCGCCGTGCCGCGACCCGAAAGCGAGGGGTTCGTCATGAAATAATGGTGCAAATTAAATGGCTTGTCGCCCGGCATCACGCGCGCCGAGGTGCCGTCGGGCAGCAGGATCCAGCTTTGTTCATTGTCGATGAGGTTCGCGACGAGCACCTGGTCCAAAATCTGGTCGTGGACGGTCGGATTTTCGATCGGAATCATATATTCGACGCGGCGGTCGAAGTTGCGCGGCATCCAGTCGGCGCTGCTGATGTAGAGCTTTGCCGCGCGGTGCGGCAGCGGCGCGCCGTTCGCAAAGGCCCAGACGCGGCTATGTTCGAGGAAGCGGCCGACGACCGATTTGACGCGGATCGTCTCCGACAGCCCCGCCACGCCGGGGCGCAGGCAGCAGATGCCGCGCACGATCAGTTCGATCGGAACCCCCGCCGCGCTCGCCTGATAGAGTTTGTCGATGATGTCGGGGTCGACGAGGCTGTTCATCTTGGCCCACACGCCCGACGGCTGCCCCGCCTTCGCCGCCGCGATTTCGGCGTCGATCAGCTGGCACAGATGCGCGCGCATGTTGAGCGGCGACATGGTGATCAGGTCGAGCCGTTCGGGTTCGACATAGCCGGTGATGTAATTGAACAGCTGCGCCGCGTCACGCCCCGCACGCGGGTCGGCGGTGAAGAAGCTGAGGTCGGTATAGATGCGTGCGGTGACCGGGTGATAATTGCCGGTGCCGAAGTGACAATAGGTGCGATACCCCTGCCCCTCGCGGCGCACGACCATCGAAATCTTGGCGTGCGTCTTCCACTCGATAAAGCCGTAGACGACTTGCACCCCGGCGCGTTCGAGCTGGTTCGCCCAGAGCAGATTCTGCTCCTCGTCGAAACGCGCCTTGAGTTCGACGACCGCGGTCACCGACTTGCCCGCCTCGGCCGCCTCGATCAGCGCGCGGATGACCGGCGACTGGTTGCCGGCGCGGTAGAGCGTCTGCTTGATCGCGACGACGTCGGGATCCGCCGCGGCCTGCCGCAGGAAGGAGAGGACGACGTCGAAGCTTTCATAGGGATGATGGACGACGATGTCCTTTGAACGGATCGCCGCGAAACAGTCGCCGCCATGTTCGCGGATGCGTTCGGGAAAACGCGCCGAATAAGCGGGGAATTTGAGGTCGGGGCGGTCGACATCGACGAGCGCCGACAGCGCGGCGAGCCCGATAAAGCCGCCGATCTTGGCGACGATCGCCTCATGCCCCTGAATATCGGCGTTCAGCACCTCGGCGATTTCGCCGGGCATGTCGGCCTCGAGTTCGAGCAGGATGACGCGGCCGCGGCGGCGGCGGCGGATCGCGGTGCGGAACAGGCGGACGAGATCCTCCGCCTCTTCCTCCAGCTCGATATCGCTGTCGCGGATGATGCGGAACACGCCCAATGAGCGGATGGTGAAGCCCGGGAACAGCAGATCGCCGAAAATCTCGATCAGATATTCGATCGGCACAAAGGCGCCCGGCTGCCCCGGCACCGGCACGAAGCGCGCGAGCGACGCGGGAATCATCACCAGTTCGCGGATCGTCTCGCCGCTCGCCTTGCGCTGCAGGTCAAAGATGACGCCGAGGCCGCGGTTCGGGATGAAGGGGAAGGGATGCGCCGGGTCGAGCACCTGCGGCGTCAGGATCGGGAAAATCTGGTCGATGAAATATTGGCGAAGGGCAGCGCGCAGCGCTTCCTTGTCCGACCCCGTACCGTGGACAATGATGCCCTGTTCGCCGAGCTGGCGGTGGAGCAATTGCCATTCGCTCTGCTGCTGGTCAACGAGCCGGTTCACCTCGGCCTCGATCTCGGCAAGCTGCTGCCCCGGCGAGCGGCCGTCGGCCGAGGGATCGTCGATCCCCTGCAGCTGCTGCCCCTTCAGCCCCGCGACGCGGACCATGAAGAATTCGTCGAGGTTGCTGCCAGAAATCGACAGGAAGCGGAGGCGTTCGAGCAAAGGATGCGCGGGGTTGCGCGCTTCTTCCATCACCCGGCGGTTGAAGGCGAGCCAGCTCAGTTCGCGGTTGAAGAAGCGTTCGGGTCCGAAAGGGATTTGAAACGCGCCATCGGCGTCATTGTCGGCACGAAGGGGTTGGCCGGTTATCGACATGTCGCGTCATCCTGTCGTTCGAGCAAATCGGGATCGATGAGCCCCTGTGACAGTAATGTTTCACGCGTAAGACGAATGCTAATGCCGCCGCCCTTTTCGAGCGACGCGGCGTCGAGCGCCGCGACGATGCGGTGGATCATCGCATAGCTGCGTTCCATCCGCGGCACGATATAGGAGGCGACCCCAGGCGCAAGCGCCATGCCGCGCCGTGCGAAAAGCGCCTCGATCAGGTCGCGCGCAAGGCAGTCGTCGGGATCGCCGATCGTCAGCACGGGTACGGCGGCGAGGCGCGAACGAAGGTCGGGCAGCGCGACATTCCATGCGGGCGGCGGCGCATCGGCGATGATCAGCAGCGGTGAACCACTGGCCTGCGCGGCGTTCCACGCGTGGAAAATCTCTTCTTCCGAAACGCTGTCATGGCCGTCGATGACGTTCCCGCCGGTGTCGCGCGCGAAGAGCCGGCCGATCAGGCTGCGCCCCGATCCCTGCGGCCCGGTGAGCACCGCGGTGCGGACGGGCCAGGTGGCCGGATGACGCAGGTAGCGTACGGCATCGGCGTTGCTGGCGCCGACGATCAGCGGACCGTCGTTGCTGCCCCCGGCGCTCCAGTCGAGCGGCAGCGCGATCTGGGACGCACGCGCCATCAGCGGCTGATCCGGAGCTGGCCGCCGCCTTCCTGCACCTTGAACCCGCGTGCGGCGAGCGCCGCACTGAGCGCGGCGAGGTCACCCCGGAAGCTGACGCGCATCACCGAGGTGCCGCCAAGCGCAAGGCTGGTGGTCGAGGCCGACTGGACGCCCGCGGCGCCCGCGACCGCGCGTTCGGTCGCGGTGACCGAATCGACGTCGGGCGAACTGTACTGGACGGTGAAGCTCTGCACGCCCACGGCCGCCGTGGTCGGTACGCTGGCGTCGGTTTCGCTCGGCAACGATTCTTCGTCGGTCGCGACTTCCTCGGGCAGGTCTTCCTTTTCGACCGGTTTTTCGAGAACCAGATAGGTGTCGGTGCGCAGCACACCCGAAGCGAGCGCGTCGATATAGATGCGGTCCATCCGCGCGACCGCCTTTTCCATCATGTCGGGCAGCGCCGCGGGGCTGGGCCCGGTCATCATGAAACTGGAGATCAGCTTGCTGTCGGGGCCGAAGCGCGCGGTAAAATAGCCTTTGATCGGGCCGCCGGGATAGGAATATTCGACGCGCGCGATCGGCGTCAGCACATCGGCGGCGCCATATTGATCGAGGATCACGCGCCACCACACGCGGCCGCGGCGGCCGGTCTGCCCCGCGTTGATCAGCAAGGTATCGGCGCCGGTGCCCGCGGTGCGGACATAGTCGATCGCGCTCTGCCCTACATTATATTCGGCCCACGCGCGCTGCCAGGCGCTGCGCTGTTCGAACACCTGCGGGATGCCGTCGATTGCATAGACCGGGATGACGAGCAGCGGCGGCGAGCGCAGCGTACGCCCGCTGACACCGAGGATTTGCCCCGCGCGCACGCGGTCGAACTGAACGCCGAGCCGGGCGACATAGCGGCGCGGGCCGATCTGTTCTTCCTCGACAACGATCGCGGTCACGATGCCGTCGAGCACCGAATCACCGAGCTTGGGGCCGTCGCTGCCGTTCAATTTGCGATAGAGCTGCGTCCAGCCCAGCCGTTGCGCCTCGCGCCAGCCCTTTGTGCGCGCATCATCGGCATTGTCGCCGGTGACGTCGACAAGGATGCCGCTCGCCAGGAAATCGCCGCTGCTGTTGATCGGTGTGATGCCGCGGTCGCCGCGGGTGATCTGACCATCGACCACGCCGACGAGCAGAATGGCGAAAAACAGGCCAAAAAGCGCGGCCCATCGCCAATCGCGGGGTGCCAGGGAGCGAAGCGAGAAGCTCGGGGCGAAGCGGGGAAGGGCAGCCGAAATCATATCTTCTCTATGCTCTGCCCAAAAGCGAGGCGCCGGACAAGGAAATCATGGCATTTGTCGGCTGGAACCGTTAGTCGCGCGTGCCATGGATTCCAAGCACAACCAACCCGGCTCCTACACTTATGCGCAGGCCGGCGTATCGATCGAGACCGGCAATGCGCTGGTCCGTGCCATTGCTCCGCTCGCCCGTGCGACGCGCCGTCCGGGCGCCGATGCCGACCTTGGCGGCTTTGGCGGCTTTTTCGACCTGAAGGCGGCGGGGTTCAACGATCCGTTGCTCGTCGCGGCGAACGACGGGGTGGGCACCAAGCTGAAGCTCGCGATCGAATCGGGCCGGCATGACGGGGTCGGGATCGATCTGGTCGCGATGTGCGCGAACGATCTGATCGTGCAGGGCGCCGAACCGCTGTTTTTCCTCGACTATTATGCGACGGGCAAGCTCGACAACGATGTCGCGACCGAGGTCGTCGCGAGCATCGCCGAGGGGTGCAAGCAGGCCGGATGCGCGCTGATCGGCGGCGAGACCGCCGAAATGCCGGGCATGTATTCGGACGGCGACTATGATCTCGCGGGCTTTTGCGTCGGCGCGGTCGAGCGCGATCAGGTGCTGACCGCCGACAAGGTCGCGGCGGGCGACGTGATATTGGGCCTCGCCTCGTCGGGGGTGCATTCGAACGGCTTTTCGCTCGTGCGCCGGCTCGCGGCGGACAAGGGGTGGAAGCTCGACCGCCCTGCCCTGTTCGACCAGACTATCCTGCTGATCGACGCGCTGATGGCGCCGACGCGCATCTATGTGAAGAGCCTGCTGCCACTGGTGAAGACCGGCCGGATTCACGCCCTCGCGCATATCACCGGCGGCGGACTGCTCGAAAATATCCCGCGCATCCTGCCCAAGACGTTGCACGCGCACGTCGATGCCGACGCGTGGGAGCAGCCGCGGCTGATGGCCTTCCTGCAGGCGCAGGGCAATATCGAGCCCGAGGAAATGGCGCGCACCTTCAATTGCGGAGTCGGCATGGCGGTTGTCGTGGCCGAAGCCGATGTTGACGATGTTACCGCGGCGCTCGAAGCCGCGGGCGAGACGGTATTCCGCATCGGTCATATCGCCGAGGGCGAAAAGGGCTGCACCGTGACGGGCAGCATCGAAACGTGGAGCGCGATGGACGCGTGGAGCGCGACGCATGCGGCGTGATCAAAAAATAGGGACAGTCCCTATTTATTGGGCATGCGCCGTTTTCGAGGATCGTCGACGGACGGCAATAAATAGGGACTGTCCCTATTTTTCGGCAGCGTCTCTGTGAAAGCCAGAGTCGCCGTCCTGATCTCGGGCGCCGGCACCAATATGGCGGCGCTGCTCTATGCCGCGAAAGCCGAAGACTGCCCCTATGAACTGGTGTTCGTCGGCAGCAACGATCCGGACGCACCGGGGCTGAAGATCGCCGAGGCCGAGGGCATCGCGACGTGGGGCGTATCGCACAAGGGCATGAACCGCGACGCGTTCGACGCGCTGGTCGACGAGCGATTGCGCGCGGCGGGCGCCGAATTTGTGGCACTCGCCGGTTATATGCGCATCCTGTCGGACGATTTCGTCGCACGCTGGGCGGGCAGGATGATCAACATCCACCCGAGCCTGCTGCCGCTCTACAAGGGGTTGAACACACACGGCCAAGCGATCGAGGCGGGCGACAAATTCGGCGGATGCAGCGTCCATATCGTGACGCCCGGCGTCGACGAAGGGCCGGTGCTCGCGCAGACGCCGGTCGCGATCCTGCCCGGCGACACGGTCGAGACGCTGGCGCGCCGGGTGCAGCTCGCCGAGCACCAGCTTTATCCCGCCACCCTCGCGGCGTTCGTGACGCGCGAACGGTCGCCCGACTATCTGCGCGGCCGTGTGCGTGAACTCGCGATGGCGCTGCCCGAGGCCGACGAGGTGGTGTCGCATGGCATGCCATGCTTCGGTATCGTGAAGGGCAAGAAATTCGCCTATTTCACCGAGGATCATCATGGCGACGGCAAGATCGCGATACTGGTCAAGATCAGCGGCGGCGACGAGCAGGCGGCGCTGATCGAGCTCGACGAGGAGCGCTATTACCGCCCCGCCTATTTCGGCGACGGCTGGGTCGGCATCCGCCTCGACCGCGGCGACACCGACTGGGACGCGATCGGCGAATGGCTGCGCAAGAGCTGGCTTTCGGTGGCGCCGAAGAAGCTGGCGGGGTTGATGGGCGTCGCGGAGGAATTCTGACAAAAAAGGCCGCCGGATCGCTCCGGCGGCCTCTTCCATTCGGCTGCGCCCTCAGGCTTAACCGACGATTTCTTCGGGCTTGAAGAAATAGGCGATTTCGATCGCCGCATTTTCGTCGCTGTCCGAACCGTGGACCGTGTTCGCCTCGATGCTCTCGGCGAGTTCCTTGCGGATCGTACCGGGAGCGGCGTCCTTGGGGTTGGTGGCGCCCATGATGTCGCGGTTCGCCTGCATCGCGTTCTCGCCTTCGAGAACCTGGACGACGACGGGGCCGCTGATCATGAAATCGACGAGTTCGCCGAAGAAGGGGCGTTCCTTGTGGACCGCGTAGAAGCCTTCGGCCTGCTCGCGGCTCATGTGGATGCGCTTCGAGGCGACGACGCGAAGACCGGCGTCTTCCAGCATCTTGGTGACGGCGCCGGTGATGTTGCGACGCGTGGCGTCGGGCTTGATGATCGAGAAAGTGCGGGTGACCGCCATGGGGGAAGCTCCTGAGTTATTATGGTCTGCGATGCGCGCGCCTCTAGCCGCGCTTTTGCTGCACTGCAAGGATAGAGCGTGAGGGCATTACGGCCCTTCGGACCAGCGGCCGTTTTCGTCCTGTTTCCAGAAACGGTTGTCGACGTCTTCGCGGGCGGCCAGCGTGCGCCAGAGGGCGCGCGCGTCGTCGATGCGGCTGTTGTCGAAGAGCAGGAAGGTGCGTTCGAACCCCAGCGCCTCCTCGCGCCATTCGCCGTCGGCGAGCGCAAGGTGGCTGGCACGGTTCGGCGGCGACGGATCGAGCGTCCCCGAAATCAGGATCGGCTCGATGTCCTCGTCGGGCGAGCCCGCGTGGCCGTGCGGCAGGAAGCTTGCGGGTTGCAGCGTCCACAGTGCCTCGTCGATCGCCTGCCGCTGCATCGCGGGCGCGGCGACCACCAACAGGCGGTCGCCGTTCGCGAGGATGCGCGTCGCGAGCGCGGGGAGCACCCGTTCGACCGGGTCGCGGGTCAGCCGGTAAAAGTCGACGCGCGCCATGCTCCCCTGCCCCGTTTCGTTCAGCCTTCGTGGTTGGCGGCGATGTAGCGGTCGAGCAGGCGCACGCCGTAGCCGGTCGCGCCCTTCGCCCACACCGGGCCGTCCTTGTCGGCCCACGCCATGCCCGCGATGTCGAGATGCGCCCAGGCGACGCCTTCGTCGACGAAGCGCTTCAGGAATTGCGCCGCGGTGATCGAGCCGCCTTCGCGCGGGCCGATATTCTTCATGTCGGCGATCGGGCTGTCGATCAGCTTGTCGTACGCGGGCGACAGCGGAAAGCGCCACAGCTTGTTGTTGCTCGCCTCGCCCGCGGCAAGTAAATCGGTCGCAAGCGTGTCGTCGTTCGCGAAGATACCAGCATATTCATGCCCGAGCGAAATCACCATCGCGCCGGTCAGCGTCGCGAGGTCGACGATCACCTTCGGATTATAGGCGCTCTGCGCCCAGCTGATCGCGTCGCAGAGGACGAGCCGGCCCTCGGCGTCGGTGTTGAGCACCTCGACCGTCTGCCCCGACATGGTGGTGACGACGTCGCCGGGGCGCATCGCATTGCCGTCGGGCATGTTCTCGACGAGGCCGACGACGCCGACGACATTCGCCTTCGCCTTGCGGCCCGCGATCGCCTTGATCGCGCCCGCGACCGCGCCTGCGCCGCCCATGTCCCACTTCATCATATCCATGCCCGCAGCGGGCTTGATGCTGATGCCGCCGGTGTCGAAGGTCACGCCCTTGCCGACGAAGACGACGGGCGCATCGCCGGCGTTGCCGCCGTTCCAGCGCATCGCGAGCAGGCGCGGCGGGCGGGTCGAGCCTTGCGCGACGCCGAGCAGCGCCCCCATGCCGAGCGCCTTCATCTGGCGTTCGTCGAGGATTTCGAGTTCGACGCCAAGATCGGTCAGGTGCTGACAGCGTTCGACGAACGTCTCCGGGTAAAGGATGTTCGGCGGCTCGGCGACGAGCGTCTGCGTCAGCGCGACGCCGCCGGCAATCGCCTCATTTTCGGCCCAGCGGCTGGACAGGTCACCGTGCGGCGACGCGATCGTCACCGTCTTCAGGCTCGGCTTCGCCTTGTCGGCCAAGCGCGTGCGATAGGTGTCGAGGCGCCAGTTGCGGAGGCGCGCGCCCATCGCGAAGGCGAGGACATCGTCGGCGTCGCTTTCGCCCGTGCTCACGAAATCGACATGGACCGCGGTCGCGCCGCTCGTTTGCAGCTTCGCCGTGAGCGCCGCGCCGCCGCGCTCGAGATCCTGCTCGCTGCCTTCGCCGATGCCGACGAGCAGCAGGCGCTTCGCCTGTTCGCCGTCGATCGCCGCGGTTTCGGCGATCGTGCCCGCCGCGCCGTCGAAGCGCGCCTGCGCCGCCGCCGCACCGAGCAACGCGCCGAGCGCACCCGCCTCGCCCTTGCGGACGGGAAATGCGACGACGTCGGCAGACGCGTCGATTTGCGCGACAAACTGAATGTCCATGCCTTAACTTTCTTATGCGATGATTGATTGGAACGTGGCGGACCGATAGGGGTTTCGCTTGCGAGTTGCAAAAACAAAGCTGCCGGTCCAAGCCGGGTGGACGCTAAATAAGGTGCGGGACAAAGATATCAAAATGAGCTGGGCTTTGTTCCAACAAGCAGCGCGCGCACGGCCGTTCTGGCTGGCGACGGCGAGCGGCGCGGCCTTGGCCGCTTGCCCCGTGCTGGCCCAGACCGAAGCGAATCCGGCCCAGCCGGAAGAGGTGGTGGGCGAGCCTGACCTGCAGACGCCCGACGTCGTCCCGACAACCACCGATGCCCCCGCGACCCAGGCCGAAGATCAGATCGGTTTCGCCGCCGATAATCTGAATTACGACAGCGACACCGAAGTCGTCGTTGCCGAGGGCAATGTCCAGATGAACCGCGAAGCGATCGAGATGCGGTCCGACAAGGTCACCTGGAACCGCAAGACGGGCCAGGTTTTCGCCGAGGGCAATGTCGTCATCAAAAACCCCGAAGGCGACACCGCCTATGGCGACAAGATCGAATTGACCGACAGCCTGCGCGACGGGGTGGTCGAGAATCTGCTCGTCGTGCTCGACAATGGGTCGCGGCTCGCCGCGATCAAGGGCACCCGCTTCGACAACGGCAATATCGAGCTGGAGAACGCCGCCTATACCCCCTGCCCCGTCGAGGATGACGAAGGCTGTCCCAAGAACCCCAGCTGGCAGGTGCGCGCCGTCCGGGTGCTATACGACAAGGCGAAGAACAAGGTCCGCTACAAGGGCGCGCGGATCGAGATTTTCGGCCTGCCGCTGATCCCGCTTCCCGGCCTCAGCCATTCGATCAACAACGAGCCGAGCAGCGGCCTGCTGGTTCCCGAAATCCGGCTCGACCGCAGCAACGGGTTCGAAATCGCGGTTCCCTATTATCTGCGGATCGCGCCCGACCGCGACATCACGATCACCCCGCACCTCTACACCAGCGCGGCGCCGATGATCGAGGGCGAGTTCCGCGCGCTGACCGA